>CAYILT010000067.1:10776-13904 GCA_964364055.1 uncultured Nitrospiraceae bacterium | reverse complement strand
CCGACCCGCACATCGTCGAGTACGACACCCTCACCAGCCAGGACCGCTGGAACGAGTACGCCGACGTCATCCTCGCCAATCCGCCCTTCATGTCGCCGAAGGGCGGCATCATGCCCCACAACCGTTTCTCTGTGCAGTCCAAGCGCAGCGAAGTGCTGTTCGTAGACTACATGGCCGAGCACCTCACGCCCAACGGTCGCGCCGGGATCATCGTGCCCGAAGGCATCATCTTTCAGAGCCAGACCGCCTACAAGCAACTGCGCAAGATGCTGGTGGAGGAGTACCTCGTCGCCGTGGTTTCGCTGCCGGCGGGGGTGTTCAATCCCTACTCCGGCGTCAAGACCTCGATCCTAATCCTCGACAAGTCGCTGGCCAAGAAAGCCAACACCATCGCTTTCTTCAAGGTTGAGAACGACGGCTTCGGCCTCGGTGCACAGCGGCGCGAGATTGACAAAAACGACCTGCCGGTCGCCGCCGAATTTCTGAAAGCCTGGCTCCAGTCCCTCCACTCCAGTTCGTCCACGCTGTCCACCCCCAACGCTCTCATCGTGGAGAAAGAAAAGCTTGCCGCGAATGGCGACTATAACCTGAGCGGGGAGCGGTATCGGGAGGGAGCAGCGAGCAATCACTCCTTCCCGCTTGTTTTTCTTGGTGACGCAAGTCTATTCCGCGTGGAGAGCGGCGGCACGCCCAAGTCCGACGTGGAAGAGTATTGGGGCGGCGGAATTCCTTGGGCGACACTCGTCGATCTTCCGGCAACCGACTTCATCTCGCAAATCACCACGACGAAGCGGACGATTTCCGAGAAAGGCTTGCGCGAATCCTCCGCGAAGATGATCCCAGCAAACTCGATCGTTGTCTCTACTCGTGCGACCATTGGGCGCATTGCTATCAACCGCGTCCCCATCGCAACGAATCAGGGTTTCAAAAACATCGTCATCGAGGATTCGGCGCGGGCCGTGCCTGAGTATGTTGCGCTCGCGCTCACCAAACTTGTGCCGACGATGGAGGCATGGGCGACGGGCGGAACATTCGCGGAGATTTCCAAATCCAAGTTCTGCGAACTCCAAATCCCCCTGCCGCCGCTGGAGGTGCAGAAGGAGATCGTGGCGGAGATCGAGGGCTACCAGAAAGTCATCAACGGCGCGCATGCCGTCCTCGACAACTACCGCCCCCACATTCCCATCCACCCCGACTGGCCAATTCCTAAATTCGAAGAAGCACCGTTTCAGATTATTGATGGTGATCGAGGTTTAAACTATCCGAGCAAAGAAGACTTTTCCACCACGGGCCATTGTCTGTTCCTGAATACAAAGAACGTTCGTGCGGATGGATTCAAGTTCGATGAATTGGAATTCATTAGTGCAGAGAAAGACCAGGCCCTGCGGAAGGGGAAGTTAGAGCGTGGGGATGTATTGCTCACAACACGAGGCACTATCGGAAACACAGCTTTCTATGATGAAGCAGTCGAGTTTGATCACATACGAATTAACTCTGGCATGCTCATTTTCCGGCCAGATGCCACTAAGCTATCTGGAAGTTTCCTTTTCCATTTCTTCCAATCGGATAATTTCCGAGCGCAGAGGGATGCGATTATTTCAGGTGCCGCACAGCCCCAGCTCCCAATACGGAGCTTAATCGAGGCAAGGCTCCCCCTCCCTCCCCTCGAAACCCAGCAACAAATCGTCGCCGAGATCGAAGCAGAGCAGGCGCTGGTCGCCGCCAACCGCGAACTGGTCGTCCGCTTCGAGAAGAAAATCCAGGCTACCCTCGCCCGCGTCTGGGGTGAGTCATGATCACAAAAGTTGGTAGGTCGGGTAGCGCAACGCAAAACCCGACAGTTGCGTAGCCCGCATCAGAACCCGGCAGTAAACAGAAAGCACAGGTTATGAATAATTATATTGGCATCAGTCAAAATGAAGTGGAAACCCCAATATTCAGATTTACTACAATTGAACGCGTTCTGTCCATTATTGTAAAAGGTCAGAATACTCTCGGCTCGCCACGAAAATGGGACGATCCTTTTGAGAACATGCTCAAGCACCTGGTATTTTAAAAACCAACAGGTAGCTTATTCAAACATCCTTTACGAGATCGCGCTTATGGGCAGTGTTGGACACTGACTGAAGAGACGGATGCCGCTTGGCGCATGTACGTCCCTAAGTGCAATGGGGTTCGATTGAAAACAACAATAAAAAAACTTTATCAAAGTCTTATACATAGTCTTCACGCGCACTATGACCCCCAGTGGAAAGAACATGGCATCAACGATCCCCTTGCAGGACTCGCTTGCTTTATCGGGCGTGTTCAATACAAAACAGAAAAGGAAATAATATCTTGGTTCGATGATCCTCGCTGGATAGAGGTTGGAACTCAGGAACAAGCTGATTCTTTGCTCTTTAAACGCGAGGCCTTCAAGCCAGAGAATGAAATCCGCCTGATTTATCTTGCTCCGGAGAATAATGGTACGAATGATTATTACCCTTACAATTTGGACCCGTCGAACATTATAGAGCAAATTACATTTGATCCAAGGATGGAAGATGGGCTTTACGATACATGCTCAAGTATTCTCCATAAATACGGCTATGCTGGCGATATTGGTAAATCGACTTTGTATCAAGTCCCCAATTTGGAGATTCCTGTTTAACCAAGAACCGGTAGGTCGGTTAGGGAAATGCAAAACTCGTCACAATTGCAACTATGATCGATGATCCCGACAAGGAATCATGCAATATCAGAGATCTCCGTTGTTTCGGTCGCGATTCTCAGGGCTGCGCTGGATACTGTGTCATGAATCGAACAGAGCATTGAAATCGATGAGACGATTGATGTCGGGTTTTGCTCCACTCTACCAGACCTACCAACTGCTACCGAGACTTCCTGCTCCAGAACCACGACCCTGATGAGCGCGAATACCCCGACGCCGCCGACCAGATCCGCGAGGTGTTGATTCACCAGAACTATCTATCGCAGAAAGATATCGACATCTGCCCCGGCTTCAACGTTGCCGGCATCGCGGATCGGCCAGAGATCGATAGCATCCGCACACTGCACGAGGTGTTGAAATCAGAATATGAGCTGGCAGCGGACGACATTGCGCCCCGCCGCTGCACTGGAGAGCCCCC
>CAYILT010000067.1:0-10766 GCA_964364055.1 uncultured Nitrospiraceae bacterium | reverse complement strand
CATTTCCAGCTTCCTTCTGTTATATTTATGTTTCCTAAAAATGAGTAAGGTCGATTCCCCCGGTCGTTGTACGAGGCCGCCAGGGATTACTCCTTGCTCTCCGAATACATAGACTCCCCTCACCCCTGCCCCTCTCCCCTGGAGGGAGAAGGACGAAGGAAGAGGGGGCTTTACCATCGGAGGGCTATAACCCAGAAGGAGGCAGTAACGATGCATATCTACGAATCCATCTTCATCATCACCCCCACCCTTTCGGACGACGACACCAACGCCATAATCAAAAAGATGCAGGATGTGGTAGCAAAGCAGGGCGGCGAGATGCTCAAGTTCGAGGACTGGGGCAAGAAGAAGCTTGCCTACGAGGTCAAGAAGCAGAAGCGCGGCCACTATGCGTTCTTCCAGTTCAAGGGAACGCCCGCCGCGATCAGCGAGCTTGAGCGGACCTACAAGCTGACAGACGCGGTGATCAAGTTCCTCTCCGTGAAACTCGAGAAAGAACTGCGTGTCAAGGCGCCGCCGAAGCCCAAGAAGGAAAAGCCGGCCGGGGCCAAGCCCGCGGGACCGTCCGTCACCAGGACCTTCGCCGATCGCCGATAGTCTTCACGCCGCTGCCGTTCCCCGCGCAGCGGGTGACCAGGAAGGAGCGTCATGAACAGTTTCAACAGGGTAATCCTCCTCGGCAACCTGACCCGCGATCCCGAAGTGCGGTACATCCCCAGCGGGACCGCCGTCGCGAGCTTTGCCATCGCCGTGAACCGCCGCTACAAACAGGGCGACGAGATGAAGGACGAGGTCAGTTACATCGACATCGTCGTGTTCGGGAAAACGGCCGAGAACTGCGGCCAGTACTTGAACAAAGGCGACGCCATCCTGGTGGAAGGCAGACTGCAGCAGCGGCGGTGGGACGACAAGGACAGCGGCCAGAAGCGCAGCAAGGTCGAAGTTGTTGCGCAGACCGTCAACTTCATGCCGAAACGGTCCGGCCAGACAGCAGGCCAGAGCGGGAAGCATGATCAGCAGGAACCCGCGCCCGAGCCGCCCGTGGACGAAGGGGAGATTCCCTTCTGAACGATCATCCGCGGGACCGGTCCGGACACGGACCACAACCAAATAAGAGGAGCACACGCACATGGCAGAAACTATTGAACCCAGCCCGTCGGCACCCAGACCGTCGACACCCAGCCCGTCGGCACCCAGACCGTCAGGATTCCGGCCGTCCGGGCCCCGCTCTTCCGAGGGCGGCAGGCCCCGGGACACGCGTCCCGGCGGAGGCGGCAAGAAGCGGTTCCAGGTCAGAAAGAAGGTCTGCAGGTTCTGTGTCGACAAGACGCCGTTCATCGACTACAAGGACCTCAAGACCCTGAAGTTCTTCATCACCGAACGGGGCAAGATCCTTCCCCGCCGCATCTCCGGCAACTGCGCCCGTCATCAGCGCGAGATCACCGTGGCGATTCAGCGCGGCAGGAACATCGCGCTCCTGCCGTTCTCCGGTGAAAAGACCGGTTAAACCGCAGGGCGGATCGCAACAAACCCTTAAGGGAACCCCGGCCGTTTTCGAACAGGTTATGGGGTTCCTTTTTTTTGTTCATTCGTAATAAATTGAAAGACATGGTATGAACACGGAAACAAAGGCTCGGAGGAAAAACTTATCACAGATTTCGCAGATTGACGCGGATTTAGTCTATAAAACACGATTCAGGACGGTCATTTTTAATCTGCGTAATCTGTGTCGCTTAGAAGCGCCTACTTTTGGAATCTGCGGACGAAGCTTAGCCTTTTTCGTTTCTGGTTTGTACGGCTTTTTCAACTAAAGTACGAAAGACCCTTTCTTTGGAGAGCATATGCCATTCCGGTCCATACTCACCGCCGCCCTCCAGTCCGCGGGACTGATGATCGCGGGATTTCTCGTTCCTGTCGTCGGACAGATTTCATTGCTCATCGCACCCGTGCCGATCATCCTCATCATGGTGCGTGAAGGCAAGCTGCCGGGAATGCTGGCCGTTGGGCTCGCAACGGCTATCATCGCGGTCCTCGCCGGAGGACAGGCGGTTTTTGTCGTCATATTTCTGAGCTTTGGCTTCATGGCCATGGGTCTTGCCGACGGACTGCGGTGGCGCTGGAAGCCCGAGAACGCTATCCTTATCGGCGGCATGCTCACCCTCGTGGCACTGGTCGTGGTCCTGGCCCCATTCTTATCTCAGACCGGGAAAGGCCCCGTAGCCGTCGCCGAGGAATACCTGCGGACAAGCATCGCCGAAGCGCAGCAGCTCTATACGCAGCTTGGGCTCACCGACGTGGCGCAGATGATGGCTCAGGTCACCGACACCGTGGTCTATTACCTTGTGCGACTTCTCCCCGGCATCATACTGACAACGACCCTGCTGCAGGCCGCCTGCTGTTACGGCATGGCACGGGCCTTCATCCTCCGGAAGGACCCGGCCGCGACGATCCTCTCAGAGCCTTCCCTGGCCACATGGCATGCGCCGGACTCCTGGGTCTGGGGCCTCATCATCACCCTGGGACTCGTTGCCCTGCCGGACGTGACCATCCGCTTCATCGGCATGAACCTCGCCCTGGTGTTCCTCCTGGTCTACTCGGTCCAGGGCATCTCCCTGGTGGAGTTCACACTCAGGAAAGCCAAGGTTGGCACGATCTGGCGGAGCTTGATCCTCACGATCATCGTGGCTCTCCCCGTTATAGTTCCCGTGATCGCCCTCGGCGTTGTGGACATCTGGGCGGACTTCCGCAAGGTCCGGACGCCAACTCAAAACCCTTAGGACTTTTCACCGCAGCCAAAAGTAGGCGCCTCTAGGCGAGGACGCAGAGGAAACCAACACCAATATCTTTTTTGGACTTCAAGACAAAAACAAAGCCGTTGATTTCCTCGCCTTGCCTTCCCTCTGCGTCCCCTGCGGTAAATAAGTTTTTGTACTCCTGCGGAATTTTTCTGGTATAATGCCCATCAACATGCGCCTCACGAAAGACCTCATCCAGCATATTGCCAACGCCATCGCCGCGAACCTTGAAAGCAAAGGGGCGGCCAAATACGACGTGTCCAAAGAGGTCATCTCCTCGAAGATCGCGGACGTGATAACCGCGGACATGATGGCGGAGGAAAAGCTCAACAAGGACGTCGAAAAGCTCCTCTCCGCACACGAGGACGAGATCGCCAGGGGACAGATTGATTACCGCAAAGTGTTCGAACTCACCAAGCAGAAGCTCGCAAAGGACCGGGGGATCGTGCTCTAATTATTCCCCCCTCCCCTCCCTTGATGGGAGGGGACCAAGGGGAGGGTGAGCAACGCAACGGGTTCACCCCCACCCAGCCTCCCCCATCAAGGGGGAGGAAAAATGATTTTATCGAGATCAATATTATGCGCCTGAGCGAAGACAGAATATCCCATATCTCCCACCTGGTCCTGGACATGCTGATGCAGAACAGGAACGTCGACGCCATCCAGCCCGAGGAAAGGGTCCTCCGCGAGATCAAACGCACCATCACCGCAGAGCTCACCTTCGACGATGAAGCGGACAACGCCGCCCGTCACACGATCCAGTCCCTCTCGCGCCGGGTCCCCGAGGGAAGCCGTGAGTGGGAGGTCCTGTACCAGAAATACCGGGAAGAAGAATTGAGGAGGAGAAGGAAGATTTGAATAAGATTGTGACGCCCGGCATTGCCCTCTATTTCCTGCTTGCCGGGTTGGGGCCGTTCATCAGCCGGGGCCTCTCCAGCGCCTGGGTCCTCCCCTGGATCTCCGGCTACCTGTTCCTGGTCTTCCTGGTCTCCTACGAGTTCGTCTTCTCCAATTCCCCCATCCTGCCCGTTCCCTTCCGATTCATCGTGCTCGGCGTTATCTTCATGAATTTCATCATGCAACTGACCGGCGGGGCGCACTCGACCCTCTGGACGGCCTATTACCTGTTCACCGTCGTGTTCGCAGCGCTCTCGTACCCCCCGCAAGCGTCGCTCATGGTCCTGACCATCCTCACCGTGGAGCTTGCCAGCCTGTTCACCACCGGGCAGTACGACGCGTCCCGCTGGCCCGCTTACGCGGGTTTCGGGCTTTCCCTGGCGGGCGTTTCCCTGGCCACCTCGTTCATCATGGGTTTCGTCCTGCGCGAAGCGGACCAGGCAAAGGACGCGGTCAAAAGAATGGAAGAAAAGGCCGATGCAGTCGATCCGCTCGCGGAACCGGCGAAGCTCGAGGCCCTCATGCCGCAAAGCAGGCAGGCCGCCAACCTGAGGACGGCGCGGGACCGGGAGGCAAACTTCGCGGACCTTCTCGACATGATGTTCCTGATCGTTCCCGTCCATACCTACGCCCTCTTTGTAAAAGAGCGCCGGGAAGGCACGGAGATGTTCGTCCTCAGAGCCTGCAGGACCGAGAGCAAGGGCGAGGTCGTTCCTGTCGGGACCGCCCTGGACCCCGCCTCCGGAAAAACGGGAATAGACCTCTGCGCGGAGCGGATCAAGTCCCACTACCTGCCCGAGCTCTCGGGAGATTCGGTCCAGTTTCTCGGCTACTATGGCCGCGACGTGAAGAACATCCCGGTCAGGTCGGCGATGATCATCCCCATCCTGTCCAAGAACGAGGAAAGCGTTGTCGCCGTCCTCTCGGCCGACAAGGTCACCACGGACTCTTTCTCCAGCGATACGCAGGAGATGCTGAAACGCTTTTCGGCGTTCTTCCTCGAGGTCATCGAGAACACCCAGCTGTCGCTCGACCTGAAAACCCGGGCCGACCATTTCGGCGCTCTCCACGCGATCAGCACCGACCTGAACGAGAGCCTCAAGTTCGGAGAGATACTGGAAAAGGTGATCCCCCGGATCAAACAGCTGGTCCCCTATGATTTTTGCGCCTGCGTCCTGAAGACCGGAATAGAAGGAAGTACGCATCTGGAGTTCATCGCCCTCGACGGCTATGGTACTGGATCGGTGGGCCGCACGTTCTCGCTCGAGGAAAGCGCGGTCATCTCGTTCATGTACAAGCACTGGAAGGAAAACGGCACCACCACCTTCTTCACCCGGGACTACGGCGGCCGGGGAAAGGACATAGGCCTCTTCCCGTTCCGGGACCTCCAGAAGCCCATACAGTCCCTCTACGGCAGGCTGCTCGTAGCCAATGACAATATCAACGGCGTTTTTTTTCTGGCATCCCTGCGGCCCGACGCCTTCTCGGAATATGACCGTGATTACCTGCTCGACACCCTGTTGAACCAGGTTGCCATGGTCGCGAACAATTCCCTGCTCCACCAGAAGCTCGGGGACCTGGCCATGACCGACGGCCTTACCGGCCTTCTGAACCACCGGACCTTCATGGGGAAACTGGCGGAGAAGTACCGTGAGCTGGAACGCACACCCCGGCCTTTCTCCATCCTGCTCATGGATATCGACAAATTCAAGCTGGTGAACGACAAATACGGCCATCCCGTGGGAGACGTGGCGATCAAGGCCGTCGCCCGGGTCCTCCACGAGACCATCCGGGGCACGGACTTCGTCGCGCGCTACGGCGGCGAGGAGTTCGCCGCAGGCCTGGTCGAGACCGACCGGAAGGGCGCGGAACTGATGGCGGAGCGCGTCAGGTCGATCATGGAAAAGACCATGATCACCCGGGTGCACGACGGCGAGCTCCGGTGCACCCTGAGCATCGGCGTCGTCTCGTTCCCCGAGGACACCGGGAACATGGCCAATCTCGTCACCATGGCCGATGAAGCCCTGTACCACGCAAAACGGTCGGGCAGGAACCGCGTCAGCCTGTATCGTGAATCCCTGAAGAGCCCCGCCCAACCGGTGCAATCCTGATCTGCCGGCACGACGGGACAGCTCAGGCACTTCACATTCAACCTTTCATCCCCTTCCGGGTCTAACGTTATGACAAACGGCCGCCCTATGGACGAGGACCTCGCACTTCTTGATAGATTCGCCGGCGGCGACCGGGATGCCTTCGATGAACTGGTGCTCAAGCACCAAAAACCGCTCTATTCCCTGCTGTACCGTATGGTGAGCGACCAGGAGGACGCCGCGGACATCCTCCAGAAGACCTTTATCAAGGCATTCACCGGCATCCGCGGCTTTGAGCGGCGCTCGAGCTTCCGGACCTGGTTGTACCAGATCGCCATAAACCTGGCGAAAAACCTCTACCGGGACCGGTCCCGGGCCGCCCTGGTCCCCCTGGACGACGTGGTCATCCGGAGGGACCCGAAGGTTCTCGAATCGCTCATCCACAAGGAATCCAGGGACCATCTGCACCGGGCGGTCGCCGGCCTTCCGGATAAGCAGCGTCTTACCGTGATGCTCAGGGTCCAGGAACAAAAGACGTTCGAAGAGATCGCCGGGGCAATGAAGTGCACCGTCGGCACGGCCAAGGCCAACTACCATCACGGGGTGCAGAAGCTGAAAGACCTGTTCAGGGAGACAGACCTCAGAGATCAGGAGCCAGGAGAAGTCAATGACGTGCAGGAGTAAGGACATAAAGGAACTTCTGCCCGCCCTGCTGGAGCGGACGCTCGACCAGGCGGAGCAGCATCGTGTCGAATGGCACCTTGCGGCATGCGAAGACTGTTCACGGGAACTCTCACTGCTCCGCGCCATGGCCGGGGAGCAGGTCCCTGACCCGGGCGATGCGTTCTGGAAGGCGATGCCGGACAGGATCTTCCGCGAGGTACAGGAGCGGAAACAGCGGGAGAGATCGCCGGGGCTCTTGAACGTCCTGGGAGGGTTCACCGTCCCACGCTGGGCATGGGCGGCTGGGGCGATCGGCGTCGTGGCAATGGTTTCGTGGTTCCTCGTCCGTCCCGCGGCCATTGACCTTGCCCGCACGCTGCCGGAGAACGGAACGACGCTCGAAGACATGATGTCCCGGGAGCCGGTGAACGTGGCGGAGCTCACGTCCACCGAGCTCGACGCTGCAACGCAGTGGGCGCAGAACGCCTTCGCCCCCATTCGCGAGGCGGTCGTCGAGGACGCGGCAGGGAACACGGAGCGGGACATCTCTGAGGACCTGTCTGACCTCAGTTCCCAAGAGCTGGACCGGGTCTACGAGATGCTCAAAAAGAAGGAACAGGATGCGCGGGAGAAACTGCACAGGAAAACGGGGGACGAAAAAGGCCTTGTGTAAGGGTAAGGGCAGTACCGCGTAATGGGATTATTAACGCAGGAGGTGCAGTATGAGGAAGATGAAGATGACAGCAATCCTGGCCGTCATGATCGCGCTGACGATGACCGCTCTGCCGGCCTTTGCGCAGCGGCGGATGCAGGGGCCGCCGCCCGATGACCGGCAGCGGGAAGCAGGCGAGTTCGCACCGGAACCCGGACAGGGCGGACCGCCGTCGGAAGAGCGGCGCGAGGAGATCAGGAAGAAGATCGAGGCCGTCCGGATCTGGCGGCTCACGGAGGAGTTGAAGCTCGACGCCACGACGAGCGCGAAGCTCTCGTCGCTCTTGAGTTCCCTGGACCAGAAGCGCCGGGACATCCAGCGCGAGCAGATGGAGGCCATGCGGGAGCTGCGGTTCTCCCTGAAGGCGGCGAAGCCGGACGAGTCGAAGATCAAGCCGCTGCTCGAAAAACTGGAAAAGAACCATCGAGCGATGCAGGAACTGCGGGACCGGGAGATCAAGGGAATGAAGGAGTTTCTCACCATCGAGCAGCAGGCCCGGTTCCTGCTCTTCCAGCAGGAGTTCCAGCGCGAGATGCGCGGCATGATCGCCGGCGCCCGCGGCGGCGGTGCGGGCAGAGGCGGCATGGGGCCAGGAGGCCCCGGCAGGAGGGGAGGCCCGATGAACGAGTATCCCGAAAGGGACATGCAGTCCCGCCCGCCCCGATAACAGGACAACGACGTTACCTTCCCTGATCCGCGCTCCCGGCCTGAGCCAGAACACAGCTCAGGCTTTTTTATTTCTTTTACGAATAGCACTGATTAAACCTTTTCGACGTTCCATGGTCTAATCATGCAAGATACAGGAAAAGTCAATTTCATAAGGAGGGATTACTATGTACCGCAGATATTGTCTTTGGATCGTCGCAGTCTTGTTTATTAGCATTCAGGGATGCAGCGCGGGTAATAGCAATAACACGGTCGCGGGAAGCCAAAGCAAAGGCATCGTGTCGGTGAGCCTCACGGATGCGCCTGCCTATGGGCTTGACCATGTTTGATGATCTCGTAAAAAGTTTCCAGTGCTGTCATTGCGAGGAGCGGAGCGACGCGGCAATCTCGCTTTTTCAATCAGTTACAAACTGCGAGATTGCTTCGCTTCGCTCGCAAAGACACCTTTTCGGACTTTTTACGAACGCATCATGTTTGGATAACCGTGAGGGACCTCTGGTTCCATACGAGCAGCACAGCAGAGGCCGAACATACCGGATGGGTCAAGTTCCCCCTGTCCTCTCCGGTGACCCTTGACCTCCTTGAACTGGGCAACGGCGCGATCAGCGTACCGGTCTGGGATAATATCGAACTGCCCGAGGGTGACTATACACAGATCAGGGTATTTCTCGTAAGGACCGAAGACAACCTTACCGACTCGGCGTCCGCCGAGAATCTTACGTACAACAATCAGGTGGACGTAACAGACGACGCGACGGCCTACCCCCTGCGCGTGCCTGATGCGGGCCGCGGCATCAGCCTTACCGGAGCATTTCAGGTCAAGAAGAATGGAAAACTAAAACTCGCCATAGATTTCGACGCAGGCCATGACGTGGTCAAGATCGACCGGAACGGGAATACCGAGTATATTTTGAAGCCGCGCCTGACACATTTCGACCTGGACAACGCCGGCGCGATCATCGGCCATATCGACGCAACGGCGGCCGGAAACAACCGCTCGGCGCAGTTCGTGTTCAAAGCAGAACAGATGGCTCTGAACGGCCAGGTCCATGTGGTGCGGCGCGTCACAGCGCTGGCGGACCAGACCGGGAAATTCATCCTGTTCCCGCTCCTGCCCGGGACCTATGACCTCGTGATGCGCGGCATCAACTACGAGACCGTCGTTGTGAAGGGAGTCCCGGTCGTAAAAGGCACGACGCCGCAGTCGCTGCCGACCGTGGTGCCAACCATCACCATGACACCGGCAATTGTCCCGGACTATGCAGTGAGCGCATCCATCACGTCACCGACCGGCGCGTGGGTGAATTTCATGCAGACACTGCCGTACGCCGGCGAAGTCCCGTACGACATCCGGTTCAGGCATTTCAATCCGCTCATCGGACGTATCGAGGGTTTCCTGCTGTCGTCGGACCCGCTCCAGGTCGGGACGTATGACGCTTCTAGCATCACGCTGAATTCCGTAAGTCCGATCGAGGGTGACGGCGGTTATAAGGCGGTTGCTGGGGCTCATCTGTATACACATAGTGATTTCGTGACTGTGACGCCTTCGACAAATAATCCTTCATTCAGCAGCCTAAGCGTTACCTTACCCGCGACCGCCCGGAGCGTGTCCGGCTCGATAATTGTCCCACAAACATTTGCTCCGGGATTTCTTGACCGCGGCGTCCTCTTTGCCTGCCACGGAGGCATGATCGTGAACGCGATCAGGGTAGACAGCCAGATGGTATCGGGCGGCACCTACACGATGCTTCTTCCGGGCGGAACCGCGGCGCAGCCGCTGCCGGGGGCCTACTATGGGATCGAAGCCTTCGGCTGGCTGTCCACGAATCCTTTGAACAGGGCCGCCGCGGTCCCGCGCATCGTCAGTCTGAGCACTGCGGACGCGGCCGGCATCGATCTGACCATGGTGATGCTGCCGTAAAGACATTTCTGAACTGTATTCAGGAGGAAGTGCCCCTTCCGGCACTTCCTCCTGATTTCATGGTGATGACCATGACGTCCCTTTTTTCATTCTCCTGTTCAGGAGGTACAGCGATGGCACTGTGGAAGGAAGTGATCCTGTTGTTCGCCCTGCTTTGTCTGTCGTCGGGCTGCCGCGTGAACGGCGAGACCTCCGCGGAGACGGCTGTGTCATCGCCCTCTCTCACGCTGGTGCGGCATATGGCCATTACCACCGATGCCGAAGGCGGATCGGCTCGTCCCGAGGTGGTCGCTACCGCTGATCGCGTCTTCGTGGCCTACCTGGGGCATATCGGCGATATGAGCGGCAGGACCTTCGATGTGAAGGTCTATGACAAGGACCTGGTGACGCGGATATCGTCGACAACGATCGTGCCCCCGTCCGTTGATTACGGCACGGCGACCGATATCAGGGTCGCCGGGGACAGTCAGTATGTCTTCACATTTTTCGAGACGGCCACGACGACAACGACCTATCTTCACGGCGCAAAGTATGCCTTGAACGACACCTTCGACCGCGTTGCAGGCACGTCCACACCCATCGCGAGCGGGAAGCCCGTGTTCCAGCTCATGGAAGGAGAAGAGATCCTGAATGATCCCGCGCAGCTCATCGGCCCTGATTCAGTGTTCGTGATCACTCGAATCTGGTCATCCATCTCCACATCATATGCACGATGCCGTTCGGCGAGGGACAACCTTACGGTGGCGCAGACGGCGCGCTATATCATCTTCAACCAGGAATTCCAGCAGGAGATGCGCGGGATGCTGGATGGGGCCCGCGGCGGCCGCACCGGCAAGAACCCCGACGGTCGCGGACCCGGTCAGGGCATGGCTTCTGCTAAGCCTGAGTTCCAGAGAACTCAGGCTTTCTTTTTGTTCCTCGGGTTTTTTTATATTGTAGTGCGTCCAACGCTTTTTTGCATAAACAGTCTCTCTTCTTGAAAAGAGGGGTCTTGCAGTCCTTCCCGAGCATTAGGTTCGAAC
>CAYILT010000066.1:2441-14506 GCA_964364055.1 uncultured Nitrospiraceae bacterium | reverse complement strand
CTTTTTTGATGGCGCTCTGGATCCGGTCCCGGAGGGTCTCCGGCGCGCTGTCCTGCTTGACGCTCACCGTCTCGACCGCCTCGATCCTGCCGACGATCATTTCCGCGGCCCTGACCAGCTCAGCGCCCATGTCCTCGTGGCAAACGACCACCAGACCGACCATACCCTGTTCTCCTTTGCAGCATCCCGCAACGGAACCGTCGGGATGCGTCCCTCGATTCAGATAATTCCTAACCCGGACAAGCCCCGTTAGAGGCGGATGCCTCTAAAGCGGGGCAAGCCGGAACCAAAAGGTTACGGTAACGGTGACGACGCCCGTTTCGTCCAGCGGTTACGTCATTCGGTCTTTTTGCATTACCGTTACCCGAAAGACGTTTGACGATACGGGCTTCGTAACCATAAGACGTTACCAAAAATTCCGCCATTTTGGCAAGAATTTCATTAATAACTGACTCATATAGACACCTTATTCTTTTAATACTACCGCCGCCATCATGTCCTCATGATGTCCCGGTGTTTGACGATCACCTCGTAGCCGAGGTCCCGCAGGCGCCCGGCAACGACAAGCCCCACGGACACCGACCGGTGCCTGCCGCCGGTGCAGCCGAACCCGAGGGTAAGATAGCTTTTCCCTTCGCTCCGGTACCGCGGAAGCAGGTACGCAAGAAAGTCCAGAAAGCGTTTCAGAAATTCCTGGGAGCCCGGTCCGGCGATAACGTAGTCCCGGATGCGCTCATCCTCCCCCGTCAGGGGCTTGAGTTCCGGGACAAAATGCGGGTTCGGGAGGAACCGCAGATCGAACAGCAGGTCCAGATCATAGGGCGCTCCGAACTTGTACCCGAAGGTCACGACCGTAATCTGCATGGGCCTTCCGCCGTCGCCGCCGGCATAGTGCCGCTCGATCGCCTGCCGGAGATCGTGCACGGTATAATCCGTGGTCTCCAGGATCCGGTCGGCCAGCATCCGGACCTCGGCGAGCGCCTTCCGTTCCTGACCGATGGCGTCCAGGAGCGGTGTCTCGCCCTTCGCCAGGGTATGGGGCCGCCGCGTCTCGCTGTACCGCCGGACCAGCGCCTGGTCCGACGCCTCCAGGAACAGCATCTCGATCCCGTGGCCTGCCGCCTTGAGCCCGCCGTATAAGGCGGGGAACTCTTCGGGAAATCCCTTCTCCCGGATGTCGATGCCGATGGCGGACCAGACCGCTTCTTCGGAACGACGGACAAAATCGATGAAGGCGGGCAGCAGCGGCAGCGGCAGGTTGTCGACACAATAGAATCCCATGTCCTCGAAGGCTTTGAGAGCGGCGCTCCTGCCCGACCCCGACATCCCGGTTACGACGACCATCCGTCTGTGCTTCATCGTGCAAGCCTCTTGTTCAGTTTCCGGTTAAGATCACGGGCGGTATAAATGCCCCGTTCCTTGAGCATCTGGTTCCGCGCCGCGACCTCGATAAGAGTGGCCATGTTCCGGCCCGGTTTTACCGGCAGCTTGAGGTACGGCAGGTTGGCGCCGAGGACCTTGTAACGGCGTTCCCGCAGCCCCAGGAGACTGTAATAGACCCCCTTCTTCCATTCCTCCAGTTCGACGACAAGGCCGACCTCGCAGCGGTCGATCGTCGCCGATTCGCCATAGAGCGCCTTGACGTCGATCACGCCCAGGCCGCGGATCTCCAGCAGGCCGGCGCCGATGTCCGTGGGCCTGCCGGTGATGCCCCCTTCGCTCCGCTCCAGCATCACTACATCGTCCGCGGCGAGCTTATGCCCGCGCAGGACCAGGTCCAGCGCAGCCTCGCTCTTGCCGATGGCGCTCTCGCCGATGATGAGCATGCCGATGCCGAAGACCTGGACCAGCACGCCGTGAAGGCCGGCCCGCGGGACCAGACGCTCCGCAAGGAGGCGTTCCATGCGCGGGATGTTCCCGCTCTTGAGGACCGGGATGGCGGCTGCCTCGGCGGCATCCAGGAACTCGCGGCACACGGTCCCGCCGCTCAAGACGATGCCGGCGGGCTTCTTCTTCATGATCTCCCGGGCCAGCCGCACCCGCTCCTTCTTGGGAAGGGCGCAGAGATGGGAAGCCTGGACCGGCGTGAGGTGGAGCATGCTGCCCCCCATGTCCCGGTAGGTTGACCACTGGGCAAGCTCCGGCCTGCTGATCTGGGGAGACGTGACCTCCCGCTTGATTCCGGCGGTGCCGGCAAGGACCCGGGCGCGGCCGATCAGGTCTTTGACGGTGATCGTCATCTCGTGTCAGCGTACTTGCCGTCCTCGTCGAGGATCAGCTTCTGCATCTCCAGCCGGTCGGTGGAATGCATGAGCCGCTCGCGCAGAACGGGGCTCCTGGTCACCCGGGCCAGACGCCGCAAGGTTGCCAGATGAACGTCCGGCCTGTTTTCCGGGGTGACGAACAAGAAGAAAAGATGGACAGGCTTATTGTCCATGGCCTGGAAATCAACGCCCTTGCGGGAACGTCCAAAGGCAATGATGACCCCGGGGATTTCCTTCAATCTGCCGTGAGGAATGGCAATGCCGTCACCGATCCCGGTGGTGGTGGATTCCCGCTGAAGGATGACGCTGACAAGATGCTCCTCGTCCCGGATCCTGCCCGTCCTTCTCAGGAGGGCGGCAAACTCCCGGATCACCCCGGTCTTGTCCGTCGCCTGCATATCCTCGATGATACAATCTCCGTCGAGGAGGTCCTGGATCCCCGGCATTGCTGCGGTCTCCTCACAGGTTGGGTTCAATAAGTCCCACGTTGCCGTCATTGCGGCGGTAAATGACATTGATATGCCCGCTGGAGGCATTGGAGAAAAAGAAGAATTGCTTGTCCAGGAGCTCCATCTGCATGACCGCCTCATCGGGGTGCATGGGCTTCAGGTCGAAGCGTTTGGTCTTGATGATCTGCGGGATGCGGTCCTCGGGATGGGCCGCGGTCTGCGCCGCATCCGTCATCCCGGTGAGGCCGGTCTGGTGCTTGTGGTCCGTCAGCCGCTCCTTGTATTTCCTGACCCGTCGCTCGATCTTTTCATAGAGCAGATCGATGGAAGAATACATCTCCTCGGTCTCCTCCGACGCCTGGATCAGCGCGCCATTCGCCTTGATCATGGCCTCGGCGATATGGTGTATTTTCTTCACCACCGACAGGGTAATGGTCGCCTGGCTGTTCCTGGGCAGATACTTCTCGAACCGCTGAAACCGCTCCGTCGCATACTGCTTGAGCGCCTCTGTTGCCTCGATGTGTCTGCCGATCACGGTCACCTGCATAAGATCCTCCTTGAGAACGCTAAATTCCAAATAGCAAATCACAAATAAATCCCCATATCGCAAAATTCTAAACCCGTTTCGGTCATTCGGATTTGAACATTGGATTTTATTTGAAGCTTGATGCCTGGCATTTGGCGCTTGTTTTACTCATCCCATTCTCTTTCTTACGCTCGTCGGCGGGATCCGGAGCTCTTCCCGGTATTTTGCCACGGTCCTGCGGGCAATGTCGAGCCCGACGGCTTTGAGGGAATCCACGATCTGCTGGTCCTTGAGCGGCGCGGATTGTTCCTCCTCCCGGATCATCTTCTGGATCGCATCCTTTACCGTCAGGGACGACACCTCGGTTCCGGTCCCCGCCGTGGTGAATCCCGTGGTGAAAAAGAACTTCATCGGGAATATCCCCTGCGGGGTATGTATGTGCTTGTTGGTCGTGACACGGCTGACGGTCGACTCATGCATGGAAATGTCCTCGGCAACGTCCTTGAGGACCATGGGCCTCAGGCGGGTGATCCCCTGCTCAAGGAATTCCGTCTGGAACTTGACGATGCTCTCGGCAACTTTGTAGATGGTCTTGTTCCGCTGATCCATGCCCTTGATAAGCCACTGGGCGGAACGGAGACGCTCCTCGATGTAGTCCCGCGTCGTCTTGTCGAGGCTTTCCTTCTGGCTCAGGATCTTCCGGTAATAGGGATTGATGCGCACCCGGGGGAATCCCTCTTCGTTCAATTGGATCACATAGCGGTCCTCCACCTTGAAGACATAGACGTCGGGGACCACATAGTGCGTATCGGCCGCGGTAAAGGGCCTGCCGGGTTTTGGCTCCAGCTCGTGGATGATGAACGTGGAGGCCTCCATCACATCCTGCTGGGTGACGTTCAGGACCTTGGCGACGTTCTGGTATTTCCGTTTTTCCAGGTCCGGCAGGTGGCTCTGGACGATCTTTTCGATGAGCGACCCCTCCAGGTCGAGATACCTGATCTGGATCAAAAGGCACTCTTTCAGGTCGCGGGCTCCCACGCCGATGGGATCGAAGCTCTGGATAAGCGTCAGGGCGTATTCCATGTCCCTGAACGATCCCCCCGCAACCCGGGCCATTTCTTCGATCCCGGCGCGAAGATAGCCGTCATCATCGATATTCCCGATGATGACCTCCCCGGCGGCAAGGACCGCATCATCGGAGGTGGAGAGGCGGAGCTGCCACATCAGGTGGTCGCTCAACGTGGGCTGCCGGGTGAGGGTCTGGTCATAGGATGGACGGTCGTCCTCGTTCGGTTCGAGGGTCCCGTAATCCCTGCCGTCGTTCATCTCATCGATATACTCGTCCCATCGTGTGCCGATCTGGTCGAACTCGGTCTTGAGCTCTCGCTCGCCGTCGTTCTCGGCGGTGAGTTCCGCGGTCTTCTCCGCGGTAACACCGCTTTCGGCCATCGATCCCGGCTCTGATTCTTCCTCGGATGAGGCCTCTTCCGTCTCGGGCGAGACCTCTTCCAGAACCGGATTCTCCACCAGTTCCTGGGCGAGGGTCTGGGTGAGCTCGAGGCGTGAGAGCTGCAGCAGCTTGATAGCCTGCTGGAGCTGTGGCGTCATGATGAGCTTTTGTGTGAGTTTTAGTTCGAGTCTGGCTTCCATAATAAGTCAGCAAACAGGAAACAGGAGTCAGGTGCAACCGTCGTACACCTGACTTCCGGTTTCTGAATTCTACAATTTAAATGCCTCTCCCAGGTAGAACTCCCGAACGCGTGGACTTGACGTGATCTCCTCCGGCGTCCCCGCCTCGATGATCTTGCCGTCATTGATGATATACGCCCGATCGGTTATGGCCAGCGTCTCCCGGACATTATGGTCCGTGATGAGGATGCCGATCCCCTTTTTCTTGAGCAGGGAGATGATACCCTGGATGTCCTGCACCGCCAGCGGGTCGATCCCCGCGAAGGGTTCGTCAAGAAGGATGAACTTGGGCGACAGGGTAAGGGCCCGGGCGATCTCCACGCGCCGGCGCTCGCCGCCGGAGAGGGTGTACGCCAGGCTGTCGGCAAGATGGGCGATCCCCAGTTCGGCAAGCAGGCTGTCACGCCGGTCACGCCTCTCAAGATCGGACAATCCGAGCGTTTCCAGAATGGCAGCCAGGTTCTCCGCTGCCGTCAGTTTCCGGAAAACCGAAGGCTCCTGGGCAAGGTACCCGATACCGTTCCGCGCCCGCTGGTACATGGGCATCCGTGTGATATCCACCCCGTCAAGGACGACTCTGCCTTGGTCGGGCTTCACCAGGCCGACCACCATGTAGAACGACGTGGTCTTGCCGGCGCCATTGGGACCGAGGAGCCCCACGACTTCCCCGTGCTTGACCTGAAAACTTACCCCTTTAACGACCTTTCTGCCTCGGTAGGTCTTTTCCAGTTTTTTCGCTTCGAGGGCATCCATGTTGGGCTACGCCATCCTCGCTGTGCCGGGGACGAAAGGGTGTGCCTGTATCCATCCCGCCACGACTATTTTATTTTCAGCAATACCGGATTCTGTTTGCTTTCCGTCTGCTTGTCCTGATAGAACAATACCTTGCCGCCTTCGACAATGCTCCGGTCATCCCGCATGAACAGGGTTATCCGCTCGCCCCCCAGCTGGTTCTCGTTCTCACTGATACGCGCCTCGCCGGTAAGGACGATCTTTTCGTCCTTACTGTAATAGATGGCCTTGTTCGCGTGGGCGACCCTTCCCTCTTTCCGGACCACGACGTTGCCAAGGGCCTCGATCTCCCGGACACCCTTTGAAGCAGGGTCATAGAACACGACAAGATGATCGGACGTCAGCGTCATTGCCTCTTTCTTGAGGACCACCTCGCCGACAAACGTCACCGTATTGCCCAGTTCATCGGCCTCCATGCGGGCGGACGTCACCACCATGGGCTCCCGGTCCCCCTGTTCCAGGGCAACGGAATCCGATGCCGGCGCCAGCAGGCACAGGGCGGCGATCATAAGAGGGCTATTCCTGAAGAACCGCCTTGACATTGCTGTCCACCAACATTTTCCGCATATCCACATCGGCGGAAAAGCCTTTGCCCTCAAGATAGATCTCCCTGCCCAGGACCTTGAATGGTTCCTCCGTCCTGATGACGCGCTCCTTTGCCTTCCAGAAAAGGGAATTGGTCGTCATCAGGTAGCCGTCGCTCGTAATGATCCGCACTTCCCGCGCACCCCGGCGGATCGTGCCATTCCCGCTTACCATGTCCATGACCCCTGTTTCTCCGATCAACGCCGCTGTCCTGCCGTCGGGACTGTTAAAGACCAGCTCGATCTCCTTTAACTGGGCCTCTTTGTTCTCGAACAGGTCGGCGGCGCTGGCGCTCATCCGCAAAGAGACCCTTCCATCCTCCGATTGGGTCAAGCGGAAACCGTCCATGCTGATGAACAGCCGCTTGCCGGGAGCGGGACTGAACAAGGAAGGCATCTTAATATCGGCATCGCGCAGGAACAGGTAACTGCCATAGAGAAATGCAGCAAGGACGATAAAAAGGGAAAGAACAGCAAGAAATCTCACGCGTGATAGTATCATGGTATCATGGCCTGAAAGGTATTATAGCGACCTGAAAACGGCCGCCATATGCATAATTTATACCATAGCTAAGGGAGTGATGTAAAGGTCAAAATGGTTGTCCTGCGATGGGGAGGCCTGTACGTTGCCATGCCGTGACCTCTCCGCCTTAAGCCGGCGGTTTTTCAGTTTACTTTTGCCCGGCATTCAGGAATAATGCACAGTGAACAGGTCAGAGACACCCTTTCTCCAGGAAATACTATTCAATGGCGACGTATCTGATGCCCGCTCATGGGGGTATTTCCCTATTCGGGCGCTGATTTCCCCTTTCCCGGCAAGCACTCACTGGCCCCGACCTATGACCCTGACAACGTGGCCCAGACCGTTTCGGACGTCCGGACCTTCCTGATCACCGTCAGCGTGGTGGTCACGGTCGGCGTGGCCGCTACTTATCTGTTCCGCTACCAAACGGTGAACGAGCTCCTGATCGAGACCGTGCGGCACGAGGCAGAGTCCTTCGCCCAGCTCATCGTGCTCACCCGGCGCTGGAATGCGGCCTATGGCGGCGTCTATGTGGAAAAAAATCGGGCGTCGAATCGAATCCCTATCTCACGGAACTGGGCGTCAACCCCGACATCCGCACCGCCGACGGAAGGGTACTGACGCTGAGGAACCCCGCGATCATGACCCGCGAGATCTCCGAACTGGCCCGCCGGGACAATATCGTGGAATTCCACATGACCAGTCTCAAGAACCTGAACCCCGAGAACCGGCCCGACGACTTTGAAAAGCGGTCGCTGGAGCGGTTCGAGAAAGGCGAACGGGAGATCTGGCGGCTCGACCGCTCCGGGGAAAGACCGATCTTCCGGTATGTCCTTCCCCTCGTCATTGACCGGTCGTGCCTCTCGTGCCACAGCCGGCAGGGTTACAAGATCGGAGACATCCGCGGCGGCATCAGCATCAGCGTCCCCGCCGCGGGACTGGTGGCCCGGATGAGGACCAATCGCAATCAGATCGTCATCGACGTTATCGTCATTATCGGTATCCTGCTGGCCATCATCTATTTCCTAACCTGGAAGCTCGTGGGACGTCTGGACGAGGCACAAAAGCGGCTAAAACATATTGCCATGACCGATGAGCTCACCGGGCTCAAGAACCGGCGGCATATCATGGAACAGATGAACAAAGAGTACCAGCGCGCCGCGCGGACCGGAGGCACGCTATCGCTCATCCTCCTCGACATCGACAACTTCAAGAAGGTGAACGACAACCTCGGGCATGCCTTCGGTGACAGCGTCCTACGGGCGGTGGCGCGGGAGATGCGGGGCGGCCTCAGGAGCTACGATCTCCTGTGGCGGATCGGAGGAGAGGAGTTCCTCATCGCCTCGCCCGGATCGACACTGGACGACGCGGCAGGGCTTGCGGAACGGATACGGCAGAAAATCAAAGGCGGGAAGATCTCGGACAGGACCCGGGAGATCACCGTAACGGTGAGCGCCGGCGTCACCTCGTTACGTGAGCAGGATGCCACGGCCGACGCCATTCTTCAGCGCGCCGATGACGCCCTCTACCTGGCCAAGCAGCAGGGCCGCGACCGCGTGGTATCGGTGTAGCGAACAGCCCAGGCCAGGACGCTAAAAAATCTTCCGGTTGTCGCCAAAGACCATCTCGAGCCTGAACAGGATCCCCGGCGTGTATGCAAAGCCCCTGTCCCGCGGGAAACGGACCTGCGGCGCGATCTCGAGGAACAGCCAGTCCCGCCAAAACCGCTGGCGGTAGCGGAACACGAATAGTTCCTCGGTCAGTAAATCGGTTGGCCGGGTCTGGAAACTGTTGACCCATTCATACTGAAGCGCCCGATTGCCGTCCAGCGGCTGCCGCAAGAGAAAGCTCAGGGCATAGGGATAGCCGTGCACGTTCTCGGACCATATCCCTTCGAGGCTCGTCCGAAAGAACAGGTCATGGGGAAGGGGCCGCTCTACGTCGAACCGGGTCCGCGACTGAAACCCTATTTTCGTGGTCCACAGCTCTTCCTGGGTGAACCGCACGTCCCAGGGGCCATAATGCACGAGATACCGGTACCGGGGGCCCATCATGAGCGCCAGCTTCCCGCTATGAAACTTGACGCCGGCCCGGATGCTGAGATTGCTGCGTTTCGTTTCCAGGGGAACGAACTGGAGCGCCGTAGTAACACTCTTATCCGGACCCTTGGCGAGCTGGGTGGCGGGAGTCCCCGGCTGGGATGATGTGGGATCGACATCTACGTTCGGATCGCCCGAGATGACCAAACGGGTCTTGTGCCTGAGCTGGGGCAGCACCAGCCTGAGATCGAAGTTCGGCCGCAGGTAATCCATGCCGCCACTGCCCTCACGGAACGCGTCGAAGCGCACCTTGAGTTGAGATCGGTTGACCTCCGCCTCATAGCGTTCATCGCCGAAGAAGGAATCCAGCCACATTGCCGAGGTCAGGAACCCCCGGGAAATGCCTCCGTGCAGCGCATCAACAAGCCCCTCGTCCTCATTCGCGGATGCCGATGGGGCGGCAGGAGCGGAAGGAGCTGTTGCGGTCGGCCCGGTCAGCGGCTGGCCTGACATTGACGGCACTGTCTGTTTTTCCTCTTCCCGCGGCAGGGGCGCCGCCGGTTCTTTCCCCTCCAGGGGCGACGCGGGAACGGACGGCACCGGTTGTCCTTCCGGCGCTCCCGCTGGAGGGCCTGCCGGGACGGACTCTTCAGGACCGGCCCAGGCATCGAGCGTCGTCCCGGGACACACTATGGCTGAATGGGTGAATAGGACACAGGCGACCATCAGCGTCATCGTCCGGATACAGGATACGATGCTTGTTTCCGGACCTGACGGCATCGACCTGCCAGGGACGCTTATCATGACCGGTTTCTTCGCGTTGTTATCGTCCGACGGGGCGGGGCGCATTTCCCTGAGAATAGGCAAACAGGTCCGGATTGTCAAGAGTGATATGAGAAGACGAATAAGGAGACCCGCCTGATGACCGGCTCTTCTGAAGAGCTGCGGATATGTCAGCTCTACATCGTGGAAAAGGGCAAGGAGAAGTTCGAGATGACCAGGTACGCGAACACAAAGATAAAAGTCGACCTCAAGGTCGGCGCCAAGGTCACGGTGCAGTACGAGTCGCGGGCCGCGGAGATCGAGGTCAAGGCGAAGTAACACGCAACAGCAAAACGCATCAACCTAGAAACGGCAGTTGACACGGATACATGCGGATAAGAGTCGGATAAAATCGGATTTCTTGTCAGAGGGGAATTCACCCATTGGGTGAAGGCTTTGCAAAAGAATAATTCGATTATTATCCGCCTTTATCATAAGTTCATCCGCTTCTTCAGTGTCCAAATGCTCTTTCCAGGATCATTCTTTCACGGGCGGCCGCAGCTCGGCGATCTCGCGGTCCTTTTCCGCAAGCTTCTGTTCCAGTCGCGCGTAGGCGGACATGTCGCGCGCCACAGCCTGGATGAAACGCCTGCCCATCAGCGTAAGACCGACGCAGCTCACCTCGACCGGGACAACAACGCCGTCGTTGCGTTTCAATCCCGCGTTCCTGAGCGACTGGCCGCCCTGGACCGTCTCGGTGAGCATGCCCTGCACCTGGGATGCATCGGACAGGAGCTCGGCAAGGTTCTTGTGCACGAGGTCGAACTTCCCGAACCCCGACAGGCGCACGGCGTGCTCGTTGGCGAACACGATATCCCCGCCCCCGGACAGCACGAAGATCGCTTCGTTGGCGTTCTCCACCAGGGTACGGTACCGCTCTTCCGAGGAACGGAGCTCTTCGGTCTTCTCCGTGACCCACTGTTCCAGTTCCACGTTCATCTTCCGAAGCTCGGTCTGGAGCAGCTCGTTCTGCATGGTGTTGGAGAGGATGCCCGCGAGGGTGGTGAAGAAGTTGATCTCCTCGTCGGTGAAGTTCTTTGCATTCCCATAGAGCAGCTCAATGACGCCCATCAGCGCGCCGCTGGAATAGACATAGAGCGGCAGGCAGTAGAGGGACGAGTAGCTGGAAAGCGCAAGGCCCGGCGCCTCTCTGAATCGCTTGTCCCTGGTGAAGTCCTTGAGCGTGACCGGTTCGATCCTGCGCGCCACCCATCCCTCGATGCCCTGTCCCTGCGGGATCCGCACCATGCCGACGGCCTCCTGGTGGTAGCCGTTGGTCGCGGCCAGGACCAGTTCGTCCTTCTTTTTCTCATAGCGGTAGATAAGGCAGACATCGGCGGACATGACCCTGGCCGTGATGTCGGCGACGTCCTTCAGCCGATCGGGGAAAAGCCGGGGCGAGTTCGCCGCATAGTTGGCGTCATGGATCCCCAGGAACTTGATGAACAGGTCGTCCTTCATGTCCAGGAGCTCTTCCTGCTTGATGCGCAGCCCGAGGTTGGCGTCCTCCAGCCTGCGGTAGTAGGGGGCGATCATGATGCGGAACAGAACGTAGGCCACGATCGGGATGACCAGGAAGAACAGAATGGTCATGGCCAGGCCCCGCGCATCATGGTTGGAGATAAAGTAGCCTCCCACCATGCCTGCGGTAATGGCCGCCACCAGCACAAGGGCGAGGAGAATGATACTAAGACCCTTCCTGCTCCCCTGTTCGACATCGGACAGCGGTCCGCTGCCACCTCTCCTGTTCGGCATTGATCCTCCTCATTACTCCGGAATAACGATGATTATATCATTTTTTGAGGAACCGGAGCAGGTCATCCACTGCCTGTTCCACGGTGACCGGCATCTCAAGGTCGACGCCGTTCTCCCTGAGCCTGTTGAACAACTCGGTCAGCACCGGCGGATCGATGCTCGATCTCCTCAGCGCGTCAACCTGCGTAAAAATGTCCAGGGGCGTTCCGGCCGTGACAACCCCCTCCCCCTTGGCGAGGACATAGACCCGGTCCGCAAAGCTCCCCACGAGGTTCAGGTCATGGGTGGACATGATAATGCTCATCCCCTCCCGGTTGCGCCGGTTCAGGATCCCCACCAGTTCGGCCCGGGAACGGGTATCAAGGCCCTCGAACGGTTCATCGAGGATCAGGAGCTCGGGGCGCATGACCAGTGCGCCGGCCAGGGCCACCTTGCGCTTTTCCCCCCCGGAGAGGTAGTGGCAGATCTTGTCCCGCAGATGGGCGATGCCGAGCTCGGCCATGACCGCGTCCGCCATCCGGCCGGTCTCTTCCCTGCTGACGCCGTAGTTCCGCGGTGAGAACGCAATGTCCTCCCAGACCGTGGGAGACAGTATCTGCTCCTCCACATTCTGCAGAAGAAC
>CAYILT010000066.1:0-2431 GCA_964364055.1 uncultured Nitrospiraceae bacterium | reverse complement strand
GTCGCGGGATCCACGCCGAAGACCGTCACCCTGCCTTCGTCCGGTTTCAGGAGCCCGAGGATATGATAGAGAAGCGTGGTCTTGCCGGACCCGTTCCCGCCCAGCACCACCACCCGCTCCCCGCGGTTCACCACGAAATCCAGTCCGCAGATATGGATCTCCGTCGTGTCGGGATAGATGTGTTTGAGGCAACTGACGGTTACGATGCTTTCGGAGATATTGGGCAATATGATCATAGCAGGTCTCAATTTCGCATCTAGCGCCAGAGCATGACCGTCGTCAACACCGCTATCCCTGTTCCCACGGGCAGCCAGTCGTTCAAACCGATGGTCCCCACGGTCGTTTCCGCCATTTTACCGTTGTACCCCCGCACGACCATGACCGCATAGAGCCGCGAGGACCGTTCAACGGCCCGGACCAGCAGCCCGCCGATACCCTTGGCGATGTTCGCGCTGTTCTTCACGATGTTCCCCGGTGAGAACCCGCCCCGCAGCCGGATCGCCGTGCCGAAATTATCCATCATGTCCAGCAGGAGGAAGAGTGTCCGGTAGGTCATGAACAGCCCGGCTGCCAGTATCTCGGGAAGAAATGCGCTCAGGAACGAAAATATCCTCGGGTACGGGGTGCTTACAATGACCATCCCCACGGCATATGCAGGGGTGATGGCCTTGAGCAGGAGTATGGCGTAGGTCCACCCGTCGCCCCGGAGGCTGACGGCATAGAGCAGGGCAAAGACCGCGGCGTAAAGCGACAGAGCTCCGATGACCGCCCAGGGGAGACCGGCCAGGGCCGCGAGAACGATCAGCAGGCCTGTCCCTACGACCAGCGGGTAGGGGTTCCGCGCCGCAACGGCAGCGGCAACCACGAACGCCAGAAACAGGAGCTTGGACAGCACCGAAGCCCGATGGAACGGACCGGAGCCGTTGGCCGCCCAGTAGTCGACCCTCGCCACATCGATCATGGGCCGCACCTCGAAGGATCGGTCCGGCAGGTATCCTTGTGCAGGGTGTGGGTAAGCAGGTCCGGCCTTACCTGGGAGATGAACCGGATGACCGCGCCCGTGATGGCCCCTTCGATGATCCACCCGATCACGCCGAGGGACAGCACGACGACCGCAAAGGTGGTGAGCGATGCCGGGACCGCGGCATCATGCCCGCGCTCCGGTTCAGCCTCGTGTCCCTGTTCGTGACGGTAGGTCTGGGGATCTACATGGGAGATGCCGACAATGGTGATCAGGAGCAGCGAAACCAGGAAGAGCGCGAGGACCGTGGCAAGGGCGGCGCGCCAGTAGGTTGAAAGCCTTGCTGTCAAGAAATAGAAGAACGTATGGCCGAGCATGGCCTCGGCCCCCAGAAGTATCGTGTTCAGGCCTATCACGGTGATCCCGCCGTGACCCAGGAATGCCAGCATGAGGTTCACGATGACCGCCGCGACGAATCCCAGTGAGGGGCCCAGGAGGATCCCGGTGGCGACGGACAGGTTCAGGTGATAAGCGATGGGAATGATCTCGAGGCTCATGGCGACCAGCATGACCGCCGACAAGACGCCCAGGAGCGGGATCTTTTTCTTCATGTCCATGCCGCGGAGCCGGTAGAGGCTGAAGGCGAGCAAACAGGCCATGATCAGAAAACCGGAGACCCAGAGCCAGACCGGAAGGATCCCGTCCGGGATGTGCATATGCGTCATAGGAATACCTTGGTTACTAAGGAATCAAATTCTTCTCAAAACGGCAAGATATTTTCTCGCAGAGGCGCAGAGTTCGCAGAGAAAAGCTTAATGATATTCCGGGTTGAAACCAAAACTTAATGATTTTGATTTAACTTTGCGTCCTCCGCGTGCTCTGCGAGAGATGCTCTTTTGGTTCCGGCTTGTCCTGGTTAGAAATACGAGACACCAGATGACAGACGTCCAGATCACAAACTGATACCAAAATATTCTTCTTTCTTCTTTCTTCTTTCTTCTTTCCTCTGACCCTACTGTCTGTCCCCACCCTTCCGGGTCGAACTGATATGGACCATCCTGCCGTCTCCCCCGATGAAGATGTTGAGAAGCCAGCTCACGAGGCTGATCACCAGCGCCCCCCAGAATGCCGCACGGAATGTTTCAATGGTGAACCCGGGCACCAGGTCCGCGACGATCTTGAGCATAAAGGCGTTGATCACGAGGGTGAACAGGCCGAGAGTGAGTATGTTGATCGGCAGGGTCAGGAGAAGCACCACCGGCCTGATGATGGCGTTCACCACGCCCAGGATCCCGGCGGCCAGGATCCCCATGCCGATGGTCTTGATCCTGATACCGTCGATGAGAGACGCGGCGACCATCAGGGCCAGCAGGTTCATGGACCACCTCAGTAAGAAACCGATCATGCTGCCTCCAAGGGTTCAGATAGTAGCATATTTACCCGGTGTTTGCAACCGGAGGCGCCCCATCG
>CAYILT010000065.1:0-14519 GCA_964364055.1 uncultured Nitrospiraceae bacterium | reverse complement strand
ATGTCCAGCGGTTTCAGAAGATCATAGATACGGCTTGCGGGGATATGGTCGTTCCGGTAGAACTCGAACAAAACGTCCCGGCAGTGCTGCCGGGAGACCATGACCCGTTTCCTGATGCGAGGCGGTACGGCCAGCCGCTCAAGGGCCTCCTGGGTCGCGTCGTCCTTCAATCGGTCGAACAGGCCCATGAGGTAGACGAACCAGCGCTCCGCCTGCATATTCAGGTAGAGCAGCCGGTACCAGGTGAGCGTTTCGCCGATGCTGATGAAGAGCCGCTCCAGCTCGGCGCTGAACCGCAGGCCGGGATGCAGGAATTTCAATAGGTCCAATTCCCGCATGCGCTTGAGGACCTTCAGGGGGTCCAGTTCGGAGAACATGAGCACCAGTTCATCATAGATCCGTTCACCCGACAACCGGTCGAACAGTTTCAGGTTTACCGCGCTCTTGATCAGGTTCTGGGTATGCTTGCTTATGGAGAAGTCGAATCGCTGTTCGAAACGGATCGCCCGGAACACGCGGGTGGGGTCCTCGACGAAGGAGAGGTTGTGCAGGATCCGCAGGGTCCGCTCCTTGATGTCCCGCAGACCGCCGAAAAAATCGATGAGCTCTCCAAAATGACTGCCGTTCAGCCGGACCGCGAGGGTGTTGATCGTAAAGTCCCGGCGGTAGAGGTCCTTCTTGATGGAGGAAAGCTCGACCGTGGGAAGGGCGGCCGGTGATTCATAATATTCGAGCCGCGCCGTGGCAATGTCGATCTTCAGACCGTCGGGAAGGACCACGACCGCGGTGCCGAACTTCTGGTGCGTCTTCATCCGTCCGCCCATCGTTTTGACCAGCATGCCCGCGAAGGTGATGCCGTCCCCTTCCACGACGATATCGATGTCATAGTTCGCCGTCCTGAGGAAAAGGTCGCGGACGATCCCGCCCACGAGATAGACGGGGAATCCCGACTCGTCGGCCACGTCGCCCACCCGCTTCAGGACGCTGCGCACGACAGGCGGCACCCGTTCCTCGATCATTCCCCGGATGTGCCGGATCTCGTGCGGCTCCGCCTCGGAGGGCGGCTGGCCGGACCGGCTGAAGCGCTCCTCGTGCAGGGACCGGAGCAGATCGGTCCGCGTTATGGCGCCGGCAAGAACACCGTCCCGGCCGATGACCGGCATGAACCGCTGGCGCTCACCGATCATGATCTGCTCGACACTTCCCATCGGCAAGTCCGGACCGACGACCGAGACGCCCGTCGACATGAACTCGTCCACGGTGCGCTTCCCGAGACCGTGGAACAGGGCCTTCTGGACCACCTCGCGCGTGATGATCCCCAGAAACCTGCGCCCGTCTAGTACGGGAAGAACATTCACGCTGAACCTCGTCATGTCCTCGTTCGCCTGTTGGATCGGCGTTCTTGAAGCGATCGTTTTGACGGGCGAGGTCATGATATCCGCGGCGATCTTGCCCGGCTTGATATGGTGTTTGAGGATGTCGATAAGGCGCTCCCGCGCCTCAAGATAGGTAAGGTCCCGCGCCACGGCGGACGCGGCGGTCAGATGTCCCCCGCCGCCCAGCGGTTCCAGCACCTTTCCCGCGTTCACCTGGGGGATCCTCGTGCGGCCGATGATATGCGTCTTTTCTCCGCATTGCACCACAAGGAACAGCGCGTCCAGTCCGTCATTGGCCTGCATCTGGTGCGCCAGCGCCGCGAGATCAGGGATGAAATGGGGCGTGGCAACGGCGGCGATCACCACGTCCACTCCGTTGATGTCATACCGTTTCGCCGCGGCCATGAGCTCGGTCAGCACGCCGGCCTGTTCGGGCGTAAGGTCGCGGGAGATGAAGTCGGAGACGATGTTCAGGTTCGCCCCCTGACCGATGAGGTAGGCGGCGGCCAATGCGTCCCGCTCGGTGGTCGAATGGTAGGTGAGGGAGCCGGTCTCCTCATAAATACCGAGGGCAAAGATCGTGGCCTCGAAGGGCGATATCCCTATCTCCTGTTTCCGAAGAAGTTCGACCATCAACGTCGTCGTTGCGCCGACCTCCTCGATCACCTCGACCTCACCACGGATGTCGCCTTCCGTGCGGGGATGATGGTCGTAGATATGGACCGTGACGCCGGGACGGCCGAGCGCGCCGTCAAGCTTTCCCAGGCGGCGGGGATTCCGGTTATCGACGATGATCAGCCTGGTGATCTTCTCCACGTCGATGTTCCGAAGCCGTTCGGTCTCGATGGTGTAGGCGGTCGATTCGACAAAGAAGTCCCGCATGCTCTTTTCCTGGGAGCCGGCGAAGACCAGTTTGGCCTCGGGGTAAAGCTTCTTCGCCGCCACCATGGAGGCAAGGGCGTCGAAGTCGGCGTTCGTATGACTGGTGATGATCTCCATAGCTCAAATTCGGAATGCGGAGTGCGGAATGCGGAATATAACGCCAATCATGTCCTTCATCCATTCACTCCGAACTCCGCACTCGACACTCCGCACTCGTCCTATCCCCTCGGGTGGTATTTCTCGTGGACCTGCTTCAGCCGTTCTCGGGACACGTAGGTGTAGATCTGAGTCGTCGATATATCGGAATGGCCGAGCATGGCCTGGACGGCGCGAAGGTCCGCGCCGTTGTCCAGGAGGTGCGTGGCGAAGGAGTGGCGCAGCGTGTGGGGCGAAACGCTCTTCATGATGCCCGCCTTCCGCACGTAGTGCTTGATCCGCTCCCAGAACATCTGGCGGGTGATCCGCCGGTGCCGGGAACTGATGAACAGGGAATCGGACTCCCTTCCTTTGAGCAGCATCGGCCTCACCCGGTCACAATATTCCTTTACCCGGGCACCGGCAACCTCGCCGAGCGGCACTGCGCGCTCCTTGGACCCTTTTCCGACAACGATGACGAATCCCCGTTCCAGGTTGATGTCCTGCAGTCTCAATCCGACCAGCTCGCTGGCGCGAAGGCCGGTGGCATAGAGAAGTTCCATCATCGCCTTGTCCCGGACTCCCAGCGGCGACGTCCGTTCCGGCTGGCCCAACAGCGATTCCACCTCGCCGCTGCTCAGGGTCTTCGGGAGCCGTTTCCATCCGTGCGGCGTCTCGATGTTCCCCGTCGGTTCATTCTTTGACAGTCCGTCGATCAGCAGGTACTTGTGAAGTCCTCTGACCGCGGACAGGCACCGCGCCGCTGAAGGTACGGCCATGCCATCCGAAGACAAACGGGACAGAAAGTCCAGCACGTCCTGCCGCCTGATGTCGTCAGGCGCCTTCCCCTCCATGAAATGGAAATATTTCCTCAGGTCCCGCTCGTAGGACTCAAGCGTGTTCCGGGAAAGGCCCTTTTCAACAGCGAGGTAGTTCAGGAACCGTTTCAGAAGATCATGGTCCATGCATTTTCCGATATAAAACAGGCGATTACGACTTTGATACTATTGTAGGTGATTAACGGAGGAATTGCAAGTGAGGGGGATATGAAGAGTTACACACCAATAAAAAAACTCGGCGCCCCGATGTCCTTACTGCATGGCCCTCTGTTCAACGGGGCATCGGGACGCCTTATGGCGCCGCTGTCTTAAAGGGGGACATACGCGGAAGGAGTTTCATCTCCCGCATGCCGGAGGTCCTGCTGGAGGACCCTCATGTTCCTTGCCGCATGCGTATCGATATAAGGGGGGAGGATAGGCGCATGCCGCATTGCCGGCATAACAGACAACGGCACCGTTAGGCTAATCATAGCAAGAGCGTGGACCCTGTCAAGGGGCAAAGAGGCGTATTTTTCTGAATTGCAGATAGTTGCTTAATGAAACGATGCTCTGAGTGAAACATGAGATTGCATATATCTGCAGTACCGGCCGTCATCAAAGGGATCAACAACCTCTCCGACTCACAGGTAGACATCAAATTCCCGGAGCATCTCTCCCAGGAGCGACAACGGCAGTCCTACAACGTTCGAATAACATCCTTCTATTCTTTCCACCAGGAGGGCGCCGCGTTCCTGGATGCCGTACGCGCCTGCCTTATCCAAAGGCTCGCCGGTGGCGACATAGGCCGCGAGCTCCCGGTCCGACAAGTCTCGGAACCAGACCCGTGTCGCCGAGGTCCGCACGGCAGACCGCCCGGTCGCCGCGTCCACGACCGCGAGGCCGGTGATGACCTCATGCCCCCTGCCGGAGAGTACCGTCAGCATTCGCACGGCATCGGCTGCATCGGCCGGCTTGCCGAGGATCTCGTCATTCAGGACAACAATGGTATCAGCCGCAATAACAATGCCGGCTCCTGCCCGGGCTGCGGCAACACGGGCCTTGTCGAGCGCTACCCGTATCGCATACACCTCCGGCGTTTCGCCGGGCATAACGCGTTCATCGACGTCGGCCGGGTCCGACGTAAAATCGACGCCGATTTGTTTGAGAAGATCTTTTCGGCGAGGTGAGTTGGATGCGAGGATAATGGTTTTCTCTTTGTTATTATCGAATGGCCGCATGTGATTTATATGATCCTAACCCAAAGTCTGCGAGGAAGTCCCATGAAGGTGTTCATGACGCGGTTGCCTTGGTCCGCATAAGGAAGTAAACAGCGGGCCTGAGTAGTTCTACTTTGTCAGATTATCATCAGCAGGCTTTAATGTGACAAAGTAAAAGTAGTTACGCTTCGGATTTTTCCCCGAGACCTCGCGAATCGAGCCAATCCTCAAGCGTCACATTCGCCATGATATTGTTCGCCCGCAGAAGATCGAAAAACTCCCAGACACTGATGCCCGACTTTTCGCACACGTCGGATAGGGAAGCTCGGCCGGCCTGATATTCGGACAAAAGTCGTTCCCGCCTGTCATCATCGAATCCCTTCCTCAGTATATCGCGAAGATAAGCCGACTTATCGAGCTTTCTGTCCCTGATAAATTTATTCAGTTCTTTCAAAAAATCGTCCGGCATCCTAACGGTTGTGGGTTTCAGCATTTCGAATCACCTCAAGCTCAAGAATCGCCTCCGCTATGATGTCAGGCGAATATCTCCCTATAATCCTCATTTTTTCAATCGCGAACCGCGCCAAGTCAAGATCGACGGCATGCATACAATACAGTTCGGTTGTTATTCTTGGAGAGATAATGAAAGGAACTCCGAGATATCTGCATGCCTTAATCGCTTTGCCGTCGTCTGTCGCTAATATTGAATCCTCGGTTTGTTTAGCCAGCATCAGGGCTTCCGCCTCGCCGCTTCCAAGGGAAAACGGCGCGTTGGCGACCGATGGGGCGGCTTTTACAAGCCTTAACTTATTTTCCGAGACAAGTCCTGATAGAATTTTCGCATCGGCAAATCGTGAGATCGTGTCTTTATTGACCACCTCTTGAAATACGGCTTCAGGAATTATAACGGGAAATAATTTGAGCAATACCTCAAGTAAATTGCACTTGGTCAGAAGAATAAGAGAACTGCTGTCGGCAACGATGACGTTCATAGCCTATTTTCCGTGTATACACTTTACAATATATGTATACCACGACTGCTAAAGCATGTCAAGAGTGTCGCAAAGCGAAGGTGTCAACGCGAAAATGTGATATGGGTCTGCGACAAAATTGCAGGTGCGTTTGTTCGGCGCGTTTGGGAAACGCGCCCTACAGAGTCCATTTCCGACTGAGGCAAAGCAGATTCCATCAATACTGGTACAGCACCTGGAGCTTCGCCTTTTCATGGCGGTTGGCGCTGTTCTCCGCCAGCACCTCGACGGTGTAAAGGTTTGGAACGCCCGCCACCGTTATCACATCACCCTGACTGGCGATCGCCCCGTTGCCGCGTCCACGACCGCCAGACCGGTGACAACCGCGTGCTCCCTGCCGGAGAGTACCGTCAGCATTCGCACGGCGTCGGCTGCATCGGCCGGTTTCCCGAGGATGACGTCCTCCACGACCACGATGGTATCGGCGGCGATGACGATCCCCTCACCTGCGCGCTTTGCCGCGACGGCCGCCTTGTCGAGAGCAACCCTGACCGCGTAAGCCTCCGGTGACTCTCCGGGCAGGATGCTTTCATCAGCATCCGCCGGAGCAACGGTGAAGGACAGGCCGATCTGCGTCAGCAGTTCCTTCCGTCGGGGAGAATTCGATGCGAGAATGATAGGGGTATTCACGATGATAGGATAAACGGCTACTGAATGGTTATCGTGATGCTGTACGTCGCGGTCCCGCCATGCCCGTCACTCACCGTGATGGACACGTCCTGCTTACCCTTGAATTCAGAGGGGACATCCCACCGTAAAAGCCCTGTCGCGGGATCCAGCGTCATCCCATTCAGGACGGACGCCGATGTATAGGTCAGGGCGTCTCCGTCCGGGTCCGTGGCTTTTACCTGATAAGAATACACTTTTCCGTCGAACGTGAACTCGTTATGCTCGACAATCATCGGAGCCATATTTAATATTTCTTCTTCCAGTACCACAGGTTTTCCATGATCTACCCCATCAAAAGGAGTCACTTTTATATTGATTTTGTCCGCTTTTTTCAACTGCACCCCAATCCGTTCATCTGTGCCAATTATTTTTCCATTGATAGTCCATTCATATGAGAAAGAAATGGCATCTCCATCGACATCAGCTCCGGTGACTTCAACATAGACAGTGTCTCCAGGTTTAAATACTTCCGGCATGATTTGAATTCTTTTGATTTCAGGCGGGTTATTTTTAATTTCAACGGTATTGGATAATACCTTAAACGCAGCCCCTATCACAGTAGCCTGTATGACATCCCCCTTCTTTACTTCAGATGCCTTAAATTGAGCGCCGGAGGCATCGGGCACCGGATGTCCATTTATCAGCCAGGTTATTTTTCTATCGGCTAAATTAAAATTCCTCGGCACTGCATAAAAGATTGTATCGCGGACAGCATCCTGAGGAACGATTTCCAATTCGTACATCGCTTCTGTTTTGGGAACATCGGTCTCGGACGACAGGGATGCGCCGCCCCGCCCTTCTCCGGAAGGCCCTTGAATGGGCGCTTTATCCGGGCCCTCGCAAGAAGCGATCATTGAGAAGAACAAAAGACAGAGTAAAAGTCTATTCATATGATTTATAAAAAAAGCCGAGAACATCGGACGGGGATAACTCTTGAGGCTCGTCTTCGTTATTCAGCATTAATATTGATAGAGAATGCTTAACTTTGCCCTTTCCAGCGGGTTCGAGGCATTGAGGGCAAGGACCTCAATTGAATATAAAAACGGACTACTCGGCGCCGATATGGATCCTGATGTTCCTCCTCCTCCAGACCACTTGGCATCACCCGTACCTCCTCCATGCAATCTTCCCCCGCCGCTAGCGCTGTTCCCCTTCACCGCACCGGTTATTTTCGCGTAAACAGTGTAAGCAGGGTTTCCAAGACTGAACGATACATCATAGGTGCTGTTATTAAGGGGATCAATGGATATGCTTGTATTGGTGCCGATGGGCGAAGTTACGGGCCAATTCGCGGTGGAGGCATAGAGTTTGCCGGTGGCAGAATTAGTTAACCTATTATTATCTACTACAGTAAAGTTAGCAAGAGGAATTGAAAACGGCGCAGAGGTCGTCGGCCTTGAATTGATAAGTTGACGCACTACGTCGGCGCCCGCCCTTCCGGCTTCCAACGCTGTTTTATACCGTTTCGAGCTGCCGGATGTCTTCGTGCCCTGTGTCAACATATACAGCAGTCCTGCTGCCACCACCAGCGCAACCGCCGAGAGCACCAGGACCACGAGCAGGGTGGAACCTTTTTTGTCTTTTAAGATACGCATACTCATTACCTCAGTTCTACAAATTGAATGGCTTAACGGCTACCCTATAAACCTTCCACCGGTAATTTAAATTCGATCCCAAAGAAACAGTACGACCCAGACCAAATTCACCCACCGTTATGGGATTCGTGGAGTGCGTGTAGCTCAAATCTCTCCCGCCCTCATGGGTAAGGATATATACCTTCACTTCCTTGACCTGCGTTCTTATCTGCTGAGCTGATGAGAGACCTGAAAGTGTTGAGGTATAACCATCAGCCGGGGTGCCAATACCCGATTGAAAAGCACCGTTCCCGTCATTATCCAACCCGAAGATCACCTGCATATCCGCAACGCAATCGACTATCGGCTGCGGATTAAGCGTTCCGTCGGCATTCAGTGTGGCTTTGTACAACACCCCGGTATTCGGGGCGCACCGGGACGGGATCGTTGCAGGTCGTGCTATATAATAATCCGCCCGGTTGAAAGGCCTTACAGGATCGGTGGAACCGCTGATGCCATACACCAGGTAAGTATCGGTCGGATCAGTGGGCGCAAAAGTACTATCCGCAAGAGCGCCGGCATTGTATGTAGTGAAAAAACCTCCGGTGCCGCTGCGTATGAGCGGTCTTGTATCCTTATTTTTGGGATCAAGAACAATTACCCTGTCGGTATTTAGAAAATTTTCATTTGGATTGGCAGAGTTCCACTGGTTTACCACATTTCCGTTTCTTAAATAGGACCAGCGCTCGCACGTGTCATTTCTTGCCACATTCAGCGCCTTTATCACGAGATAATCCGAGCCGTTGAATATATTATTCGGACTGTTATACGTTGCTGAATCTACGTTTACGATAGCGCGCGGTGTCCCGGTTGTGGCATCGTTAACCGTAGAAGAAGGGTTGGTAAACAGGTTAGCGCTGCTCTCGGTATAGGATATGGGCGTGGGGTTATCCCACGTCAAGCCATATCCGGCACTTTCCATATCCCGCCGCAATATATCGAGCCCGATCATATTTTCATTTGATTCAACGATTTTGGCCTGGGTCCGGGATTGCCCGAGCAGCCCGATGAAGGAGCTTGAGGCTGCGGCAATTACCAGCCCGGACATCAGCATGGTGATTATCAATTCGACCAACGAGAACCCTTTTTCTTTCCTGATCATGAGCTCCTCACCAGGGTCGTAATGTTATGGTTGTAAGTAACCCCTCTTCTGGTCCAGGTTACGCTTACAGCCACCTGCTTGTTATTCGCATCGATGTTGACAATCGTTATGCGCGTATTAAACCGGAAACCTGTTATTCCCCTGAAATCCCTGACAACCGGCACATCGGCTGTTTCTGAGATCAGGGAAGCAAAGGGCGTATTCCTCGCCTGGTTCATCCTTTCCTCCGCTATGCTTACCGCCTCATCCCTCAGGAGGTTCTCCATATTATTATTTACGACCAAAAGCGAGGTCTGGAGCAGTCCGCCGAACACTATGGCCGTCAGCACAAGGGATACCAGGATTTCGATAAGGGTAACGCCTTTTACATTATGAAGAACAGCTGGCACCATCCCACCTCCCCAGACGAATCCGTGTAGATGACACTGCGATACAATCATATATAGCCCCGTAGGTGTTCTGGATTTGTATCGTACCGTTGACGGACATGAGTCCTCTACTGTCAAAGTTAAACAGTGTATATGTTGAGCCCGATAGCAGTGAATCCCTAAGATTAATTTGCTGAACCAGGGAATCGCCGCCGGCTGCTGTGTCGAGATCGCCGTTACCGTCCGGGCCTGGATTGGTGTCTTCCCATATCTGATACTGGTTCTGGCTCATCATCACGAAATGCAGCCGGTTTCTGTTCATCGCCCGCACCCGTGCGTTCGCAAGGTCTGCGAACATTGATTTGATTTGTTCTTCCACGCGTGCTTTACCAAGCCAGGCACTCATCTGGAACCCTGCAATTGCAAGCAAAATCCCAATTATGCCCAGAACAACCACGAGCTCAATAATCGTGAACCCTTTATTCGTCATACGCAACGGCCCACTCCGGGAAAGTTCCATTATTCACCCCGTCTCTGTGTGTTCAACGTTCCTTAATCTGTAAAACCCGTTTTAGAGGGGTAGGCGAGCCTATGATCGCCATGCCTTCTCCTCGCGGAGGCTCACCTTCCATGGCAGCGGACCTTCTCCCTCCTGCTCCCGTCAAAGCGTTCTGGAGATTCACCTGTTCGATACTGCCGGTCGATAGCTGCACCATTACGTTGCCTGTCAGGTTTTCCGGTACGCCGCCGGTATTGTACTTCAGCGCCCATATGAAGCTTTTGCCCCCAAGGGCACACTCTTCACTATAGGGCTTGAACGTTGTAAAAAACACCGCTTTACTGCTCGGGTCTGCATTGGGATCGGTCAGCACTCGTTCTGCCCCGAAACTTCTGGCGGGGTCCGGGGAATACGTGTATGTGCCGGAAGACTCGAGGTTAACGTACCAGCCCTTCATACTGGAAATGGCAGCGGCGGTCGTCGGTACATTGCTGACATTGGTTACGTTTATTAGATTAACGTCTGTAAGATCAAACATACCGGTGCAGGTTGGATCAATATTCATATAACTCGAACCAACTGCAGCTGGAACAAAAACGGCGCATGGATGATTGATGCCGTACAACCGTCTTCCCGTGTCTTTGTCGTCCAGGGTTGTGCCCAGCGCATAGTGATACCTGCCTGTACCGAAATACAGCCATGATTTATTGTTATCTGCGTCATCGAGGTTTTGAACCGAGGCCGAGACAGGCCCGATGCCTTCGATTATTTTTCTCCATACCCATTTCGTCGGATCTAAATCCTCAGCCCAAGTCGGACTCAAAGGGTTCTTGGTCAGAAGATTCCCAAGGCCGCCATTTGTCCAGGTAAACGGAGCCGCGGCCGTACGCATTGTGTATGGGATATAAATGGTATCATCCTGATATTGACCGGATAAATCCGGCCAGTTAATATCGTGAACGGAATGATACATGGAACCGGCAAAGGCGTATGGGATTGTTGTATCCAGTGTCCGGAGCGGGGTACCGGTCTTCAGATCCAGTATAAATAGCTTCAGGTTCTGGTCCGACCGCCCCAGGAACTGGCTGTAAGTACTATCGATAGGACCGGTCGGACCGGAACCGAATACCACGAACCACCTGCCGTTTTTAGTGCGGATGGGCGCCCCGCTGGCCGGGTCCTTGGCGCTGATCCTGACAACCGCAGGTCCGCTGGTTGCAAAGCCAAGCGCCGGATCCGAGAACTCCCATAAAAGCTGAGGATTGTTCTGGTCCGTAACGTCAAGGGCGAAATAGGAGGAGTACCCCAAACCGCTGGCAGACGTTTTTACACAGTCCGTGGTTCCGATGCCGTCGTCGTTGCAGGCAGTGCCGATGTTCCGGCACCCGCCGCCCAGTCTCATCCCGCCGATAACAACCGTCCTCCAGGAACTTTCCGAGCCTGCCTTATTGCAGTTCCAGTAGTCGGCTTCCGTACATCCGGTCGTGCCTATGCTGGCATCAAACACAACAGGCGCAAGATCAACCGTGTAGATATGACAATAATCAGGATCAGGAATATATTTGAGATAAGGCAACACATTTTTTGGGATAAAGGCCCACAGCTCTTTCCCGCAGGGATTGGCGTCCGTGGAACTGCAGACCAAGCCGGTGTCCGGGTTCACTAATCTTGCCTTCTCAAATGGTCCCTGCCCGGTCCACTTCCCTTCCAATTTGCCGAATTTAAAGGCATGGAACATTCCGTCGTTAGCTCCGACAAAAACAACGCCCCTGTTTTGATACGTATTTGTTTTCACATAGGCGGGCACCCCGGTATCATTATCGTACGTGCTGTCATTATATACCCTCATGCCGGTGGTTGGATCGACGAAAGCCCAGTAGGGATTTAACGGAATCGACGAAGCGATCTTCGGGGTCGAATTCAATATATCACCCAGCTTCCATACATTCGTAGTGGCGCCGCTCGTGATGGTTCGGGATCGGTAATCATTTACGGCATCACTGTTGAGGTCCAGAATGATGTCTGTGCCGGTGAGGTATGAGATCACGTTTGAGGCATCCGTCGTTGTCATATACGAGGCCAGCGTGCCCGCGTTGGCCGTTGTAAACGGGAGAAGAGTGGTACCGTCGATCGATGTATAAATAGTCCTCGGATTCGTGGAAATATCCCTGTTCCACAGCAGCTTGCCCGCGTCCCATATGTTTTTTACATCCTCGAATAAGACCGTCGGTTTCGAGGTAAGAACAGTGCCGTTTCCGTTTGTGTCCTCCCAGCGTACCGCTTTGGTGGTTTGTGCGCTTGTGTCGAATAAAAACTTCATGATATAATCCTGCTTCACTTCGAGTTTGCTGTCCGTAATCGTGTCCTCTCTTAAGTTCGTTTGCGCAAACTGAGGATCCAGGTAATACCAAAGATTCTGGATCCCCCCGATCCACTCGATCACGTCATTACCGAACCTGCGGCGGGGATAGAAAGAAGCCTGGACAAGATTGGACCCCCTGCCCTCTCCCGATGCCAGAACAGACGCGGCCGTACCGGACGCCACGCGGGAAATCATGTTTGAGAAAGCATCCTTGAGGGCACTCTCAAGCTGATCGCCCTCCGTGGCCTCGTAATAATTATCAGGCTGGCCGTCGCCGTTTTTGTCCCATTCCGACTGAAGATCGGGGATGCCGTTTCCATTTAAATCTTCAAACCCGCCGTTTATGGCGGCGTACTTGATAAGTGAGGAGTTGCTGCCGAAGGCGAAAACGTTATAAAGCGTGAGATTTTGGGTGCCAGTAATGCTGCTTCTGAGGTCTTGTGTATGCATGTAGAGGGCAACGTCTTCAAAACCGGCGACATTGTCGCCGGCGCCACATACAGGAAACGTTGATGCAGGGAAGGCAAAAGTTTCCGGCGCTGTTGCTGACACGGTCGGGCAACTGCTCACAGCGCAGTTGAATTGAGACCTTCCGGCGGCGTAATCACTTAACGTCGCGGGCAGATAGCCGTCAGCGCAGGGCTCGCCGTCGGTAATATAAAGGACAAAACTCTTTCCACAGGAAGGCCACCTCGGTGCGCCGCCGGTTCCGTAATTGAACGGATCATTAAGATTGTTGATCTGGTAGTCCCCGTTGTTGTACCGCGGGCCGGGGCCGGTCAGGAGAGTGGCTTGTTGCGCAAAATACCCGGTCACCGTCCACAATGTTTCAGCAAGAGGCGTATTAGAATCCGGCCTGGTAAGATTTACCTGGTTCACCATGCTCGTCAAACTCGTACCGCCCATGGCAACCTGGATACGCCCGCCCTGCGGAGTAGGGGTGTTTGTATTATAAAACGTCAAACCCAATCTGACCCGGGTGGAAACATCCTGGAGAACGCCCTGGACCGGAGACGGCACCTTCACCAAGACATTGAAGGTATCCGCACCAGTTCCGTCAAGACCAGTCGGGTCGTTCCTGACACCAAAGGAAGATGTTCCCGCGCCGATAGTAAACGTAATTTTCCGCGTTCCGTTGTAAGGAGTATACAAGTCTGCTGATGCTATCCGTTTGTATATGCCTCGTCCGGCGTAATCTGCCTGCTCGCCAACGAGCCTGTCAAAACCGCTACCTTCCCCTGATGTAGTTTTCCCCCCTGTGAGAACTTTTCTGAGAACATCCGTTCGTCTCATCGTAAGCCAGTTCAGAAAATTGCCATCCCACTCGGTGGCAAGTTTTGCCCTCTCTCCGGCAAGCCCGCTTCCTGTCTTGGGTGCGGAAGGCTCGAATCTGGTTGAATAGGTATACCAGTAGTCAGGGTCGAAATAGCCGTAGAATCTATAAGTCGGGTATGTGCCGGGAGTCGTAAATCCGGTGCAGGAGTTGTTGGTGTCGGTGCAGTTATTGTCATCTGAGGTTACAGACGTATTAAAACCGTCGCTGTATGCGAAATTAAACATGCTGCCTGAATTGTCCACGACGATCATGACGCTCGCAGGCACGTTCTGAATAACATAGGGAGGTACGATACAATAATCCGACATGGTCTGGGCTTCTGAATTGCCCGAAGACAGGAAATAAATAAACAGTAATAATGCGACTTTCAAAGAGATGGATCGATTCATATTCATAATGATATTCTCCTTACTCAACCATGTTCTCATAAACTACAACACTATTGATTTTCTTGTTCTGAAAAAAAATCCTTACCTTCTTACCTCTTGTCAATTCTTCTTTTGATACCTGTTCCCCTGATGGTTTTAATAAGAGCACCCCCGCTATCGTGTAACGCCTGTCGCGCACCACAATGGTATCGTCCGGGACGTTTTCTATGATACCCTCAACCGTCGTAATCTTGTCCGTGCTGTAAGCCGACGCCGGTAATCCCGTCGTGAATATAATCAATAAAAATAAGATCAATAACAGCTTCATTGTTATTTTTTTCATCCTGACCCTCCGTGAAGAGTTGCTGATTTTTTTTATTAGTTAGAGTCTGTATTTTAATTGCCCAATCGCAAAAGAACGTCATTCCCGCGAAAGCGGGAATCCATTTCAAAGCCTTCTGAATGCAAAACCTTCTGAATGCCGGACCAAGCCCGGCATGACGGCAGCGGAGCCTTTCTGGAAAGGCCCTAATTACTATGCGGCCTCAACGCTGCATTCACTCGTTTACTATCAACAAATTCTTGTATCGTCACCTCGGCCATCATCACGTCATAGACATCCCACATGTGCGACCTGCAGCCCGGGCAGAGCTCCCATATCAGAGCATCGGGGAACGAGGTGGCCACGACTGCTCCGCACTTCGGACAGGTTATCTTGAACT
>CAYILT010000064.1:0-14601 GCA_964364055.1 uncultured Nitrospiraceae bacterium | reverse complement strand
TTCAGGTTGTAATATGCACCCGCTGCCAGCATGGCCAGCATCACCGCTACAGGAAAAACTCTTCACTGCACAACTTTATCACAAACGCGATATTTCTAACAGCACTTCTTGCCCGCTTTTCAGTTCGAAAACAAAGGCCCGTACCGGATTACCGGGACGGGCCTTTTCATTGAACTTTGAACGTTGGCCTTTGAATGGGTCTTTAGAACACACCCTTGACCTTCCCCGTCTCCACGTCCACGCGGCGGTAGGCCGGGTCGGACGCCGTGCCGGGCATGGCAGCATCTCCTATCTTGCTCCCCTGCTATGAGGATAAGCGATTCGCATCCCTTTTGCCACGATCTCCTTTATGAACGGGTCAGGCTGTTTGAGCTCCGGCCGCGCAAAAGCATGCGGCTCGATGCGCAGGTCGGCTTCTCTATTTCAGGCGCATGAGCCTGACATCTTCGCGGAAGCTGTCGTTGTCGGCTTTATCCAGGAACACAGCCAAGTCGATATCGCTCTGCTCCGTCGCAGTGCCCGAGGCATGGGAGCCGAAGAGATACAGCCGCCGGATGTTGATGCCGTTATCTCGAAGGATATCGGCATACTCGTGTATCTTCGAGGATCACTCTTTTATTATCTTTACGAGCCATTTCCTGAAATCCTTTATCTGTTCGATATATTTATCAGCGAACTGTTTTGTGGCCTTCTTGACAGCAGGATGTGGATACGCTTCATGGAGCGACGACGTGATCCTTCCCTTCAGGCCACACTCGCTTGAAGTCACCCGTATTAAGTGTCAGGATCTGCTCAACGCCGGACTTTTGCGCTGCCTTGACGATGAGGGCGTCATATACAGCGCCGCCGGAAATGCCCAGCTCGCTCATGCGTTTAACAGTAGCAAGATAATCCGATGCGGCAAGCGAAATGATGGATGCCGTGGCTTCAATGTTCTCATGAATCAGCCGCCGTGCCACTCCCGGAGCGATCCGCGGACTGACCGGTAACGTTGACAGCACGGCATACAGCTCGGCGATGGTGTGCGAGGAAACGATAAGGTCGATTCCTCCGTCCTTCGCTCGTTTAAGCCAGGTAAGAGCGCGGTCATGCGCCGGGTGAGGCTCCACGAGCGCGGCAACGAGTACGGAAGTATCGAACAAGACCTTCACGATCGCTTCCTCGATGCGACGTGCTGCAGGCGATCGTGGCGATGTGTCCTGACCGCTTCAGCGATAGCCCCGGTTGCCGCGCCTGCGAACACCAGGATGCCCTGCTCCATCTTGAGGGGAGCTTCACGCTCCACCGGCTTCAATATGATCTCGCTCCCCTGCTCGTCGATCTCCACCTCGGCGCCGGGCTTCAAACCCAGCCGATCCCTGATATCCTTTGGCACCACAAGTCGTCCAAAGCGGTCAATCGTCGTCTTCATGTTGTCCTCCTCGTTAATGCCATTATACCATGCCAATTGGCAAACATCAACACCAATTAGAGTTTAAAACAAAGGCCCGTACCGGATCACCGGCACGGGCCTTTTCATTGAACCTTGAGCTTTGAACCTGGAGGCTTTTTGCTTTTTAACTCTTCTTAAAACAGCCCTGAGACCTTGCCGGTGTTTACATCCACGTCTACCCGGCGGAATGCCGGGTTGGAACTCGTTCCAGGCATGAGGCTGATCGCCCCCGCGCACGGGCACAGGAACTTGGCTCCCGAGTAGATCAACACATCCCTGATGGGCAGCGTCCAACCCTTGGGCACTCCCTTGAGGGTCGGATCGTGGGTGAGGCTGAGATGGGTCTTCACCATCATGGTGGCGTAGTCAGCGTACTGGGGATCGCTTTCCAGCATCTTGGCCTTGGCTTCCGCTTCGGGCGACCAGGAAACACCATCCGCCCCGTACACTTCCTTGGCAATTTTCGCCACCCGGTCACGCAGCTTCATCTCAAGCGGGTAGAGGAATTTGAAATCGGTCTTCTCGTTGCAGGCGTCAATGACCGCATCGGCCAGTTCCAGTGCCCCCTCGCCGCCTTTGAGCCAGTGCTGGGATTCCGCGCAGCGGGCGCCGGCCGCTTCGGCGGCCTTCTTTACCGCGGCCACTTCGGCGTTCGTATCGGTGTAAAAACGGTTGACGCAGACCACCGGGTTTATACCGGACTTGCGGATGACGTTGATCATGTGGACCATGTTGGCGCAGCCTTTTTCAACCAGGCCCACGTTCTCCTTGGTGTACTCTTCGGGCAGGGCCTTGCCGGCCACCACCTTGGGGCCGCCGCCATGCATCTTCAGGGCGCGGACGGTGGTGGTGAGCACCGAAACGTGGGGTTTCAGGCCGCTGAAACGGGACTTGACGTTCCAGAACTTTTCAAAGCCGATGTCCGCGGCAAAGCCGGACTCGGTCACATGGTAGTCGAACAGCTTCAGGCCGACCCGGTCGGCGATGATGGATGACTGGCCTACGGCGATATTGGCGAAAGGCCCGGCATGGACGAAGCAGGGGTTGTATTCGGCCGTGCACATGAGGGTGGGGTTAATGGTATTGCGCATGAAGGCGGCCATGGCATTGCCGACTTCCAGATCGCCCGTGGTAACCGGCTTGCCGCTTTTGTCGAAGGCAACGGTGATGTGGTTCAGGCGCTGTTTCAGGTCAGCGAGGTCTTTGGCTATGGACAGGATGGCCATGCACTCGGACCCGACCGCGATGCCGAACTTGGACTGCATCATGAAGCCGTCCGTGCGTCCGCCGATGCCGATGATGATATGGCGGAGGCTCTGGGCGCAGAAGTCAATGATCCACCCCATCTCCACGCGGGTGGGGTCTATATCGAGACGCCTCATCTTCGTGAGACGCTCCAGCTGCTCGTCGTTGTAGTTGCGCTCGTGCTGCATGCGGGAGGTCATCGCCACCATGGCCAGGTTGTGGGAGTTCATGATGTCGTTGATGTCACCGGTGAGGCCCAGGGAAAACTCGGTCATGGGGATCAGCAGGGAGTTGCCGCCGCCCGCGGCAGTGCCCTTCACGTTCATGGTGGGCCCGCCTGAAGGCTGGCGCAGTGCGCCGCCGACGTTCACGCCTCGTTTGCCGAGACCCTCCATCAAACCGCATGAAGTAGTGCTCTTGCCTTCGCCCAGCGGGGTCGGGGTGATGGCGGTCACCTCAATGTACTTCCCATCAGACTTGCCCTTCAGGCGGTTGATGACTTTGAGGAAGTCGATCTTGGACAGGCGGCCCATGGGCAGTATCTCGTCCTTTTGCAGACCCAGTTTCTCGCGCCACTCTTCCGGCGTGGGCATTTTCTTTTCCGCTTCTTCGGAAATCTGCCAGTCAGCTAACTTTGTTGCATCAAATGGCATATCAAATCCTCCTTATTGTTTTTCTTTAATATATACGAGCCTTGTATGGCTCACGTTGAACTGATATCGCTGTGACCCCGAAACGGCATTAACCGATGTATTAATCGTCTCAAAATAGAAACAACATCGAAAACCACCTCCCCAACCCCTCCGTCATAATTCCCCTCACCCCTGCCCCTCTCCCTCAGAGGGGAGAGGGAAAAAGGGAGAGGGTGTTTCATGATCGAGGGGCTATGGCATTTCCTCCCCTTTCCAAGGGGAGGTGAGGAGGGGTGATTCTCCGGTGCACGATTCCTGAGTGGTTACAATTTCATAGTGACTAGATGTCAATACTATTACGAGACCGCTAATAACTAATCAAGAGCTTCATGAGCTTTTCATTCATCGAATGGACATTCCTGCTCGCAATGCGCGCAATGGTCTTCATGATCTTGTACATCATGATCGTGTCGCTCTTCTCAAATGCCTTGAAATCTTCCGTATTGAAGCGATAGACCTCCGTGTCATCGATTGCAGTCGCGTCCGCGCCATGCGTTTCTTTGTCCTCGATCACGGAAAGCTCGCCGAAGATTTGGTTTTCCGATAGCACGGCGAGGGTCTGTTTCCAGCCGTCGGCGGTCAGCAGCGATATCTCGACTTTCCCGCTCGTCACGAGGTAGATCCCTTTGGTAGGCTCACCCGCCTTGAAGATCGGCTTGCCCTTGGAAAACCGCTCGACGGTGATCTTCCCGGCGATGATCCCGAGCTCGGCGTCGGTCAGGTCGCTGAAGAGTATCTGCTGCTTGAGTTCGGATGTGTCGATCATATTTCCTCCTCGATGTAATAAACCATGAACGTAAAACGGTGCGAATGAAAGAAGTTTTTCCAAACCTCTCAACCGCTCAGCTTCCCAGCTTCATGCTTTCTCGATCCGCACCGCCGACACCTTGAGGGAGGGAATCTTCGACAGCGGGTCGAGCGACGTGCTGCTTGTCAGCGCATTGGCCGCTGCTTCCTTGAAATGGAAGGGGATGAAGACCACTCCCACAGCGGGCCACTTCGTTACCTTGGCCTTCACCATAATGGAGCCCCTGCGCGAGCTCACCTTCACCTTTTTCCCATCCTCGATCGCCAGCCGCTTCGCGTCCTCGGGATTGATCTCGACATAGGACTCGGGTGACACCGCATTGATGGGCTTGACCCTCCTCGTCATGCCGCCGGTGTGGTAATGGAACAACTGCCTGCCGGTCGTTAGGATGAAGGGATAGTCCTTGTCCGTCAGCTCAACCGAGGGCTTATGCTTCACGAGGGTGAACGTACCCTTGCCGCGCGGGAACCCTCCCTTGAACAGGTACTGCGTACCCGGATGGTCCGGCGTGGGACAGGGCCATTGAAGACCTCCGTCTTCGAGCCTGGCGTAGCTCATACCGGCCATCGCGGGCCAGGCCTGCCCTATCTCGCGGAATATCTCGACAGTATGATGATAGGGCATGTCGTAACCCATGCGCTTCGAGAGCTCCATGATGATATGCGAATCCTTCATGGCGAGCCCGGGAGCGTCCACCGCCCTCCGCACCCGCTGAACGCGGCGCTCGGTGTTCGTGAACGTGCCGACCTTCTCGGCAAAAGAGGTGGCCGGCAGCACCACGTGCGCGAGTTCAGCCGTCTCCGTCATGAAGATGTCCTGGACCACGAGAAAATCGAGCGCCTTCAGCGCCTTGGTCGTGTGGGCCACATCGGGATCGCTGAGGACCGGGTTTTCTCCCATGATGTACAGTGCCTTGATGACGCCTTTTTCCGCGGCCGGGATCATCTCCGTGGCGGTCATGCCTTCCTTGTCCGACAGCTTCACCTTCCAGAGCGCCTCGAACTTCTCTTTGATGGCCGGGATGCCGACCCGCTGATACCCCGGGTAGTTGTTCGGGATGCATCCCATGTCCGTAGCGCCCTGCACGTTGTTCTGGCCGCGAAGCGGGTTGACGCCCGCGCTCTCCTTGCCGAGGTTTCCGGTCATAAGAGCCAGGTTGGCGATGGAGAAGACGTTCTCCGTGCCATGCGCATGCTGGGTGATCCCCATGGTGTAGTAGATGCCTGCCTTGTCCGATCCCCCGTACAGGCGCGCTGCCTTGATGATCGTTTCAGCCGGGACGCCGGTGATCTTCGATACGGCCTCGGGTGTGTACTCTTCGAGGTTTTTCCTGAACGCGTCATCAAAGCCTTCGGTCATGGACGCGATGAAGTCCTTTTTGACCAGTCCTTCCTTCAGGATCACGTGCATCATCCCGTTGAGAAGCGCGGCGTCCGTGCCGGGCTTGTGCTGCATCCAGATGTCGGCGAACCGGACGAGCGGCACCCGCCGCGGGTCCGCGATGATGATCTTCGCGCCTTTCCGCTTGGCCTTGATCATCTTGAGCGCGATGATGGGGTGGTTTTCCTTGGTATTGGAGCCGATGACGAACAGCACGTCGTTGTTCTCGATCTCCTGCATGGAGTTCGTCATCGCTCCCGAGCCGAATACGGTGGCCAGACCGGCCACGGTCGCGCTGTGTCAGTAGCGCGCGCAGTGGTCGACATTGTTCGTGCCGATGCCTGCGCGGATGAATTTCTGGAAGAGGTAGTTCTCCTCGTTCGTGCATCGGGCCGAGGAGAGGCCGCCGATGGCGTCGGGACCGTGCTTCTGCTTGAGGGAGCTGAGTTTCCCGGCAATGTACCCGAACGCCTCGTCCCATGAAGCTTCGACGAACGTGCCGTTCTTCTTGATGAGCGGCGTCTTGAGCCTGTCGTGACTGTTGATAAAGCTGTATCCGAACCGTCCCTTGACGCAGAGCCATCCTTCATTGATGGTGTCCGGTCTGGACGTGACCCGAACAACCTCGTTCCTGCTCACGTGCAGGGTGAGGTTGCACCCGCATCCGCAGTAGCCGCAGACGGTCTCAACCTCCTTCACATCCTTCTGCCTGCCCTTGCCCAGGGACTGCTTGCCCATGAGCGCGCCCGTGGGACAGACGCTCACGCACTGGCCGCAAAACTCGCAATCCAGGTCCTTTTCGAAGGGCGGGGAGACTTTGGCCGCGAACCCGCGGTAGGTGATGTCGATGGCGCCGAGCCCCTGGATCTCGTCGCACACCCGCACGCACTTTCCGCAGAGAATGCATTTCTCCATGTCGCGTTCGATGAACGGATTCATGTCCTTTTTGGTGTACTGCCTGCGCTCGCCGGCAAAACGGTTCGACCGGAGGTCATAGAAGTAGGCCAGTTCCTGGAGCGTGCAGTCGCCGGCACGCTCGCAGACCATGCAATCGTTCGGGTGGTCGGAGAGGAGGAGCTCCACGATGGTGCGGCGTTGCCGCTCGATCTGCTCGTTCGTGGTCTCGACCTCCATGCCTTCGGTGACCGGCGTGGTACACGCCGTCACCGGCCGGGGCATGCCCTTTACCTGGATAAGGCAAAGCCTGCATCCTCCGTGAGGCTCAAGTCTCGGGTCGTCACAGAGCGTCGGGATGTAGATATCATTCCGCCGCGCGGCATCGAGAATGGTCGTGTTGTCAGGGACGGATATATGCCTGCCATTTATTTTGAGATTCATCATATGCTACCCTTTTTTAATTGCTTTGAACTTGCACGTCTCGAAGCAGGCGCCGCACTTGATGCAGAGGTCCTGCACGATCTTATGCGGCTTTTTCTTGTCGCCGATGATCGCGCCGGCGGGGCAGACCCGCACGCACGCGGTGCAGCCCTTGCAAAATTCTTCGAGAATAGAGTACGTGAGCAGGTCCTTGCACACGCCGGCCGGGCAGCGGTGTTCGTAGATGTGGGCCTCGTACTCGTCGCGGAAATACTTGATCGTGCTCAAGATAGGATTGGGCGCTGACTGACCCAGACCGCAGAGTGACGAGGTCTTCACATCACTGCTCAGGCTCTCGAGAAGATCGAGGTCTCCTTCCCTGCCCTTGCCCTCGGTGATCCTGGTCAGGATCTCAAGGAGCCGCTTGGTGCCAATACGGCACGGTATGCACTTGCCGCAGGACTCCGATTTTGTGAACTCGAGAAAGTACTTGGCAACGTTCACCATGCAGTCGGTCTCATCGAGCACCACCATGCCGCCCGAACCCATGATCGAGCCGGCCTTGCCGAGAGATTCGTAATCCAACGTCGTGTCGACCATGTTCGAGGGAATGCACCCGCCGGATGGCCCCCCCGTTTGGACCGCTTTGAGTTTTTTACCGCCTTCTATGCCCCCGCCGATATCGTATATTACCTCTTTGAGCGAGATGCCCATCGGGACCTCGATCAGGCCCGAGTTCTGGATCTTGCCGGTGAGCGCGAACACCTTGGTGCCCTTGCTCTTCTCCGTGCCCATGCCCGCGTACCACGCTGCACCCTTCTTCATGATATACGGCACGTTGGCGAGGGTTTCAACGTTATTGATGATCGTGGGCTTGCCCCAGAGGCCCTTCTGGACCGGGAATGGAGGTTTGGCCCGGGGCTGACCGCGCTTGCCCTCGATGGAGGCGATGAGCGCCGTCTCTTCGCCGCAGACGAAAGCGCCGGCGCCGAGCTTGACCTTGATGGCGAAATCCAGGCTCTTCCCGAGAATGTTCTTGCCCAGGAAGCCGCGCTCCTTCGCCTGTTTGATCGCGAGATGGAGCCGCTCGACGGCAAGGGGGTATTCTGCCCGGATGTATACGTATCCATAGGGAGCGCCGATGGCGTACGCGCCGATGATCATACCCTCGAGCACCGCGTGGGGGTTGCCCTCGACCACCGAACGGTCCATGAACGCCCCGGGGTCGCCCTCGTCAGCGTTGCAGATGAGATATTTGACCGGGCCGGGGGCCTTGATCGCCATGTCCCATTTCGTTCCCGTGGAGAAGCCGGCGCCGCCGCGGCCGCGAAGGCCCGAGGCCTTGATCACCTCGATGGCCTCCTGGGGTGTCATGGTCGTGAGGACCTTCTTCGTTGCCTCGTACCCGCCGCGGTTGATATAGGAATCGATGTCCTCAGGGTCGACTTCGCCACAGTCGGAAAGAACGACCTTGACCTGCTTGTCGTGAAAGGTGTGATAGTCGTCCTTCACGAGCCAGTCGCCGACCGGGGCACCGCTCACGAGGTGCTCGTTCACGATCCGCTCGACCATCTCCGGCTTGATATATTCGTAAGTCGATTTGCTGCCGTTCACGACAACGTCCACGAGCACGTCGCGCGCGCAGAAACCGCGGCATCCGACTTTGTGCATCGAGCAGTGTTTCTCTACGTTCGCCTTGATGCCGGCGGCGGAAAGCGCCGTATCGAAGGCGGACATCACCCCCACGCCGCCTGCCGCGATCCCGCCGGTGCCCATACAGACTTTAATTGATATGTCCTTATTCATGAAGACTCCAATACTGAATCAATGCAAAATGCAAAGGTAAACACACTACGTCTTGCGCAATGCTTCATCTTGCAATTTGCACTTGTTGATCCCCCGCCTTGAGGATCTTCATTTCTTTCATGAGTTTGTCCGGCGTCACCTTGCCATGGACCGTCTTATTGATGATAATGACCGGGGCGATGCTGCAGGCCCCGACGCAGTTGACCTTTTCCACGGTGAACTTGAGGTCTTCGGAGGTATCTTCGCCGGCGGGAATCGACAGTTCTTTTACCAAACTGTTGATCAACCGCTCGGAACCCTTGACGTGGCACGCCGTGCCGCAGCATGCGGTAATAACATTCTTGCCCTTCGGTTTAAGATGAAACTGCGCGTAAAACGTTGCGATACCGTAGAACTTCGCCGGCGGAACATCGAGCCGTTCAGAGACCCAGTAGATCGCGTCCTCGCGCAAATAGCCGAATTCGTTCTCGATGTCCTGCAAAATAGAGATCAGGTTCCCTTCATTCTCCTGGTACCGCGCGATTATGCCTTCGAGTTTTTCTTCCATCGTTCTATTCCTCTTGAGACAAAAAAGGCCGCCTAATTATCCCGGCAGCCGCAAATAAGCTCCTCGGTCTTGGTCTTGGGGAGTGCATGGAGTGCACGCTCCCGGCCTTTGACTGGTGCGTCCCTGTTGCGACAGGGCTACACGATTATAGAGAATCAGCCGGTAACTTGTCAGAACATCGGGTCCATCGTGAGCGCCGGGTGCTGTTTTTCCGTGAGGAACGCCACCAGCTTTTCCGCATCCTCGGCGACGGTCTCGTCGGCGATCCGGTCGATCAGATCGGGAATGCCCTCTTCTATCGCCCGCTTCTTGAAATCCTCGGCAAAGGCCTCTTTCAGATTTTTAGTCATCCAGACAACGCGCTTGAACCCGCCCTCGGCGGACAGAAACTTCTTGCTGGTGAGGAAGAACCGGCCGATGCCCATGAATCCCGGGGTCTGGGCGCCGCCGCCGACCGTTCCGGCAAGCGTTGAGAACTTCATCCCGATCGGGGTCATGCCGGTAAAGCCCCGGTTCACGATCATGACACCGTTCGCTTCGGGCACAATGGCCATGATGCACTCGAAGCAGCCGCACGATGTCATGGGCGCGTCCATGATGCTGTAGGCGTTGAAATACTCCAGTGACTGATGCGAGTTGGTGTAAACAAATTCGTCCACACCCTTCCAGCGCCCCTTGACCGCGTCGAGCACATCGCCCTTCAGAACCGGCTGGTTCGCGCCGTTCGGGTCGATCTCGTAGGCAGCCTTGGCATCGAGCCAGTTGTAGGCGCCGCAGAGTCCGAGCCGCTCGGGCGAGACCACACACACATGGTTCGGTGCAAAGCTCTGGCAGAGGAGGCAGGAATAGAAGGTGTCAACGGACTCGTCCGTCATGGAAGCAAGCCGGACGTCTCGCTCGTGATAGGCTTTCAGCGCCTCGGGATGTATCTTCTTGACGTCGGCTTCGTCCACGTACAGCGTCACCTGTGCCTTGTCCACGATGTTGGCGAACTTATGCTTGAGCTGGGTGGTCAGGATGTCGCCGAAATGGCGCAGAACGTAGCCCTCGCTCAGGGCCGCTTTGCTGACGCGGAACCAGTTCTGGTCGCGCTGGCCCATATGCCAGATGCCCTGCGCCTCATTGATGAAGTGGTGGATCTTGCGCTCCAGCACCGGCTCGAAGTCCTTCTGCATCTTGCGGCCGGCAACCTCGATGATGACAGCCAGGGGCATCTGACCGCCCTTCTGGTAGCGCGCCTCGGCGTCGGCGCCGACGATCGTTACCTTGCCGTCCTCCACCTTGTCCAGGTCCACCGTGCGGAGCCACTCGAAGGCCGGCGTGCGCTGCCCGCCCATCTCGATGTGCATGTCCTCCTTGCGGATGCGCTCTCCCTCGAAGGCGGGACCGAAGGCCACCGGGATCGGGGGCTTCGAGACCGTGATCTTCAATCCGCGGACCTCGATGCACCGCTCCACGAGCTTCTTGGGATCGAGTTCCTTCTCGACCTCCTCGTAAATGGTAACGCCGGTAGGATGGATGGTCGGGATGTCCGTGTTCGCGATGGCGGGGAAGCCCATGTTGATGGCGCCGGCGCCCGTGGTCCAGATCCTGTCGTTCAGCGGGCCGAGGACCATGGCAAAAGCGAACACCTTGTCCTTGGAGTATTTCAAAATCTTTTTAAAGTCTCCGCCCTTCATACCTCCGAAGGTGATTCCCGCGCGAGCGGCCCAATCGAGCGCGTAAATTGCGTGCTCAACTTCGGGGCCGAGCGGAACCAGCCGGGTGTCCCAGCCGAGCTGCACGCCTTTGCGGAGCAGCTGCTTGGTCATGCTCTCGCCGTTCACGTTGCCGCAGAGGAATGTGAGGATGTTCTTCTGCTGGAGGTCGCGGGCGATCTCGAATGCCTGGTCGTCGCTGTCGGCGGCGCCGATGATAACCACGTAGCCCGGCATGGAGCCGTCCACCAGCTGCACACCCAGGTTCCGCAATATGGTGTCGGAGATGAACCCGTTGTAGGTCAGGCCGATTGAGTCATCTTTCACCGGTTCCTCACCGTAGATGTACCGGATCGCCATGATGACCTCCTGGGCAAAGAGCGCAGCCATGCCGGCATCGAGCGCCTCGCCGAGGTAAGGCTTGTAGAGGTGCTCGTCAGGCGCGTCCGTCAAGAGCGGCTTTACGTGCTTCTCAAGGGCCGTCTTCATGTCGCCGACCGTATGCACCTCGTAGCCGGTCATGGAAAAGATCTGCGGCAGGAAATAGCCGGTGTCGGGAAACTCGAACTTGAAATCCGCGCCCTTTTCGGTAATGGCCTTCTCGACAAGCGCTTCGGCCTGTTTCACATAATAGTGTGAACCCAGAATGGCACCAGTAGCAATAACTTTTGACATTGGTCGGCTCCTTTGTAAATTCTGAGGGTAGGAAGATGGGAAGTTAGGAAGGTAGGAAATAGAACACTCCTGACTTCTTACCTTCTCACCCTCTTAGCTTCCTGTTCTTACGCTCTTCCCTTCAAAAAGGTCGGCAGGCCGTTCGCCTCGCGCGGCCCCACGGTGATCTTCCAGCCCGGGAGCTTCTCTTCCAGCGCGCCCGACAGGATGGCGACGTAGCCGGGGATGATGAGCTCCTTGTGCTTGATGGTCTTTTCCACGCCGCTCTCGGTGATGAACGCGGCGATCTTGCCGGCCGTAAACTTGCCGGCCGCCCAGGCCGTGAGCACGGAGAGCCCCTCGTTGTCCATGACCGCGAGCCAGGCGGGGACCTTGCTGTTCTCGACCTCGCCCCGCACGATGAAGTAGGAGAGCGAGAAGTTGGTCGTGATCATGAGCGGTGATGTTTCCTTGGCATCGCCGACCTTGTAGATGTTCTGCGCAACCTGCATCGGCACCTGCGGGTCGGTGTAGATGTTCTGGCGCAGCGACAGGAGCGCCAGCATTTTCCACTTTTCCACATTGTTCAGAACGATGATGGACGCGTACTTCATCGTTCCGATGGCCGCGGCCATGGTCTCAGAGACAGCGTTGTCGCGGCCGGCAAAGGCAATGATGGGGAAGCCGAGCGGCTTGAAGTTCTTCTTGATGGCGGCGCGACGGATGATGGTATAGTGCTCGATCATGTCCTTGACCTTGCGTGCGCCGGAATCAAGGACCAGATCGTCCACGCCCAGGCCCTTTACCTTCTCGGAGAGCGCGGTAAGCGCGTCGAGCCCGTCGGCCGCTATGGCCAGGGAGGCCTTCTTTTCCCTGGCGATCTTCGCCATGGCCTCGGCATTTTCGGCGGTCGCGGCGTAGATGAGCGGCCTCTTGTCGGCGCAGTGCGCAATGCCGGCCTCGATGAACGCGGGGTCCTTGCTGACCAAAATGACCGGCACGCCCGGGGCGCCGTCCACGACCTGTTTCACCACGGAAGCGAACTTAGCGGCATCGCCTCCCTCGTCGGTCACGGCAATGGCGTCGACGCGGAGCTTCTGTCCCACGCGGTCGATCTCGGAATTCATCACGGCATCGATCTTCCTGGCCGCGGCGTCGCCCGCCTCGGAGGCCTTGATCGCAACCGCGAAGACGTTCGGATTGAAGAACTTTTTATCGTGGCGGAAAAGACAGATCTCATCGCCCACCTTCACGGCCTTGTCGCCCGTGCCGAGGGTGATGCCCCGGATCGGCGGCGCAGCCGCCTCGCCCAGGACCTTCTTCGCGTCCTCGGAGGCATCGGGGCAGGCGTCGAGGCTCGCCTGCTTCGCCGCCAGCTTCATGGCAAAGGCGAGACAGGTCGGGTGGCCGCACTTCTTGCAGTTGGTCTTCGGCAGATGCTTGAATATTTCAACACCGGAAAGCGCCATAGTTGACTCCTTTATTGTAAATTGAAAATTGTAAATATTAAATTGCAAATTGTTTTTTCATTTTGAAATTTTCAATTTGCAATCTGCAATTTGCAATTCCCGCGACCTTTGCGGGAGCTATCCCATCAACTCGGCAATGAGCTCTTTCGTCTTTGCCGCCGCGCCGGGGTGCCGCATGATCAGCATGTCAGCGCCCGCCGTGATCATGGCCGAAGCGGTGACCGCCTCCCAGGCAAGGGCCCGGTCCTCCAGGCTGCCCCACTCAGGCACTTCCGCATCAGGCGCCATGGTCTCCTTGACCTTCCAGACGTTCGCGCCGATGTCGCATACGACCGGGGTCTGCATCATGGGGTCGTTCTGGAGGAGCGCCGCCTGACGGATGCGCTCCATGACGCTGTAGGTATATTCGAGACCATAGCCCAGGGCCGACGACATGGGGTCCATGATGATGCGTTCCTTGTTGAATCCCATCTGGCTGAGCAGGATGTTGAGCTGCTTCGCCAGGTTTACATCGAGCTGGCTCATGGCGATGAGCTTGTGATCGTTCGCCATGGCCGCCGCCGCGATGGTCTTGTAGTTCTCCTCCACGGCCTTGCCGATGGTGCAGTTCTTCCCGCGCGTGGCAGCGGCCGCGGCCTGAAGCACCTGGGTGTCCTTTTCCACATGTCCGCTGCCGAGGATGATGAGCGGGATGTCGATGGCGGCGGCCACCTCCGCCGCGATCCTGGCCGCCTCGTCGGCGCTCTTGTTCTGCTGGTCGGGATGGGTCCCGATGAGCCGAAGCGCCACCACGTCGGCGCCGCTCTGCTGACAGAACTTGGCCCACTGGACGGGGTTCGATGCCGCGCCGCTGACAGCCTTCTTTACCGTCTCAGGCCAGTCATCGGGAGCAATATCCGTCACTTCGAGCGCAACGGCGGGTTTGTTCGGAAACGTTCCTTCGAAGGTCAGATAGGGAAGCGCGCTCGCACCGCCGATGGTCACGGCCTTTGCGCCGGACCCGAGCGTTACATTATAGATCTTACCGCTGTAAGACTCTTTCGGAATCACCAGTGCCATGAAAGCCTCCTCGAAAAATTTCGCATATACTATCAGATTTAACGCTCAAGAACAACAGAGAAATATCACAATTTGTAACATTGTCAAGGAGTTTATTAAATCTGTAGTTTTAGATTATATAAATTCCTGCCTTGCAAACAGCTCCGCTCCGAAAAAACGCTACATCTCAAGATAGGAATGGGCGTACATGGTCTTGCCCATGATCATCTCGGTGGTCTTGACCGTATCCATCATGTCCTTGTCGAGCGGGTCAATGATGGCGTGCGTGAGCCCTGCTATCAGGAGCATGGACATATAATTCCGGTTGATGATGTGGCGCACATGCTTGGGAGCGCCGTTCGAGATGTTCGAGAGTCCGACGACCGTCTGCATCGGCGGGTCGTTCAGCTCCTGGAACATCTTGATGGCCCGGGCGGATTGGAGGGCCTGGTTCTGCATGGTAGCGATCTGCAGGATCAGCGGGTCGAGCAGGATGTTCTCCATGGGAACGCCGAA
>CAYILT010000063.1:0-14815 GCA_964364055.1 uncultured Nitrospiraceae bacterium | reverse complement strand
GACATTCAACAGAAACGGTTCCACGTCGCCTTCCGGGGATACGAACGCACCGAGCTCGAAGCGTTCCTCGACGTGGTGCGCGAGGAGATGGAGGGCCTCGTGCGCGAGGTGACCGAGCTCCGCGAGTTCCACCAGACCTACGATGAGCGCATGCGGGACTATCGGGACCGCGAGGACACGCTCAAGAGCACCATGATCACCACGCACAAGCTCGTCGAGGACCTCAGGGAGAACGCCCGCAAGGAATCTGCGCTCATGGTGAAGGACGCAGAGATCAAGTACCAGCAGACCCTTGAGCGCGCCCGGGAGGAGAGGCTCAACCTGGAATCTGAGATCCTTGAGCTGCGGCGCCAGAAGCACCACTTCCTCGAGGACATGAAAAAGATGATCCAAATGCACCTGGAGATGGTCCATTTCGAGGAGGGCGGCAGTGAAGGGAAGGCCGAGCAGCCGGCAGCAAAAGCAGACTGAAGTCAGCGCCACGCTCTCCGTCCGGATCCAGCCCCGTGCCTCGAAGAACAGCATCTCCCGCAGGGAGGACGGTTCTCTCAAGATCAGGCTGACGGCGCCGCCCGTTGACGGCGCCGCGAACGAGGCCCTGGTCAAGTTCCTTTCCGACATCCTTTCCGTCAGCAAGTCGCAGGTCGAGATCGTTTCCGGACACACCTCCCGGGAGAAACGCATACAGATCATCGGCATGAACGAGGATGATGTCATTCGGCTGTTGAAAATCGATCAGCAATAGGTTATTATATTAATAGGAAGCAGGGTGGGTAATCAGGATCTTCACTCCGCACTCTGCACTCCGAACTGACACATCGAAAGGGGGGCGACTGGCTTCGACGGGGATCGAGAGATTGAAAGTTGCATGCCGAGGTGCCATGGGGCTCGTAAAACACATGGCAAAATAGAACTGCCAATAACGAACTGGCATACGCTGCTTAACTAAGTAGCGCGTCCTGCGGCCGGCGCCTGAACGGCCAAAAGGACGTCACATTTCAGGCTGGTTTCTCCGCTATGTCCGGGGCGGAGCGATAAGAACTACCGGGCTGGCCGATCCCGGAGCTTTCCCTGAGGCGCCGGAGGAAGCGAGAGCTATAAAAGAGGGGATAAGCATGTATGAGCTTTCGGTTGAAGGTTTTCGGACGCGGGTTCAATTCCCGCCGCCTCCACCATTTTAAGGTTTCACAGAGTCCAATGCAGTGCATAAGCCCCTTGAAAACAGGGGTTTTTTGTTTTTGTGCTGTCCCCCGTGGTCCTGCCTGGTTGTTCAGATCGAAGGGTAGATATCTGACCAGAATCCCGCTTGATGATTCCAGAACTACTTGGTCCATTCGTAATAAAATTGAAAAGACAACGCATCACCACGGAGGACTTCGGCGAGACTTCGGCGAGCTCAGTCGAGTCGCTCAGTCGAACGATTGACGCAGATTAAGTCTGTAAAACAAGATTCAGGCCGGGATTGTTTACAATCGGTGCAATCTGTGCCGCTTAGAAGCGCCTACTTTTGGAATCTGCGGACTAAACTTGGCTTGTTTTCTCTGTCTCTGAACTTACGTGGTTTCCGTGCTTTTTCAACTGAAATACGAAAGAACCGAAAGCAAACGCTTGATTTGCCTTTCGTATTGGTCTATGTTTAGACCAGTAAATATATGAATCGAAGCATACCCATATGCTTGATGCTCGATAAAGAGAGAATCTCAATATTAAGTCTTACCCTATAGGGTTTCCAAGCAGGGAATGGCGGCATTAGCATATTGTTTTACGTATGACCGTTTTGGCAAATAAAAGAAACGAGGATATTTGAATTTAATACTTAACAATTTGCGCATACCCGTTGAAAAAGACGGGAGGGATGAATATATAAAAGCAGCTTCACAAAAACTGAACGTTCGTGAGACAGCCATACACATCGTCAAAATACTGAGCAAGTCGCTTGATGCCGGCGATAAAGATCAGTTCTACTACGAAATCTCGCTCGTGGTTAATACTTCCGACAGCTTTGACAATAAAGAAAACCTTCCTGTATACTTCGATAAAATAGCGAAAGAAAGAGAATCAAAAAACAGCGCGGAGTGGCCGGTTGTCATAGGTTTTGGTCCTGCCGGCATGTTCGCCGCTCTTGAGCTTCTTGCATATGGGGTCAAACCGATCATATTCGAACGAGGTAAAAAGATAGAAGAGCGAACCATTGATGTTCAAAAATTCATGAAAGAAAAGGTGCTCGATCCTGAATCAAATATCCAGTTCGGCGAAGGCGGCGCGGGTTCTTATTCCGACGGGAAGCTGTTTTCCCGGAAAATCAATACGGAATATATCAACAAGGTGCTGGATACGTTCATTAAATTCGGTGCGCCTGAAGAAATAGGGTATGTCAGTAAGCCCCACCTGGGAACGGACGCGCTGTGCGGGATCGTCCGCAATATACGGAACTATATCCTCGAACAGGGCGGTGAGATACATTACCGCTCAAAAATGACGGATATGCTTCTGTCGGACAATGCAATCGTCGGTGTCGTCATAAACGGAGAAAAGGAATATCGGTGTTCAAGCATCTATCTTGCCGTGGGACATTCCGCGCGCGATACCTTTGAGATGCTCCATAACAAGGGCATTATTCTTGAGCAGAAGCCGATTTCCGTCGGGGTGAGAGTGGAGCACCCTGTGGAGATCATCAATCGCATGCGCTATGGCGAGAAATATAAGGACTTCTCCGGCATCGGGGCTGCCACGTATTCTCTTAATTACACTGATCGAAAAATAAGAAGGGGGGTGTATACCTTCTGCATGTGTCCAGGCGGCGAGGTGATAAACGCTTCATCTGAATACGGCATGATGGTCGTAAACGGCATGAGCTACTCCCGCAGGTCATCGGAATTTTCTAATGCGGCCATCGTCGTAACCTGCCAAACCGACGATTACCGATCAGCCGATCCCCTGGCCGGAGTCGGGTTCCAAAAGGATATCGAGCGAAAGGCTTTTCATGCAGGAGGAGGAAAATGGGAGGTCCCTGCTCAGAATTTGCCGGATTTTTTGAGCGGGAAGGCCTCGGGCAGTTTAAATAAGAATTCGTGTGCCACGGGAACGGTAGCGGCGAATATGCATGAGATATTTCCCGCGTTTGTAAGCGATGCGCTCGTGATCGCCTTTACGACCTGGAAAAAGACGTATCCGTTATTTGTTTCCCCTGATGCCATATTGATCGGTGCTGAAACAAGAACGTCGGCGCCTCTCAGGATCACGCGCAGCGAAAAATTTGAATCAGTGAACATCAAGAACCTTTACCCCATAGGCGAAGGCTCCGGTTATACAGGCGGGATAACGAGTTCGGCTGCTGATGCGATAAGGGCGGTGGAGGCTGTTTTGTCATCCCGCTCACAACACGGTTAATGCGCATCAACAGGCGGACCACCGGGAGCAGGCGCTGCCCGTTTCATCAGAACTTCTTGGAGCTTCTTGGGGTCAGGTCTTTAATGTTTGACTTCCGCATTTTTTGCTCGATATCCTTGCTCCATGGCCCGTCCCTTGCGCATCGAATACCCCGGAGCCGCCTGACGCAACCCTGACGCAGGCCGGTATCTTTCGCGAGATGCCGGCTTTTTTATGCATAGCTTCCGGTGACGGAGAGGTGCATTTCCAAAACGTCCTTGCCATTCCTGAGGATTTATAGTACATTACTTTCTGTCGGGAGCACGGCATCGATGCTGCTTCCCCTGCGAGCAGCAGTCTCCACGCAGTTATGCGCGGCAGGGATCGGCCTCAAATTCTTTCAGGGAGGTTTATTGCGATGAAGAAAATGATGAGTGCTTTAGTGATCGCGCTGTTCTGTATGGCGGTCTTTTCTCCAGGCCTTTCGGCGCAGGAAAAGAACTATGAACTGAAGTCCGGCGCATCAACGGTCAAGGACGTCCTGTCGGAAAATATCGGCAAGCGAGTGATCGTGCGGATGGATACGGGCGACAACCTGGAAGGCACGGTGAACAAGGTTGGGGACAGCCTCGTGCATATCTCGAAGATCTCCGGCAGAGACTTCTACGATGCCGCGGTACGCATCGACAAGATCAGTGCGGTGATGTTCAAAGTGCGCGGTAACTGACAGCTCGTGGCTTGATCTTCTGCGCAGGAACAATTTCCATTCGTCTCAACGAGAGCCGCAGGTACGGAACAACTTCCCGAAAATTTCTGAAATCCTCGCTTTCCCCGAGAGAACTCCGCCGGCGCCAGGGTGGTGGAGGTCCTTTACGGGGCCTGCATCTCGGTGTTCCCCTCGGCGGTGAAGGACAACTTCGTGCTGAAGAACTTCGGCACTGCTAATAAGAGCATTAAATTCTTTGCGCCACCGAGGCTTCGTCGTGAGACTTCGGCGAGTTCAGTCGAGCCGTTCAGCCGAACGGTCACCGAGGACACCGAGGAAAGCTAACCACCTCGTATCACGGTTTTCCGGGGGATCGACCAGCGAAACCATGACCTGTCCCTTGTGCCGGAGAGATGACGCGCGCAACTTTTTCCAGGACAGACGCCGGGACTATTATCGCTGCCAGGTCTGCAGCCTGGTGTTCGTTCCGCCCTGGCAGTTCCTGTCCGCGGAAGAGGAAAAGAAGAGATATGACCTGCACCGGAACTCGCCTGAGGACCCGGACTACCGCCGTTTTTTAAGCCGCATGTTCATCCCTCTGCAGCGATGGCTGGCCCCGGGAAGCGACGGCCTCGATTTCGGCTCCGGCCCTGAACCGACGCTCTCCCTGATGTTCGAAGAAGCGGGCCATTCCATGACGCTCTTCGACCATTTCTATGAACACGTTCCCGCAGCGCTGGAACGACACTATGACTTCATAACGGCCACCGAGGTGGTGGAGCATCTGCGTGATCCCAAAAAGGAGCTGGAACGGTTGTGGGCCTGCCTGAAACAGGGCGGGCGGCTGGGCATCATGACAACCCATGCTGTTGAGCAGGAAGCCTTTTCGCAGTGGCATTATAAGAACGATCCCACCCATGTCTGCTTTTTCTCCCGACAAACCTTTGCCTGGATGGCCCTCCAGTGGAACGCGGAGGCGACCTTCGCGGATGGCGATGTCGTGTTCTTTCGCAAACAATCCGTCTTGCCCGGACAGCACGGCGTTGCCGTGAGAGAGGGCTCCCCATGAGATCACTGCCCGTGCTGTATCAGGACGAACAGCTGGTCGCGGTCAATAAACCATCGGGCCTTCTGGTCCACCGGAGCGCGATTGATCGTCATGAAACCGAGATCGCAATGAAGATCGTGCGGGACCAGGTAGGGCGGTGGGTCTATCCCCTCCACCGTCTCGACAAATCAACGTCAGGCGCCCTGGTGTTCGCATTGGACCAGGAAAGCGCACGGCGCATGAACCGCTCCTTTTCCGATGCAAAGGTCTCCAAAGGGTATCTTGCCATAGTGCGGGGATTCACCGGGGAGGGAGATCGTATCGATCATCCCTTAAAGGACCGCAGGGCTACGATGACCGGTCAGGAGGAGGACGGGGACAAGCTTGGAAAACGATCTATTACTGAATATCGGCGATTAGCGACCGTTGAACTGCCGCAGCCGGTAGGGCGTTATTCCACGGCACGGTATTCCCTCGTTGCCGCGGCTCCCCTGACGGGCCGCACTCACCAGATACGACGCCACATGAAACACATATTTCACCCGGTTGTCGGCGACACGACCTACGGCGATGGAAAGCAGAATGAGTTCTTCCGCAGGAAGTTCAATTGCCACCGGTTGCTGCTGCACGCCTACACGATCGAATTCATCCATCCCTGGACCGGCCAGCCCCTTTCTATTCAAGCCCCCCTGGACCACACCTTTCGCGCCCTGCTGGAGGCGCTGCAATGGGACAAGGTCGCCCTGGTATGACCGTTGCCGGGCTTATGGGGATCAGGTCTTCTTCCCCGGGCCCCTGGGGGCCTGACAGAGAAATCGACATTCCGCGGAGCGGGATTCGACCAGTGGCTCATAAGGTCCGAAATGTGTTATAATTCATGTCACAGGAGCCTGCGTGTCGAGCCCTGTCCGTGCACGGTGCATACCCGCAAGATCCCCGTGCGAGGAGCCTTTGCCGGATGAACAGTTTTGAGATCATCGCTTACCCTCTCTTGCCGATCGCTGCGATGGAGCTTCTTCTGGGGTTCCTCCTGCTGGGACAGAGCCGGCGAAGCAGTCCCGTGCACCGGTCGGTCGCGGCCATCGCATTTTTTTCCTCTGCCTACGCCCTGAATACCGCGGTCATGTATCTCATGGCTTCCCGCGGGTATGATTTTATTTTCTTCGCCCGGTTGAACTGGATCGGGTGGTTCGCCATTCCCGCCGGCCTGCAATTTCTCTTTTACCTCAGGTCCGACGCGAGCCGGATCGCTCGCAGGGTGGGATACATCCTTTATCCCTATTGGGCGGCCATCCTGGCCCTCTGCCTGTTCACCGATATGATCGTCACACCCGGGTATTCGCTGATCCCCTACATGAACCATCCGGGCCCCCTTGAGGTTCCCGCGCGCGTCGGCGGCGCGTTCATGATCCTCTGGCTGATCGTCGAAATAGTTCTCACCAGACGCCATTTGACCGGCATCAAGAAGTTCCAGCTCGATTACTTTTTTTATGGCCTGCTGATCTTCGCGTTCGGCAGCGTGACGATCGCGGGTATTATGCCGGCGGCCGGGGGTTCCGGGGTAGAGCCGGGATTGGGGTCCTATTTCGGTCTGCCGTGGGTGGTCCTCACCTTTTATGCCATCGTTCGGCACAGCCTCTTCGAGATGCGCATCATCGTCTCGCGGACGTTAAGCATCCTTATTTTGATCCTCGTTTTCTCGGGAATTCAGGCGGCCATGCTGACGGCGATCGAGCCTGCTTTCGGAATAGCGCTGTCAAGCTTCATTTCTCTCTCGGTCCTTGGTTTTTTTCTGTTCGGAACGCCGGTCAACAGGAAGATACAATCCCTCGTCAACAGCCTCGTCATCGGCAATCGCTACAATTACGGGACGTTAATGCGCGAGGCGATCGTGGCACTGAACGCGAAAAAGGAAGAGTACGAGCTGATCGATTATCTGATCGAGACGACGTGCGCCGGGCCGGGCATCAGGGATGCGGGGATTTTCCTCCATCACGTTGAGGACGGTTTTATCCTGCGACAGGGGCGCGGTCTCTTCCTGGATATGAAAGGCCAGAGCTCCCTTGCCGATGCGGCGGTGAAGAAACTGCAGGAGACGAACCGGTCGCTTATCCTGACGGCGATGCCCGGGTCGGAAGAGGACCCGAAGATATTTCGCCTCAAGACCTACATGCGGGGGATCGGGGCCGAGGCGCTCGTGCCGCTCTTGTTTCAGGGAAAGCTCCAGGGGGCGCTGGTCCTCGGCGCGAAGGTGAGCGGCGAGACGTTCGGCCAGAGCGACGTCGGGTTCCTCGAAACGCTGGCCGCGCACGCGGCAAGCGCGCTCGAAAATGCCCGGCTCACCGATATCGCCCGCAAGATACGGTCATCGCTGCAGGAGAGCGAGGAGCGCTTCATGATGCTGGCCCAGTGGATGCCGGCGGCGGTCTTTATTCATCGGGGAGAGTCGATCGTCTACGCCAATAACGCGGCGGAGGCTATGACGGGCTATTCGCGGGAACAGCTGATGGCGATGCCGATACGCGAGATTATCCATCCGGACGACCAGAGCGCGGTTCAGCTGAACAGCCTCAAACAGATCGAGCCGCAGTTGCGCCATGCCGGGAAGGAAGTACGGGTGCTCCAGCGGAACGGAATGGAACGGCGGGCCGTCATGACGTCGTCGGTCATTGAATTCGGAGAGCGGGCGGCAGCCATGTGGATCCTTTTTGACCTGACGGAGCACAAACGGACCGAAAGCAAACTTCGCTATGAAAAGATACGGGACGCGGTCGGCAGGATGGCTGCACACCTTTCCGGCGATCTCGAGGGGATGATCAAGGACATACGTCATGTCGCGGAGCTCCAGGAGCACGGCGAAGACGGTCATCGTCATGCTGAACTGGCGCGGAAGGTCCTGTCCACGGTGGAGCAGGCGGAGGTCCTTATCCGGACCCTGAAGGAGTTCAGCGCGGGCACGGAGACGAAGCGGACCCTTCAGGACATGAACGACCTCGTCGACAAAAGACAGCAGATACTGGCTTCGCTGCTGACCGGGAAGTATGAGCTCATGATGCGGTCCTCCTCCGAATCGCTGAAGGTCATGGCCGATCCCATCAAGATGGAACGCGCGCTCATGAACCTCGTGGCCCACGCACGGGACCAGATGCCGCGGGGAGGTGACGTCACCGTGGCCACAGGCCGGGCGGTGATCGACGCCGATTTCATCCGGCGGACCGGGTATGGAAGGGCCGGAGCGTACGCCACGGTCTCCGTCAGCGATATCGGCGGGGGAATGGATGCGGCGGAGCAGGAGAGGATCTTCGAACCATTCTTCACGACGCGGGGCGACTGGAAGGGAAGCGGAATAGGCCTGTCCATGGTCTACGACATCGTCAAGGAACATGAGGGGTATATTACGGTAACGAGCCGGCCCGGCCAAGGCAGCACCTTCACGGCATATCTGCCGCTCGTACCCTGAAGGGTCGCCCGGAATCGGCCCGTGCCGGGATATTTTCCTGGCTGCCTCCAACTTGTACAGAAACCAACGAATGAGAACGAAACATCCCGTTGCCGGCAAGCGAAAACTCCCGCAGGCCAGGCGGGAAAAAACCGTGTCTGTTGATCTTGCGTCGCTCCGTCAGGTCGAGCACCGGTGCAGAGGCTGCGCGCAGGACGAGCCCTGTTGCTGTTCAGCGTACGAGGTCTGCGTTACCGACGCGGAAATGAAGCAGATCATCCAGGTCCTGCCGGAGGCCGCCAAACTCTGCCCTCATCTCAAAACGGACCATGGATACGACAACGTGTTCGAGTACGTGGAGCCCGGATTGTACGCCCTGGACACGGCCGAGGACGGACTCTGCCTCCTCGCCTACGTGGCCGATCATAAGATCCGGTGTTCATTGCATACGGCCGGGACGAACCTCGGACTTCCCCTTGGGAAGGTCAAGCCGAAAGCGTGTCTGCTCTGGCCGATGAGCTTATCCGAAGGCGACGAGGTCCTGTCGCTTGCCGGCGACGCGCTTTCGTACCGCTGCACTACCCGCAGGCGGAAAGGATCGAGCGGTCTTTCTCCGGCGTTCGTGGAAGCGGTCGAGCTCGTCTATGGTGACGGCATGGGGGCCCATCTGGAAAAAGAAGCCGGCACAGGAGCCCGGCATACGACGCTGCCGCGGCGCGGCAGATGATCTTCTTTCCGCTCTTCCCGGCCCGTTCTTTTTGGCGGCGTTTGTGGTACTATATGTCAGGCTCAGCACCGGAGGTGCCGTAATGGAAGGAAAGCGGGTAAAAGACAGCAGTGTCATCACCGCCCAGATGATGATCCCTCAGGATGCCAACCCCGCCGGCAACGTGCACGGCGGCGTCGTCATCAAGGCCCTGGACGAGGCGGCGGGCGTGGTCGCGGCACGCCATGCCCGGTCGAACGTGGTCACGGCCTCCATCGACCGGATGGACTTCCTTCACCCGATCTTCGTGGGCGACCTGCTCTTTTTCAAGGCCAGCCTGAACCTCGTCGGAAAGACCTCCATGGAGATCGGCGTTCACGTGGAAGCCGAGGATCTTATGAGCGGAGAGGTCCGCCATGTTGCCTCGGCCTATCTCACCTATGTCGCCCTTGATAAGCAGGGAAAGCCGAGAGGGATCTCGCCGCTCATTCTCGAAACAGATGAAGACCGCCGCCGGAATAATGAAGCAAAAGCGCGGAGGGAAATGCGTCTTGCGGAGAAAAGGAGCGAAGCGCGGTGCCAGAAGGACCCCGGCGCCTGCACGTGAGGACAGGACCGTCATGGGCAACGAACGGATAGACACGCTGCATGAAAAGAACGGGGAGAACCGGGTCCGCTACGACATCACGGCCTGGTTCTACGACATTCTCGATTATCCCTGGGAGCTGCGGTAACGGAAATGGCGTCCTCAGCTCCTGAAGGGTCTGCGCGGAGACGTGCTCGAGGCCGGAGCCGGCACTGGCCGGAACCTGCGGCATTACCCCGCCCGGCGTAACGCACCTGGACCGCGCTCGACTTCAGCTTTGCCATGCTCCAGCGCGCCCAGCGGCGCGCACAGGGGGCGACCTGCCCGGTCCTGTTCGTGCAGGATGACGCTTGCACCATCTAATCGAAGGCGTGTGCGAGAAGTAATACATCCGCGGGAAAGAGTCCCGTGATGACCTGCATCATTCCGTCCTGATCCGCAGATCCCGTACAATCCCAATAGTGCCTGCGATCGCTCACAGGTCGGAAAACTGTGCTACGATACCTTGTAGTATCCGAGGAGGAGGAACCATGGACCTGAATACGAATATCGACGATCTTTTAAAAGAATATCCCTTCTTGCTGGACTTTCTCGTTGCCCGGTCTCCGAAGTTCAAGCTGCTTGAGAGCGCGGTCATGCGGAAGACCGTGGGCAAGGTCGCGACCCTGGCGCAGGCCGCGGCCATCGGAGGCATCGACCCCGGCCAGCTGCTCAAAGACATCGCGGGGGAGATCAGGAAGAGGACCGGCACGGACGTCGTGGTGAGGCCGGAAGGCGGAGCGGGCGCTCCCCTGAAGGACGCCGACGCCCGCCAGGAGGTCCTGAAGGACATCATGCGGGACCTGCACCAGGGCGTGGAAATGAGCATCCTCAAGCGGCGGTTCCATGAACTGATCAAGGACATCGATCCGTCGGAGATCGCAAAGATGGAGCAGCGGCTCATGGACGAGGGCATGCCCGAGAGCGAGGTGAAGCGGCTGTGCGACGTGCACGTGGAGGTGTTCAAAGAATCGCTTTCGTCGCAGGACGCGCCCGTCGTGCCCCCGGGCCATCCGCTCCACACCCATATGCTGGAGAACCGCGCCGCCGAGGGGATCCTGCACGAGCTCGACCACGTCCTGGCGAAGCTCGGTGACGCGCCGGACAAGGCCGCCTTCGGGAGGGAGCAGCTGGAGCTTGCGAAGCTCATGGAGCGCCTGTCGGACATCAACCTCCACTATCTCCGGAAGGAGAACCAGTTGTTTCCCATCCTCGAAACCCACGGCATTACCGGACCATCACAGGTCATGTGGGCGCTCCATGACGACATCCGCATCGCGCTCAAGAGCGCTCAGGCAGGCATCAAGAACGCGCTGGCGCCCGACGTGGTGAACACGCTCCGGTACCTTTCCAAGAGCATCCGCGACATGATCTACAAGGAAGAGCACATCCTGTTCCCCATGGCCAAGGACTTTTTGACCGACGCCGAGTGGCTCAAGGCGCGGCAGGGCGAGGAAGAGATCGGCTATGCCTGGATCACGCCGGAGCAGGGCTGGACCGGCGGGACCGGTGCTGCGCCCGGCCAGGACAGCGCTACGGAAGGGACGGTAAGGCTCGATACAGGCCAGATGACAATCGAACAGGTCAATATGATGCTGAAGCACATGCCGGCGGACATCTCCTTTGTTGATGAGAACGACGAGGTCCGCTATTACTCGGCGACGAAGGACCGCATCTTCCCACGGAGCCCCGGCGTCATCGGCAGGAAGGTCCAGAACTGCCATCCGCCCAGGAGCTTCGCCATGGTCCAGAAGATCCTGGACGAGTTCCGCGCAGGCAGGCGCCATAAGGCGGACTTCTGGATACAGATGAAAGGAAGGTTCCTGCTGATACAGTATTTCGCGGTGCGCGACGAGAAAGGGACGTACCGGGGCACGCTCGAGGTGAGCCAGGATGTGACGGACATCAGGAAGCTTGAGAGCCAGAAGCGGCTGCTCGATTGGGAGTAAGGAAAAGAAAATTCGAGATTCAACGTTGAAGGTTCAAGAAGGCAGGAGTCAGGTGTCAGGGGTCAGGGGTCAGGGGTCAGGAACTCTCCCTGTCAGGCGATGTAAATCATGCCATGTCAACGCTCGATGACCATGATGCGGAAGAACTGACGTTCCTCCGCGATGAGGTGAAGCGGCTGCGCAGGACGCTGAACGAGCTCACGCCTCCGCTCGATACGCTCCTGCGGCGCCGCGGCTTCCGGGTCTACAAGAAGGAGCCTCCCGGCGACCTGCTGGTCCCGGACGAACCCTTCCGCGACGGCTTCTACACCGGCCTGCACAAGTACTCCTTCCGCCTCTTCCTCCGCGACGTGATCAAGCACCAGGAGCGGTTCACCCTCGAACAGGTAACGCGCTATTCCACGACCCGGGTCACTCGATCCTACCTTCATTATCTGCTCGATATCAAGATGGTCACGGAGGGGGCAGCTGGCTACACCCTGTCGCACAGGCCGGCCACCAGCTTCGGGCCGACACTGGAATGGTACGTGGCGGAGCTGCTCAGGCGGGAGTTCGGGGCGGAGGCGCTCTGGGGCGTAAAGTTCAGACGGCCGAAGGTGGGTGGGGACTACGACGTGCTGGCGAAGCTGGACGGCTCGCTCCTGTATGTGGAGGTGAAATCGTCGCCGCCCAAGCAGGTCACGGACAGCGAGATCGCCGCGTTCCTCGACCGCGTCGATGACCTTGCCCCGGAGCTCTCCATTTTTTTGATGGACACGGAGCTCCGGATGAAGGACAAGCTCGTGCCGATGTTCGAACAGGCGCTGGCGAAGCGGCATGCGCAGCCGCCCGCGGTCGAACGGATCGAGCGGGAGCTGTTCGGTGTCCGGGACCGGCTGTTCATCGTGAACGCCAAGGAGAGCATCAGCCGGAACCTGGAGCGGGCGATCAGCCGGGCCCTGACGGCCCGGTGATCAGAGGATGAGTCACTATTCGTAGCGGACGCCTGCGCTGTAGATGTTATTGGCCATCGAGGAGCCGCCGAGATTGGATTTGGCCCACTGGTGGTCATATCCCGCCATCACGCTCCAAGAACCGGTGGCTGATGCCGGCTGCTACATCGCACCGCCGCCACGGTTCATGGGTCTCCCTTCACCCTTGAAGGTGCTCGGCGTCTCCGGGTCCTTCTTTTCCTGCGGCTGTTCCTTCTGCGCTTTTTTGCCGGCCTTGCCGGCCCGGGCATGGTCCTTTTTGATCTCGCGATTCGAGTCGTTGTTCATTTTCTTGACCTGGCTCACGGTCGCCCCGAGCTTGATCCCCAGCTGACGGGCGACCTGGCCCCAGCCCGCTACGGGCGGCCCCTGACGCATGGACAGGACCTTCTGCACGTTGACCTCGATAACGCCTCCGGGCATCTTCTGCGCCAACGAGAGAACGACGGCTATCTCGCCGTAACCGAGCTTCCGGTCCCGGAGCGCCTGGACCTGCGCGTCACTGACCTTGAACTCCGCTTCGATCTTTCTGAGCACCGCTTTTTCACCGTCAGGTTTCGCCGCGGTATCATTCAGCCTCTTCGATTCCCGCTCGAGGTTCTTTTCAGCCTTGGAGAGATCGGCCCATGCCGTCCCTGTGCCGGCCAGGGCGGCTATGACGCCGACGATGAGAATGAGAAGTGATCGCTTCATGCAAAGTCCTCCATTAATTAAGAAAAGCAGCAACTCTTCGGCAGTGTCGCCGCGTGGAACAGCGTATTATACCACGGCGCTTTTCAATATGAGCAGGAATATCGGAGCCGGCGTTCACGTTAAAACCGGGTCTTTACAAGTTAGAAAAAAAATGGTATTTTCAACTTCCAACTTCACTTTTGTCCCGGAGGGAAGATCGCTCATACTCTGCGGCCGGCGTCGGCTGGTTCGGGAAAAGGATTGAAAAACCGCACCACCAATGACACATAGGGGATGAATTGCTCGAATAGAGCAGATCCCGGGAATATCATTTGCGCAATTTACAGGATTTGTGAAAGAGCTGTTCCTGTTTTAGTTTTCGGTCCGTAGAACCTGGGAGAAATGATCATGGAACGAACAATAACCAAGGTCCTGGTTGCGAACCGGGGCGTCCCCGCGGTCCGGGTCATGCACACCTGCCGAGACCGGAACATCCCCACCACCGCCGTATACAGTTCCCCGGACCGGCTCGCCCACCATGTGTTCATGGCGGATTCCGCCGTGCACATCGGAGAGGCCCCGCCCGTCGAATCGTACCTCAATATGGACCGGATGATCGAGGCGGCGCTCCGGAGCGGGTCCGACGCCATCCATCCCGGCTGGGGATTCCTGGCAGAGAACGAGTCCTTTGCCCAGAAGGTGATTGATGCGGGCCTCGTCTGGATCGGACCGCCGCCGAAGGTCATACGCCTGATGGGCGACAAGATCCAGGCGAAGCAGCTGGCGCACAAGGCGGGCGTGCCCGTCATCCCCGGCGTCAGCAACGTCACCGACGTGGAGCAGATCAAGCAGTGGATGAAGGACGAGCATGTCGCGTTCCCCATCATGATCAAGGCGGCCGCCGGCGGCGGCGGCAAGGGCATGATCAAGGTCGAGAACAACGAGGGAATGGCCCAGGGCTTGGCCCAGGCCCGGTCCGAGGCGAAGAAGTCCTTCGGCGACGACACCATCCTGGTCGAGAAGTATATTGAGCGCGGCAGGCACATCGAGGTGCAGATCGTGGCCGACGCGTTCGGGAACGTCGTGCACCTCTACGAGCGCGAGTGCACCCTACAGCGCAGGAACCAGAAGATCATCGAGGAAGCGCCGTCGCCCAGCCTCGACGAGAATCTGCGGAATGAGATCTGCTTCACCGCCACCCGGCTCATGCGCGAGATCGAGTACGTCACCGCGGGGACGGTGGAATACATCTTCGACTCGGCCACGAAGAAGTTCTATTTCCTCGAGGTCAACACCCGCCTGCAGGTGGAACACGGCATCACCGAACTTA
>CAYILT010000062.1:0-14847 GCA_964364055.1 uncultured Nitrospiraceae bacterium | reverse complement strand
AAAGACCATCGACAACGACCTCGACGCAACGTTCGTGACCTTCGGGTTCCAGACCGCCGTGGACACGGCGACCGAAGCTCTCGACAAGCTCCACACGACCGCCGAAAGCCACCAGCGCGTCATCGTACTGGAACTGATGGGCCGGTACGCCGGCTGGATCGCGCTGGAGGCAGGGATCGCCGGCAGCGCTGACGTCATCCTGATCCCCGAGATCCCCTACAGCATGGAGAAGGTGGCGGAGAAATTGCTCGAGCGCAAGAAGAGCGGAAGCAAGTCCAGCATCGTCGTTGTGGCCGAGGGCGCGAAGCCCGTGGGCGGCGAGATGTCGGTGCGCGAGAAGGCCACCGACGGGTACGTGCTGCGGCTGGGCGGCATGGGCGAGATCGTCGGGAACGAGATCGGCAAACGCACGGGATTCGATGTGCGCGTGACCGTCCTTGGCCATCTCCAGCGCGGCGGGAGCCCCTGTCCCTTCGACCGGCTGCTGGCAACCCGCTACGGCGCGGCGGCCGTGGAGCTGCTGGCCCGGAAGAAGTACGGCGAGATGGTCTCGTACCAGCCGCCGGACATCAAGTCCGTTCCCCTCGCGAGCGCCATCGACCAGCTCCGCCTCGTGGACCCCGATGGGGACCTTGTCAAGATGGCCGAGGGACTGGGAGTGAATTTCGGCAGATGACCTCTTTCCTCTTCTTCATTATTTTCGTCTACGGCGGCATTCACGTCTATGCGTTCCTGAAGGCGCGGCAGGCCTTCGGCTTCGGGTGGGGGGCGGGTGTCGTCATCGCCCTGTTCATGGCCGCCATGGTCGCGGCGGTGTTCCTGATCCGCACGCTCGAACGCCATGACCTCGAACTCAGCGCCAGGACACTGTCCTACATCGCCTATTTGTGGATGGCGGTCCTCTTCCTCTTCTTCTGCAGTTCCCTCGTCTTTGATCTGGTTAACCTCCCGCTCCGGGTGCCCTCATGGATCGGCGCGCAAACGTCCTTTCTCCGGCCAATACCACCGCGGTTCTCTTTCGCTGTTTCCCTCGCGCTTGCAGCCCTAATCTCGGTTTACGGGTACTTCGACGCCCAGAACATCCGCGTCGAACGGCTCGTCATCGAAACGGACAAACTGCCGAAGGGAATGAATAGGTTAACCATCGCCCAGATATCCGACGTCCACCTGGGGCTCATCATCCGGTGCGACCGGCTCGTGGGCATTCTCGAGGTGGTGAAGGCGGCGAAGCCGGACATCCTCATCTCCACCGGCGACCTGGTGGACGCCCAGATAAACCATCTGCCCGGCCTCCGGGAGCTTTTACAGGATATCCACACAACGTACGGCAAGTACGCCATCACCGGGAACCACGAGTACTATGCCGGGCTCGACAAGGCGCTGGAGTTCACCCGGCATTCAGGGTTCACGATGCTGCGCGGCGAATCAAAGGACATCGGACCCATCGTCATAGCCGGCGTGGACGACCGTACCTCGGTCCAGGTGAACCTGGGCAGGCCGGTGACGGACCACGAGGTGCTGTCCAGGCTTGACCGCAGGAAGTTCGTCCTCTTCCTGAAGCACCAGCCCCATCTCGATACCGACGCGATAGGGCTCTTCGACCTGGCGCTCTCGGGCCACACGCACAAAGGCCAGATATGGCCCTTCACCTACCTGAGCAGGCGCGCCCATCCGCTCCACGCGGGAAGGTACGACCTCGGCAAGGGTTCGGTGATCTATGTGAGCCGCGGCGCCGGCACCTGGGGCCCGCCCATCCGCTTCTTCGCCCCGCCTGAGGTGACGGTGATCGAGGTGGTGCGGAAAACGCCTGCGTGAGCCCGTTCCCGCGGCGGATGAAGGAACGCATGAGAACGCCGCTTGTCCTGTCGATCCTCCTTGTTCTGCTCACGGCCGGATGCATGACCGAGCGCGTCCAGCCCGTCACGGAATACCCCTCAGTCCCCAAGCAGTCCAACTTCCTGGTGAAGAAGATCGGGTTCGATGCGCACGGCCGTCCGCTGTTCGGAGACAGGTTCGGCAGCAGGCCCGGCTCCGCGGGCGAGCAGTTCACCGTGGTCCATGCTGTCGACAACAGGCCTGTGCGTGCCTACGACATCGCGATCATGGAGCAGCCGAAGACCGGCCCGGGCCCGTTGGCGGTCATATACTTGTGGACCGGAAAGGGATTTGAAGGCGGTCTGGCCATCACCTCCGGTCTCTTTCCCCAAGGCGTCCAGATCAACTCCGGAGCGGAGGCCGCCGCCTACCTGACGATCAAGGCGGCGCCGGTGGTGATCGGCACCGTCACGGGCTTCGTGGTCGGCGTTCTCTCGAGCATACAGGAAACGGCGAAGGAACTGAAACGCGTCGTCGTGAACACCCGCGAAACGGTCATCGGCTCCCTGGAGTTCATCTATGACGAAAAGGGAAGGATCAGGTTCATGAAGCTCTATCCGCCGGTCGAGCGCGCCGAGCCGCTGGTCAAGACCGAGTTTTTCTACGAGGGCGACGGCGACGTCCCGGCGAGAACGGAAGTGACCAGCGTGGCGGAGAAGAAGGTGCGGGTGGTGCGGTAGGTATTGATCTTGGATTAGCCTTGATTTGGAGGGTCGAATGCATTCTACGGTCACTGGCAAGTAAAGGAAAATGTTGCAACTCAAAAATACAAGTCTGACCTCCCATTATTCACCATTTGGGGGACGTGAGTGTCCGTAACTACAGAGTGAAACCATCATCAGGCATGCAATATGCATTATAGAGTATCAAGTGCATTTGAACATTGCTCGAATAGCGCTACAATACGCACTTTCCATAAGTTTTATCGCCGTCACCGTGTGTCGATAGTGCTTCATTGTGGCGCTTCCTCCACACAACAGTGGGTGTTGACCGGGACATCGATATCACGGTGCAGGCTGGTGCGCGGTTTTGTCAGTCTTGAAAAGAAGGTAAGGTACTTAGTTCGGATTAAAGGAGGGTGCCATGAACATGGAAAAAGTGCTGGAGCAGTATCGCGAAGGCGATGACAGCAAACGGCTGAGCCTCTTTCTGGCTTACCGCGAGCTGCGGGATCAGTTTAGCAGCATCGAGCAGGAAAGCTCGCATGATGATTTCACGATCATCAGGTTCCCCTGGAGCAAGAAGCACCACGTCGAGCGCGCCGCGTAACGGATCACAAAGGAAGAATCGGCAGGGGGTCTCCGGGATATGTGCGCCCGGGGCCCGGCAGGTTTTGGTCCGGTGGTGTGTGAGGTGAACAGCGTGTGCAGTGAACCTTACCCTTCTGCGAGCAGAGCGGTTCCCGCCACAAATCTTTCCTGTTCGGATAATTCTCTGTAGATAAGCATGTTGCAGTTGAAGCTCCCTGCAACTTGCTGCAGGGAGCTTCAATAGGTCCTATCTGCTCGCTGAGACGCGCACCGCCTGCGGCCCTTCCTTCCCCTGCTCCTCTAGGAACGCAACCTCCGTCCCTTCCTCCAGCCGGTCAAAGGTCGGCTCAATGACGCTGTTGCGGTGGAAATAGATCTCCCTCCCGTCGCTGGTCAAGATGAACCCGTAGCCGTCGAAGGGGAATAATTTGGCGACCGTTCCGCGCGGCGATTCCACGTGCGTTTTGACATCGCCTCGCCGTTTGCGGGCGTGCTCCTCGAGCTGGCGCTTTCCCGCATCGAAGGCGTCCCGGATGGCGACATAGAGGTCCTCGTTCTCGATACGGTTCACGACGAGTTCCTTGCCCGGCACGGTGATGTCGATACGGACGGAGAAGATCTTTCCCTGGTGCTGCTTTCTCTGGGACTCTTCTACCGTGACCCTGCAACCCATGATCCTGTCGGAAAACAGGTCTAATTTGCCGATCTTCTCACGGATCTTTGCTTCTACAGCTTCGGAATGCGGAATATTCTTGAGCGTGATCTGGGGTGTGATCTTCATGATGTTGTTCCTCCATTTGATTAAAAAATAGCAGAAAAAGCCGGAACTGTCAATCGGGCCAAAAACGCGTTGTGCGAGCTTGACGGCAGCGCCATGCCGGCTTATCATGCAAGGAGATATCGAGGAGGGCGTGATGAGCAGGGTTTTGTTCAAGGTGCGGCAGCAGTTCTGCGGCGAGTGCTCTCTGGCGCTCCGTCGGTTCATCGGCGGTATGGACGGCGTGAACGCGGTGGACGTGGAGAACGGAACGGTCGCTGTTGACTTTGATGAGCGGAAGATACCGAAGGAGCAGGTGCAGAAGCTTGCCCGGGAGAGCATCGAGAAGCTCGGCTACCGGGTGGACGAGGACGGAGGATTGCTCAGACGGGATGGCATACGAGACAGAGGTCGGTGGCCTTCATCCTGAGCAGGCTGCCGTGCGGGTTTCTATGCGGGTCGTGGCAGGTGACGCAGGTGATCATTCCGTCAGAGAGGGGCAGTCCCTTTACCTCCATGGCCGGGACGATATCGACCTTGTGTTCAGCGGGCGCCTTCCTGTCGCGATGGCAGTCGAGACAGAGGGCCGAAAGCTTCTTCTTGAGCTCTCCGACCTTCGTGGTCCCGGTGGGCAGGTGGCACATGGCGCAGTCCTTCTTGATTTCCGGAAGCGTATAACTGACTGGAGGCCTGACCGTTGTCTTGCGGACAGTCCCGGCGCAGGCGGTAGCAACGATGCAAGTGAAACCCGCTGCAATGATAGCGAATGCTCGAAGGTCCACGCAGCCTCTTTCGGCCTCCCGGCCCGGCCTGGATGATTTGAACACTGATGACCTTACCCTACCACCGGGTTCCTCTCTTGTCAAGGTAGATGGCCCTATTTCGATGTTATTTCAAGGCTTTTCCTTGCACAATTTTTTCGGCTATGTTACTATGCCAGCCTGTATGCGGACCATAATCGGAACTCTCTGCGCCTGTCTGGTCTTTTTTTCGCCGGGCGCAAGTGCGGCGGAAAAGGGCCTCGCCATCAAGGGCGTCAGGTATTTTTCCTATTCCGGGTTCACCCGGATCGTGTTCGAAACCGAGGAGGCCGCGCCTTATGTCCTGACGAGGTCTGGCGACGGACGGACGCTCCACTTCAGCTCCTACGGCGGGCCGTTCACCATCAAGGTCACGCAGCTTCCGGTCATCAACGATGGCGTGGTCAAGGGCATGGAGTTGCGCCAGGACGGAGAGCACCGGTCTCTCCTCATCACGCTCGGCCCGGCGGCCGGGGACACCAAGGACTTCGTGCTCCGCGGCCCGGACCGCATTGTTGTCGACGTGCTGCGCGGCGCGGCGATCGCGCCCCCGCCGGAGGCGCTCGTAGCGAAGGCTCCGGTGATCGTTCTCGATCCGGGGCACGGCGGCACGGAAACCGGCATCGTAACAGGGCAGGGCGTGGAGAAGGCCCTCACGCTGGAACTGGCGGTCAGTATCAGAAGGATCCTCAGGAAGAGCGGTACCAGGATGACGGTGATCCTTACGAGAGAGCAGGATCAGGCCGCGACTCTCGACGAACGGGCCGCCTTCGCCAATGCGTCCGGCGCGTTCCTCTTCGTGAGCCTCCACGCAGCGCAGGGGTCGGCGGGCCGGGTGTTCATCCTTGATCCCGACGAAGGCCAGTCGTCCCCGTCTACGGGCCGGCCTTCCGATTTTCTCGGCTTCGATGCGGTGAGCGAACAGCAGCAGATGCTCTGGGGCACCCAGCAGGCCGGACACTCCCAGGAAAGCGGCCGGCTCGGCAGGGATATCGCGCGTGCGCTTGCTGCGCGGGAGGGGGTGGAGCCGGATCAGGCGCCGCTCGCCCAGCTGAAGGCGGTGGATGCGGCCGCCGTGCTCATCGAGGCCGGCACGGCCATGAACCGCGGGAAGGCCGCCGAAGCCATCGCCCAGGGGATCGAACAGTATGTCAGAGAGAAACGATAGACGCATACCGGGAAGGGGTCCGCTGGTCATCACCCTCATGGCCATTGTCCTTATTGTCGCGGGCGGCGGGGGGTATCTCTGGTTCCGCATGACAGGGGCCCCTCAGGCCGTGTCGACCTTGCAGCAGGAGGGACAGACGACCGCGCCTGCGGCACGGCCCGATGAGCCGTTCATGGCCACGCTTTTTGTTCCCGGAGACGGCGCACTGGGGACCGAGGTCGTCGCGGTCAGTCGGCATCCGGAGGTCCAGCTTCAGGCGCGCGAGGCGGTGGCCGCACTGCTTGCCGCCGACAAGGGAATGCGATCACCGGTTTTGAAGGAATTGCGGCTGCGGGCGCTTTATCTTGACGCCTCGTGGACCGCCACGGTGGACCTTTCCGCTGCATCACCGAACCAGAAAGAGATCCGGGCCTCGGCAGAAGACGAGCTTCTCGCTGTCTATGCGCTGGTGAACACGCTGACCCAGAACTTTCCGGAAGTCCGCCAGGTCAGGTTCCTCATGGACGGCAGGGAGGCGCAGACCCTGGCGGGGCATATCGACCTCTCGCGGGCTTATGTGAAGCGGACGGACCTGGTGAAGACCCAGTGATCAACAACGTCGCCACAGAGGCACAGAGACACAGAGGAAAGCAAAAGAGTATCATAGAGAACGGCACAAAGGCAGAACGTTTTTACCGCAGAGGACGCAGAGGAAGGCAGATTCAATAAGTTCTTAAAAACGAAGCAGAGAAGTCTTTTAGCTATAGAATAAACAAAGCTGACTCCATCATTAAATATCATGTATATCTTTTGCCTTCCTCTGCGTCCTCTGCGGTGAGATAGGTTAAGGATGTTGATCATCATGCAAAAGGCCATCGGCATATTCGATTCCGGCATCGGCGGGCTCACGGTCCTCAAGGAGCTCGCGGCCGCGCTTCCGCTCGAGAACACCATCTACCTGGGTGACACGGCGCGGGTGCCGTACGGCATCCGGTCCGCCGAGACGGTGACGCGGTACAGCTTCGAGAACACCCAGTTCCTGCTGTCCCAGGATATCAAGATGCTGGTCGTGGCGTGCAATACGGCGTCCGCCATCAGCCTCGACGCGGTGAAGAGGGAGTTCCCGCTGCCCGTCATCGGGGTGCTCGAACCGGGCGCGCGGGCGGCGGCAGCCGCCACCCGGACGCGGAAGATCGGGATCATCGGCACCGAAGCCACCATCGGGAGCGGCGCCTACGAGAAGGCGATCAGGAAGCTGGATCCTCATATCCAGGTGTTCAGCAAGGCGTGCCCGCTCTTTGTCCCCCTGGCGGAAGAAGGCTGGACGGAGAACGATGTGGCCGTGCTGGCCGCGGAGCGCTATCTCGCGTCCTTCCGGACGAGCGGCATCGACACGCTGGTCCTGGGATGCACCCACTACCCGCTTCTCAAAAAGGTGATCGGCATGGCCGTCGGTCCCGGCATCACGCTCATCGACTCCGCTACCGAGACGGCCAAGGAAGTGGCATCGGTGCTTGACAAGCTCAAATGGCAGCGCCCCGGCCGGGGCCCCGCGGTGCGGAAATATTTTGTGACCGACACGCCGACGCGGTTCGAGAATCTCGGCAAGCTTTTCCTCGGGGACACGCAGCTGACCGCCGAACAGGTGAAGGTCGGGGGAGCGTAGCGCGCTCTCGCGCGAATTGCAAATTGCAAATTGAAAATTGGAAGTTGGAAATTGAGGTCGCTCATGAAGAAAGAATGCGAAGATACCCGGAGCCTGCTCCCCCGCTATCTGCGGGGCCATCTCTTCAAGCCGCAGCAGAAGCGGATCGAGCGCCATCTTGCCGAATGCGTTGTATGTCGTTCTGAGTTCGATTCGCTCCGGCGGATCGATGAGACCCAGCGGTTCCTGAAGGACATCAATCCGCCGGAAGGGGTCACCGCGCGGGTGAAGGCGGGGGTCTCGGGCCTCGCGGGGGTCCGCAAGCTCATGTTCCGGCCGCTCTGGCTGATCATGATCGCCGCGGTGATCGCGGCGTCCTATCTTTACGTGATCGATCCTCTTCTGCACGACCCTGACATTGAGAAGCTTGATGCAGGCATTCCTCCGTCGCCGGCGGTAACGGCGGAACCCGCCCCGCGCACGCTGCCGACCCCGACGACTGCCGTACCCCCCGCGCCTCAGCAGAAGAGGGAGCCGGCCCCGGCCGCCGCCGCGCCGAAGACCGATCCCCTGGTGGTCACGATTACCGTGGAGAAGCAGAACGAGAAGGCCGGCATCAAGCTGATCAATGATGCCATGAAGGAGCACGCCCTGCTCAAGACCATGCGCTTCAGTGAATCGGTCCGGGAGATCTCGGGAAGCCTGACCTCGAACGAGCTCTTGACCTTTTTCAACCGCATTCAGAGCGCCGGGAAGATCACCTACCGGCGGTCCCGTCTCGCATCGGCCGGCAGTGGAGAACTGCTTCCCTTTGTCATGAAGATCCTTTCGGTGTCCGCTCCGCCGCGGCAGCCGGCCGAAAGACCGGCGGCAAAACCGGTGGAAATCCCTGCGGAGATACCGGTGAGTAAACCGGAGGGCAGGCCGGCGCCTCCTCCCCTGTCCCCGCCGGCGCAGTAACCGCAGGCACGCCATGCCGTATCAGGACACCATCGACTATCTCTTCGGACTTCAGAAGCACGGGATCAAGTTCGGACTGTCCAACAGCCGCCAGCTTATGGGGCTCATGGGCGATCCCCATCTGCGGTTCCGCTCGGTCCACGTTGCCGGGACCAACGGCAAGGGCTCCACAGCGGCCTTTCTGGCCGGGATGCTCCTGGCCGCGGGGTATCGCGTGGGTCTCTATACTTCTCCCCACCTGGTGAGCTTTACCGAACGGATTCGGATCAACAATATCCCGGTCACCGAGGATCGGGTAATAGACCTTGCGAAACGGGTGCGGACCCGGTACGAGGGCCTGCCGTCAGCGGAAGGGGGGGCTCTTACGCCGACGTTCTTTGAGGTCACCACGGCCATGGCTTTCACCTGCTTCGCGGAAGAGCGCGTCGAGGTGGCCGTGGTCGAGGCGGGTATGGGAGGCCGGCTCGACTCCACCAACGTTATCACGCCTCAGGTGTCGGTCATCACGAACATCGACGTGGAGCACACGGAGTTCCTCGGCGATACGATCGAGAAGATCGCGGGCGAGAAGGCGGGGATCATCAAGCCGGGAGTGCCGGTGGTCACCGGCGCGGTCCAGCCTGAGGCGATCGCGGTGATCGAGCGGAAGGCCGCCTCGGCAGGCGCCCCGGTCTACCGGTTTCCGAAGGACTTCAGGGCGGAACCGGCGGCCGGTGCAGGGTATCAGGAGTTCGACTACCGCGGGATCGGGTCCCGCTTTCCGGGGCTTCGGATCGCGATGGTCGGCAGGCACCAGGTGGGAAATGCGTGCCTGGCGCTGGCCGCGATCGAATGCCTGAGCGGCAGGGGGATCTCTGTTCCCGAGGCGGCTCTTCGGAACGGCCTTGCCGGCGCGGCTTGGGAGGGCCGTCTGGAGAGGGTGGCAGTGAGGCCGGACATCTATCTGGATGGCGCCCATAATCCCGCTTCGGCGCGGGCGCTTGCCGATGCTGTGCGGGAACTCAAGCAGGGCTACCGTCACCTGGTCCTGGTCATCGGCATTCTCATGGACAAGGACTACCGGGGGATCGTTTCCCAGCTGGCCCCGCTGGCAGACCGGATCGTCGTGACCAAGCCGCACTACACACGGGCGCTCGACGTCGGGTCCCTGGCAGCGGAGATCAGGGTGTTCCCTGGCACGGTGGATTCCGCCGAGACCGTTGCCGAGGCCATCGGACTGGCGCGTCAGGGGGCGGCGGAAAATGACCTCATTCTCATCACCGGGTCGCTCTATACTGTCGGCGATGCGCGGGCAGTGCTGAGACCCGGCGCGTCCGGTCCCCTGCGGGGATTGAAGGGATGAGCGTTACGTTGCGGATTGCAGATGGTTCGACGGTGCTCACTGCTTCGGCGTTGCTCAGCATCATGAGCCCGTCGAACGGCATCATGAGCGTGTCGAATGATTACGAAATGCGAAAGGGCAGGCGAACAGCGTAATATGGTCATGCGCACCCTATACCGCGTACTCCTGGTCATCGTGGGGGGGGGCCTCATCGGAATGATATCTTCCGCGGCCGCGGAAGAACCACCGAAAAAGGTCCCGGTCACGGTGACCGCCGACAAGCTCGACCATGACCGCGCGAACGATACCTATACGGCGGAAGGGCACGTGAGGATCGAGCAGCAGGACATCAGAGTGGAGGCCGACAGGATCATGCTGAACAACAGGACCGGCGAAGCCGTTGCCGAGGGCAACGTGTATCTCCGGGACAGGGGCGATACGGTGATGGCCGACCGGCTGGAGATGAACATGAACACGCGGGTCGGTGTCATCACGAAGGGCCAGATCTACAAGAGCAAGGAGAACATTCACCTGAAGGGCGACCGGATCGAGCGTCGCGGCGAATCGGTGTACCACGTGGAGAACGGGATCTTCACCACCTGCGATGAGGGGGAATGGTACCTCAAGGCGCGGGAGATCGATGTGGACCTGGACCGCTATGCCACGGGCAGGGGGGTCTCGTTCAACATGATAGGGCTGCCCGTGGTGTATACACCCTACCTCCTGTTCCCGGTGCGCAGGCAGAGCGGCCTTCTCATCCCGATGGCCGGATTCAGCAACACCGAGGGCTTCCTTATGAAGAACTCGGTTTTCTGGGCCATCTCCGACTACCAGGACATGACCTTCATCTCCGACTACCGCTCGCGCGCCGGCCATGGGACGGGGATGGAGTACCGGTATGTGAACTCCCGGGACTCGGCGGGCAAGGCATATTACAATTATTTTGACACCTTCCCTTCAGGCGAGAACCGGTGGGAATTTCAATTTCAGCACCGTGAGGAGTTTGCCGAAGACCTTTCGTTCCGCGCGGACATCAGCCTGGTGAACGACCAGGACTATTACCGCGCCCTCGAGAAGAAGCTGGAGCTGCGGTCCCGGCCCTATATCGATTCCAACGCCTTCTACGTGGAGCGCTGGAACACGGCTTCACTCTATCTGCTTGGCCAGTATTCGACGGACCTGACACAGCCCAACGACAAGACCATCCAGAAGGTGCCCGAGCTCCGGTACACGATCTTCGGAGAGACCCTCGGCCCGCTGCTGCACCTCCGCCTCGAAGGGTCAGCGGCCAATTTTTCCGTGGCCGAGGGAAAGACGGTGCAGAGGGCGGACCTCAATCCGGAGCTTACTGCCGTGTTAAGCGGGAACGCCCTGAGCCTGACGCCCCGCATCGGGGCCCGGGCAACGTTCTATGACCAGGGCGCGGCGACCATGGAGCCCGCCGAAAGAAAGTATACCTATGCCGGTGCGGACCTGAACGCGCGCTTTTCGCGGGTCTACGGCAAGGATGAAGAGGCGGGCATAGGGCGGGTCCGGCATTCCATCGAGCCGATGCTCAGCTATTCCTATATCCCCCGGATCGAGCAGGGCGACATCCCCCGCCTGGATTCCGTGGACGAGGTGAAAGAGGAAAATGTGGCGACCCTGTCGCTCATCAACCGTCTGACCGCGCGGTACAAGGAGGGCGCGACCGTCCGTACCTTCGACCTCATGGTCTTCCGCCTGTCCGAGTCCTACGACGTGAACCAGGCGCGGAACAAGGACCTGGTGAACGCCCAGCCCCGCTCCGAGGTGAAGGGCGAGCTCGCCGTCAAGACACCGAAGCTGCTCACCGTTTCCGCCAAAGCGAACTACAATACCTATACCGACAGGCTTTCCTCTTCCTCCGAGAGCGTTTCCGTCAAAGGTGAGAGCGCTCAGTTCGATGTGACCCACCAGTATCTGCGTGAGCCAAAAACCCAATTCCTGATCGGCGGGCTCGGGTTCAAAGCAGGCAAATGGGACCTGAAAGGCCAGGTATGGCAGGACGTGGAACACCGTCTCACGACGCAGCGAGAATTTATCGCTCACTATGCCTCTCAGTGTTGGGGGCTGGGGTTTTCCTATATCAACAAGCCGGGGATTAACAAGCCGGACGAGACGCAGTACCTTGTTATGCTCGACCTCAAGGGGCTGGGAGGGGTAAAGTTCAAGTAACAGTGATGTTCCGGGTATGATCTGATGACCCCGCGGCCGCAATCCCGCTCGACGCGGGGCTGCTGCGGGATGTCGCGTTATCTATTCCCGACAAGTCGGGATGCTGGCGGTGCTCCACCGGGAAAGACCTATCGATGCGATCGAGGATATGATTTGTCTTATCTTGTCGCAGGAGGATACGATGGCCGAAGAGATCGTCATTCTGATCACCGCAGGTTCCCCGGAGGAAGGGGCGAAGATCGCGCAGGCGCTTGTCGCGGAGCATCTGGTTGCCTGCGTCAACTGTATTCCCGGCGTGCGGTCGTTCTTTTTCTGGGAAGGCAAGGCGCAGGATGCCGCCGAGGTGCTGCTGGTCTGCAAGAGCAGGATGGCTCTCATGGAAAAGGTCATCGAACGGGTCAAATCACTCCACTCCTACACGGTCCCGGAGATCATCGCCCTGCCGATCGTGGCCGGCCTGCCCGGTTATCTTGCATGGGTGAAAGACTCGACGAAGGGATGAGATGACCACGGATCGATGAATCCCGCCAGCAGCCTGTCGGCAATTCACAAGGAACGACCATGCCGGTCAGCAAGACCAGAAAACAGCTTATGGCCATGTACCGCGCCCTGTTCAGGGCCTACGGTCCGCAGCGCTGGTGGCCCGGCGATACCCTTTTCGAGGTCATGGTCGGGGCGGTCCTGACCCAGAATACGGCCTGGGTCAACGTCGAAAAGGCCATCAGGAACCTGAAGCGAGAGCGTCTGCTTTCGCTTGCGCGCCTTCGGGATGTCGCCCCGCGGCGCCTTGCGCTGCTCATCCGGCCGAGCGGCTACTTCAATATCAAGGCGGATCGCCTTGCCCATCTCATGACCTTCCTGGCGGGTCGCTACGGAGGGAGCCTTGCCCGGATGCTGCGGGATGACCCGGGAGAACTTCGCAAGGGTCTCCTCCTGGTGAATGGGATCGGTCCTGAAACGGCAGATTCCATTATTCTCTATGCGGCAGGAAAACCGGTTTTCGTGGTGGACGCCTATACGAAACGGATATTCAGCAGGCACGGGCTGGTTTCCGAGGGAGCCGGATACGATGATGTTCAGCAGTTGTTCATGGGCAGCCTGCCCGGAGATGCCGGGTTGTTCAATGAATATCACGCACTTCTGGTAATGGTGGGCAAGATGCACTGCAAAAAGAGCGCGCCACGGTGCCCCGGCTGTCCGCTTGAGCCGTTCCTGACCTGGCAAGAAAGATAAAGCGCTGCGCTCGATCTAGATATTGAAGCGTTCCACAGGCATCCCCAAGATATAGTGGCGAAAGGGCTGTCCTTTCAAAGAAACCCTTGACAATGAAGCGTTCTCTATGCTACTGTTTATGCGGTGATTCGTGCGCCTTTTCACCGTGGAGGCATGATGCGGGCAGGGAAGTCGAGAAATATCAAGAAAAAAGAATATTTTACGCTCATGTTCGTTCCCGGGCCGAATTCCAGGGTGCGCACGCTCCACATTTCGAAGTCCGCCATCAAGTCCGCGCTGTTATCGTTCCTCGGTGTCGTCATCCTCTCATTCTATCTGGTGTATGAGTACAATGATGTGAAGGACAAGGTCTGGGAACTTCAGACCGTGCGCGAAGAGCTGATGCAGCAAAAGGCGCAGGTACAGAACTTCGCCCTGAACCTCCTGGACTACAAGCGCCAGATGTTCCTGCTCAGGGACCTCGACACCAAGCTTCGCCGGGTCGTGAGTCTCGGCCCCCGGGACAAGGCACAGCAAGTTCTCGGCATCGGCGGCCCCGACGAGCTCGGCCTTCAGAACCTGACCGCCCTTGGCGAAAAGAAACAGGCAGACGCGCTCAAGGAAATGAGCAAAGAGCTCACCCAACTCAAGGGAGCGGCATCCCGCCAGGAGACCAGCCTCCAGATGCTGATCGAATATTTCGAGGACAAACGGTCCCTGTTCGCTTCGACACCTTCCATTTGGCCGGTGCGCGGCTGGGTCACCTCACGGTATGGTACCCGCACATCGCCGTTCAGCGGCATTCTCAAGTTCCATGAAGGTCTGGACATTGCCGCTCAGACCGGGACTCCGGTCGTAGCCGCTGCCGACGGCGTGGTGGTCAAGGCAAGCTTCGGCACGGGCTACGGCAACATGGTGGAGATCAGTCATGGATACGGCATCAAAACGCTCTATGCCCACAATTCCCGGATAAACGTAAAGGCCGGCCAGCGCGTCCGGCGGGGCGATGTCATCGCCTATGCCGGCGATTCCGGCTCCAGCACCGGCCCCCACCTCCACTATGAAGTACGCCTGAACGGCCTTCCGGTCAATCCGGCAAAATATCTGAACTAATAATGAGGTATCAGCAGGGACCTTCCCAACGTTCATCTTTCCTATGGCAGTGAATTCCATCGTTCATATACTTGTTGCTGGTCGGGGACCTGAGCACGGGGGACGTAACAGGCTCATCCCTGTTGTTCAAAACCGTAATTCCGCTCTGGAACAGTAAAGGGGAATGGAGCGGAAGCACACGCAAGGAGGGAGCAAGCATTATGTCGGACGGGAAAGTGAAGTGGTTCAATGAGGCGAAAGGCTTCGGTTTCATCGAGCCCGGCGGCGGTGGACGCGATGTGTTCGTGCATTACTCGGCGATCCAGGGCGAGGGCTTCAAGACGCTGTCGGAGGGTCAGCCGGTCAGTTTTGAGGTGGTGCAGGGCGAGAAAGGCCCGCAGGCGGCCAACGTAACGAAGGCATCCTAAGGAAAGAAAAGCAACACCGTGATATTACGGTTCGCGAGCAGCTCAGTTGGGCGCGTGATCAATTAAGCTAAGGAATGGTTGAAACCCCGAAGAAACCCCCTCTTCGGGGTTTTTTAGTGTGCCGAGCATGTTCGACAGCTTGGAGGCGCAAGTCCTCTACCCAG
>CAYILT010000061.1:0-14870 GCA_964364055.1 uncultured Nitrospiraceae bacterium | reverse complement strand
AGGAGGATACAATGAAAGCTGTACTTCGGTTGATGGTTGTAATGATGATCGTGACAAGCATGCTGGTGATGGCCGGGTGTGCGCCCAAGATATCGGGTGCGGTGAAGGATGACACGACGGTCACGGGGACGTCGAAGGAACTGGCCAAGACGTCGTCCGACGTCGAGCAGTATACGGGCCCCAAGCTTCGCATCGGCGTCGTGAACTTCCAGAACAAGACCCCGTCCAAGGTCCTGGGGATCGGCGAGGCGGCGGCCGACATCCTGGGCACAATTTTGCAAAAAACGGGCCGGTTCATCGTGATCCCGCAGCAGGACATCGAATCCATCATGCAGCAGCAGCACATGGGCGCCACGGGCGCCATCAACCCGGATACGGCGGCCAAGATGGGGAACATCCTCGGGCTGAACGCCATCCTGACCGGCGCGGTGACGGCCTATTCCGAGGCGGAAGAGGGCCAGGACATGCTGATCTACAAGACGAAAAAGCAGGTCGCCCGGGTGACGGTGGACTACCGCATTGTCGACACGACCACGGGCGTGCAGATGATGGCGGACTCCGGCGCGGGCATCTACGAGAAGAGCGTGGGCCGCGTGCTCGGTATGGGCGGCAAGTCGTCCTACGACTCCGACCTGCGTGACGGAGCGCTCCGCGACGCGCTTACCAAGGCCATGGTCAACATGATTAAATCGCTGGAAAGCAGCCCCTGGAAAGGCAAGATCATGAAGATCGCGGGCGACAAGGTCTACATCAACGCCGGCAAGAAGACCGGCCTGAAGGTCGGCGACAAGCTCGATGTCTACCGGGTAGGCGAGGACCTGATCGATCCGGATACGAAGATGAAGCTCGGTACGACGGAGGACAAGGTCGGCCAGGTGCTCATCACCCAGAACGACATCGGCGACAAGGGTGATGTGTCGGTCGCGCGCACGTCCGCCGGCACGGGATTCAAACAGGGAGACATCGTCAAGTTCGTCAAATAACGGCCCCACGCATGAGTACGAAACCCCTTTGGGTACAGCCCAAAGGGGTTTTTTTGTCGCAGGGACTCTTGCGGTGTCATTCCCGCGTAAGCGGGAATCCAGCCCAGATTTCTGGATCCCCGATAGGAACGCTCGGGGATGACGGTCGGTGAAAGTGGAGATCGTTGTGGCTCGGAGGAAATCCGTTTTTATAATATAATAATAGATGTCCCGCGACCGCACTTGTACTTATGAAAATTATCCATTCCATCATCCTATCTCTCCTCCTGCTCGCGGTCACGGGCTGCAGCGGCCTCTTCTTCTATCCGTCGAGGAACATGCAGGAAGGGCCCGCGGTGAAGCTGTTCAGCCACCGCGACGTAGTTTTCCCGGCGTCCGACGGGGTCCCGATCCACGGCTGGTACTTCCCGGCAGAGAACGCTGCCGGGAGCATCCTGGTCCTGCACGGCAATGCCCAGAACCTGAGCACCCATGTAAATAGCGTCCTGTGGCTCGTGAAGGAAGGCTACAATCTCTTTATCATCGATTACCGCGGATACGGGTGGTCCGGCGGGGAGCCGACGCTCGAAGGCGTTCACCGCGATGCCGACGCCGCACTGGAAAAGCTGTTCAGTATGCCGGAAACGGACCCGGACCGAATCGTGGTGCTTGGCCAGAGCCTGGGCGGGTCGATCGCCATCTATACCGTAACGCATTCCCCCCATAAGGAACGCATCCGCGCCCTGGTCATCGACAGCGCCTTCTCGAGCTATCGTTTGATAGCGCGCGAGAAGGCCTCCAGCTTCTGGCTCACCTGGCCGCTCCAGTATCCCCTGTCCTGGACGGTCAACGACGACTACAGCGCTGTCCGATGGATCGCGAAGGTCTCTCCCGTGCCGGTGCTCATCCTGCACGGCATGGACGACCCCGTCGTGTCGGTCCATTACGGCAGGATGCTGAACGACGCCGCCACGCAACCGAAGGAACTCTGGCTCACGGCGCGGCCAGGGCACGTCCAGTCTTTCGGCGACGAGGCGGTGAGAAAGAATTTTGTGGACTATCTTTCCGGCGTGCTGCGGCCGAAGTCAACCATCGGACCGCCCGCGAAAGGGTCTTGACACTTGACAAAGAGGGTAAAATAGGCTTTAATAAATCCACTGTTCCAATTTTCTCAATTCACGAAGGAGGCACTATGAAGAAACTTGCAGTTGTCGCAGCAGTAGTTGTAGTAACGCTCGTGTTGGCCGGATCCGCGTTCGCAGCGGGCCAGGCCCACACGAATACCGGCTGTGGTCTCGGCACCATGCTGTTCAAGGGAAGCGCGGACAACTCGGTCCTGCTCCAGACGTTCCAGGCGACGACCAACGGTACGTACGGCAACCAGACCTTCGGCATCACCACCGGCACGTCGGATTGCCAGCAGCCGAAGAACTTCGCGAACAACGTGCAGCTGAACGAGTTCATGGTCGCCAACATGGACAACCTGGCCCGCGACATCGCCCAGGGCCGCGGCGAGACGCTCGATGCCTTTGCCGAACTCCTGCAGGTCCCGGCGGAGAAGCGCGCCGAGTTCTACGGGCAGCTGCAGTCCGGTTTCGCCCGCATCTTCACGTCCCCCGGCGTTCAGATGGCGAGCGTGATGGACAACATCTCGACCGTATCGACGAAATAATGCTATTTCGTTCCCGGGTGCTCTTTTCCCAGCGTCACACCCAGGCATGCAGAACGCTCCGTTCTGCATGCCTTTTTATTTGCCTCTCGATATCCGCCTCCCTCCTGATGGTTGCCGCCGCAGCCGCGGTGACTCCGTCGGACGGGTACCTCGGCGAGCTGCAGCGGCTGGCCCGGGAAAAGGGGCTTGCGCGTGCCCGGACCTGGGAGGTGCTGCTTCATTACAAGCCTGCCGGTTCCGGCATCAAGAGCCTGGTGGACGATCCGCGCTTCTTCAATGCGCCGGACGGCAGCCGCAACCCCGAGGCCGAACTGAACGCGACGCTCGCGGCCTTCTTCCAGGAGGGCGTGAAAGAGGGGGAGGAGCATCCCCAGTGCCGATTTATCGCCCGGTACACCTGGCTCCGCGAGGAACTGGCCATCGACGAGCAGAAGCTGCCGAAGGCCGACTGCGCCAGGTTCGAGAAAGCACTGGCCGCCGTGAACCCCCGGTCGGTGGTGCTGGTGTTCCCCAACACCCTCCTGAACAGCCCCTCGTCCATGTTCGGCCATACCCTGCTTCGGATCAACACTGCCTACGAGAGCGATCTTCTCTCCCATGCGGTCAACTATGCCGCCATTACCGGCGATACCCTCGGTCTTTTCTATGCGGTCAAGGGCATCTTCGGGTTCTACCATGGCCGGTATTCCAACCTGCCGTACTACGAGAAGGTGCGGGAGTATAGCGACCTGGAGCACCGGGACATCTGGGAGTACCATCTGAACCTGACGCCCGATGAGGCCTACCGCGTGTTCCTGCACATCTGGGAGATGAAGGATTTCTACGCGAACTACTACTTTTTCGACCAGAACTGCTCATTCAACCTTCTCTTTCTGATCGAGGCGGGTCGGCCGTCCCTTCGGCTGACCGATGAATTCTACGGCAAGTGGCGGTTCTGGGTCATCCCGGTGGACACGGTCCGCGCCGTGCAAAAGTTCGGGGTCGTGACCAAGGTGACGTACAGGCCGTCGCAGGGGACGAAGATCCTGAGGATCGCTTCGGATATGGACAATGGCCTCAAGGGAATGGCCTTTGCGATCGTGGACCGGAAGCAGACGCCGCAGAGCGTGCTGACGGAGGACCTGCCCGTAGAGAAGAAGCGGATCGTCCTGGACCTGGCCGCGGAGCTTTCCCAGTACCGCGGCGCGCTTCGCATGCTGGAGCGGGACCAGTTCCAAAGACAGTTCCTGGACGTCCTGGCGGCACGGAGCATCCTGGGTACGCCTGCAGAGGACCCCTATCCGATCCAGACGCCGACGCCGCCGGACCAGGGGCACCTGTCCGGACGGTTCCGGGGGGGCGGGGGGTACCGGACGGGATCGTGGTTCACCGAGCTCGAGTGGCGGGCGGCGTACCACGACATCACGGACCTTGACGAGGGGTACGTCCGGGGCGCGCAGATCAACTTCATGGATATGTCATTCCGTTATTACGTTGACGAGGAAAAACTGCGGCTGCACCGCTGGCATGTGATCGACATCGTTTCTCTTTCTCCGTGGAACGGCATTTTCAAGCCCGTTTCCTGGAAGGTGAACGCCGGCGCCGAGGAGATGCTGCTTTCCGACGGCAAGGAACATCCCGTGCTCCGGTTGAACGCCGGCGGCGGACTGACCGGAAGCGTCGGCGCCACGGGCAGGGCATACCTCCTTGCCGAGGCCGACCTCAACGCGAGCACCCGCCTGGAGCAGGACTATGCCCTCGGCTTCGGCTGTACCGCTGGTTTAATGACGAACCTGACGAAGGACTGGAAGGTGAACCTCTGGGCGCAGGGAGTTTTCTACCGCATTGGGGATGAGCACAGGAGCGTAGCGGCTGGACTGCAGCAGAACCTTCGTTTCACGACGAACACCAGCCTGTCGCTGGACGCGAAGCGGGAACAGACATTCAACATCTATAAGACCGACATCACGGCGCGGATGAACTGGTACTACTGATCCGAAGGCAGGCACGTTCGAGGAACACGATGACCGGGGACATGAAAAAGGCCGCGTTATGAACGCGGCCTTTGCTGTTCCCATCGTTCGGAGAGGTTCCGGCTGCCCGAAGATCATTCCCGCCGGAACCACTTTGGCATGGGGATGAGCCCCCGGCGCTCCCCGGAGTCCTGCTGCACGGACCTGCTTTCCGACGCGTCTTCGCCCAGGCTGTCCTTGGTCGAGCTCCGGACCATGCTGCCGTAAACGACGGAGTTCGGTGCGGTCTCCTGCAGGATCATGCCGGACGACGTCTTGTCCCGCACGTCCTTGATCTCGACGATCCCGATCTCGATCGTCTCGACATCGAGCACCTCGCCGGTCTTCGGGTGTTTGATCACCTTTCCTTCCTTGAAGGCGACGAACTTCATCCCGGGCTTTACGCCGATCAATCTGCCCAGATCAATGGTCACTTTCTTGTCGGCGCGCTGAACGACATAGCCTTCCATGGGGAAGGCGAGGGCGATCTTTTCGGTGATCTTGGTGACGAGGTCGCGAAGCTTCTCGGCGCTGCCTGCCCGGACCTTCTCGGCCGCTATGATCGATGCCGAGTCCACATTGATGAGCCGGGCATTGATCTCCGTGTAGCCTTCGAGGCTCGTTACCGTGCCGGAGACGATGATCCTGACGCCCAGGATCTTGCCGAGCTGGGCCGCGCTGGTCGGGTCGATGGCGCCGGTGACGCCCAGTTTCTGCTCTTCAAGGAGCTTCTCGAGCAACCGCCGCTCGATCACGTCGAACCGGCCGGTCTCGACGAGGCCGGTGATGAGCCATTCCGCCACGATCTTGCCCATGTCCTTTGAATTCGTCTGCTCGCCCTGCATCTGGAAGTCCAGCACGGCGATCTTGGTCTTCTTGAAGTCCGCGTGGGCCGGTGACCACACGCTTAGGATCAGGAGGAAGATGGTGACGGACAACAGAAGTACGGTGCGTATGTTTTTCATCGTTTTGACCTCGTAATCAGGAATGATGGTCATTGTAACCGCGACCCTGTTGTTTGTCAAGGACGAGCGGGGACGCGACGGACGCGAGCGTTCTATCTTCTGCGGATCGTCCCTGCGGTCAGGCGCTTGAGCCGGAAGCTTGATGGCTTTTCCGCGTGCTGGACAGCATCAGAACCGTCGCGCAACAGGGCAGTGGTTCTGTGCGGAAAAACAGCGTGCGGGAAAACAACCCTTGACAATCCCCTGCAATCCTTTTAATATTACCTCCGTGCCGGAGTGGTGGAACTGGTAGACGCGCTGCGTTCAGGGCGCAGTGGGAGCAATCCCGTGGGGGTTCGAGTCCCCCCTTCGGCACCATTTAGTATTTCAGCCTATCGGTATGCCTTCGTCATTTCTGCAATCTCTTTCTTGATATGTGGCCCCCCAATCCGGTTGATACCAACGGAATGGGTCAGCGTTTCATGCTATGCCGAACATTACCACCCTATTACTTCTTTTTTCCTAACCTGGCCTGTTTGTTCACAACCTTTTTCACTGTCCCCTTTGACTTTCGTTTGACAGCCTTCTTCTTCACGCCAGACTTTTTTGAAGGTTTGTCCACCAGCGAGGAGCCGGTATCCTTCTTCACCCGTTTTTTGACGGTCTTCCTCACATCAGCCATGTGAACACTCCGATCCACTGGCATTTCTATTACTGCAACGTCATCCGGTATTGACGAATCGGGCTCTTCCACAAGATCGACACCGAAGACAGCGGACAAGTCGGCGCCTTCAATGATCCGGGAACTCTTTTTCGAAGCCTTTTTGAGAAGATCCTCCGCCTTACTCGATACTGTCCGTTTGATCAAGTCTCCGGTGTCAACACCCCGAAGAGTAAAAAAGACCGCCGGATCTTCGTCAAGCCTGGCGCCGATGCCATAGAGCGCCGCGGCAATGTGCTTGCACATGCTTGCCCAGTCCGGACAGGAGCAGTTGAAGTCGATCTCCTGCGGTGAAGGGAACAAGCCTGTATTTCGCTGCATGAAAGTTTTTTCGAGGGCCTTGGGGAATATTCCCGTCAACAGTTCTTCAAGGGACTCCAGTTTTCCGGCGCACTCGGATGTGACCTGCTGCCAGGTATTTTTGCTAAGCTTTTTTATCTTGATGTTGATGACATAAGGCTTCGCCCGGGAGCCGTGCACCAGGGCCTTGATCTCGCCGACGTTGACCTGGAGGTCCAGGACCGCTCCGCACCGGACATAGCTCCTGCCCCTGCCGATCCGGTTACTGTAATCGGCGTAGGATTCAAGGTTCTTGTTCCACGCCTTGCCCCACCAGGTGCGCGCTATGGCGCCGCCTTCAATGATCACCGGCCGAACGTCCTGTTTCTTCTTCAACTGAGCCAGTTTCTTTTCGGCCTTCGCTTTTTTCTCGGCTTTGCAGACATATTTCGGAAAACCCCAGAATGACATGAGCGCTCCTTTTTCAACTGTCTAGGACAAAACCGAATCTGCCACAAAGACACTAAGGCGCAAAGAAATTCGGGAATCGTTCTGGTTTAGTTTACAGCCTGAGATTATAGTCTTTCTTCGAGTCTTGGTGCCTTCGTGGCAAAATATTTTTTGCGGGTTAACAGTACCTGCATCAGATCAGAGCGTCAGCGTGAACATCCTCATCAATTCCTCATTGCTCATCTCCGTGATCCATGCCTCTGACCCGGACTGGATCACGTCGTTCGAGAGTTTCAATTTCCCCTCGATCATCTCGTCGATCTTCTCCTCAACCGTCCCTTTGGTGATGAACTTGTGAACGATCACGTTTTTCTTCTGGCCGATCCTGAAGGCCCGGTCGGTTGCCTGGTTCTCAACAGCCGGGTTCCACCACCGGTCAAAATGAATAACGTGGTTCGCCGCGGTAAGATTGAGCCCAACGCCCCCGGCTTTGAGCGACAGCACCAGATAAGGCACGTAGTCCTCATCCTGAAACCGGGCCACGAGATCTTTCCTCTTTCCCACCGGCGTACCGCCATGCAGCACGAGACCTTGCCTCCCGAATATTCCGCTCAAGAAATCTGAAAGCGGGTCCGTGATCTCCCTGAACTGGGTGAACACCAGGACGCGTTCCCGTTTTTCATGGATCGTTTCGCAGATCTCGCGCAGCCGGCCGAATTTGCCGCTGTCGCTCTCGTCGTACATCCCGGTTCCGAGATACTGGTCCGGGTGATTGCAGAGCTGTTTGAACTTCATGAGCGAACTCAGGATGAGCCCTTTTCTCTGGATACCCTCCGTGCTTTCGATGGTCCTCCTGAGATCGTCCACCAGTTTCTGATAGAGCACCGCCTGTTTTCTGCTTAACGACGACCAGGTCTTCATCTCGACCTTGTCCGGCAGATCGGAGATGACCGTTTTGTCCGTTTTAAGCCGCCGGAGAATGTAGGGGCTGATGACGTTTCTGAGACGCGCATATCCTTCGGGGACTTTGGCCAGAGTCTTGGAGAATTTGCTGAACTCCTGGACGCTCCCAAGAAGCCCGGGGTTGATGAAATCGAACAACGACCAGAGATCGGACAGCCGGTTCTCCACGGGAGTACCGGTCATGACAATGCGGTTGACTGACTGCAGCTTTTTGACCGCCCTGGTCTGCTTTGTGCCGGGATTTTTGATCGCCTGCGCCTCGTCGAGAATAACGTACTTCCAATCGTATACATGGAGCCATTCGTACTTCTGCACCATGGAGTAGGTCGTGATCACCAGATCGAGCTCGTCCAGCTCACGGGCTTCTTTCGGTTCCACACTATTGGAATCGTTTCCCGCGGGATGAGCTGTGTAGAACGCAATATCCGGCGCGAACTTCAGGAGCTCACTCGCCCAATTGGCGAGCAGCGATGCGGGGAGCACCAGAAGGCTCGCGCCTTTCTCTCCCCGGTGCTTCAACAGGTGAAGCAGCGCCAGGACCTGCACGGTCTTGCCGAGCCCCATGTCATCGGCAAGGCACATGCCGAAATTGAGGGAGTGCAGAAAGGAGAGCCAGCTCACGCCTTTTTCCTGATAGGGTCTGAGTTCCGCTTTGAAAGAAGGCGCCATGGTAACCGGGGCGGCCAACTCAGGGTGGCGCATCTTTGCCATGACCGTTTCAAGCCACTGGCCGTTCGTGACCGTCACCACCGCGTCAGTGCCGGTGAGCTCCAGGAGCGATCCGGGATTCAGCTGCAAGCGGAGCGCATCGCGGAAGGTAAGCCCCTCGCGTTTGGCCAGCGTGCGCGCTTTTTCGTAGGCCTCGAGGGTCTGGCGCAGCTTTTCGGGGTCCACCGCCACCCAGCGGTTCTTGATCAGAGCGAGCCCTTCCGCGGATTCGAGCAAGCGCCGGGCCTCCTCAAGGGATACCGGCGTATCCTCAAAAAGCAGTCCCATATCGAAACTGAGCAAGGCATCCATCCCCACGGTGGAAGGCCGGCTATCGCCCAGGGAGATGCTGACCTGCAGCTTTGATGATCCGCCTTTCCACCAGTCAGGGATACGGCACAGAATGCCAGACTGCTCGTACAGGGGGATTTCCCGCAAAAAGGTATAGGCCTCTTTCGCGGACCAGGCCAGGTGATGGAACAATTCTCCGCTTTCCATAAGACCCGCGATGAAGGCGCTCTCTTTCGCGGCGCGCTGGACCGTCGTGAGCAGAGCGAGCAACCGCAGACTGTCCTTGCCGTATTCGGTCAGCGCATGATTCAGGGGATGTCGTTGCGACCTGCCTTGTTTGTTCAGCGGGCTCGTGTAGGTGGCGAGAAACTCGAAGGGATGATCGTCTTTTTTGCTCTCAATGAGGTGGAAGAACACTCGTCCAGCCAGGTGCACGTCGGGGCTGTATTGCCTGATGAACTCCTCGACCGTCCCCTTGTACTCCTTGATCTCACTGCGAAACTCGTCGTGGAGCCGCTGCCAGAGATCATCCAGCACCGTCCTGCTCAGATACTCGGCGCCCGTCATCAGGGGGATGGCCGCAAGCGCGTGGTCCCGCTCCTCGTCGCTGAGCGCGACAGAGACCTCATGCTGGATGGATTCAAGGTCCGGAGTCTGTCTGAGCTTGCAGGCGAAAAGACCGCAGAACCCGCGCAAAAAATGGAGTGACGGGGAAAGGGGGACGGAGGCGCCGCGGAATCCAAGAAAAAGAAACGCGCCATCCGGATTTTCCGAGAACCGTTTGAACAGTTCCCGCTCGAGCAGGCTTTTGCTCTTGTCGAAGGGCTCTCGCGTCTCCAGCCACTCCAGCCGCACAGTACCGACGGGCATGATAACCGCCTGCAATTCCTGGCTTGCGGATGCATCCTTACCGTGTTTACCGACCATGTTCATTCCAGCACACAACCTTCGTCCCTCGTCTGGTATCAGACTTCATTATTACTGGTTGTTCCATAAAGCATTGACTGGGATTGCATAGAGGCCCGGCCCGAACGGCAAACTCTCGATGCCGGTATAAAGTACAACGCCTCGATGAAATCGCTTGCCAGTGGTCTCGGCAAGCGCACGGAGCCCCTTGAAGTCCTGGGCTGTAACTGTTGAGCTTGCCTTGACCTCGATTCCCACAAGTTTGCCCGCCCGGTCTTCCAAAACGATATCCACTTCCTGACCAGTTTGGGTCCGGAAATGAAATATCTGCGGCTTGGTTGAACTCCAGGTGATCTGCTTGATCAGTTCCATGATAACAAAGTTTTCGAGTAAAGGACCGATACTGCCGCCTGTAGCTAACCGCTCTTTATTGGCTCCGAGCAGGTGCGACATAAGGCCGGTGTCACTCATAACGAGCTTGGATGTCTTTACCAGGCGTTTTCCGATATTCCCTGACCAGGCGGGCAGATGCTGGATCAAAGACGTGGCCTCAAGGAGCGTCATATATCGCTTGAGAGTGCTTTGAGGCATGGCAAGGGTACGGAATAGCTCTGAGAAATTGAGAAGCGCCGGAGTACGCGAAGCGATGATTGCCAAGAGCCTTGGCAGGCTGGTCAACCCATCGATATGGGCGAGATCCCGGATATCCCTTTGGAGGATCGTCGTGATATAGGACTCGAACCACGCCCGGCGTCTATCTTCCTTTGTTCTGCTGACCGCTTCAGGATAACCACCATTGATGATCCTGGTCTGGAGTGATGCAAGGGATTTCTTAGGCAAAGTATCAGCGTGCAGTTTGGCCGCAAACAAACGATCCACAAAAAGCTCTTGAATTCCTTCGAGCTCTCCCTGGGAAAACGGCCAGAGACTTAAGCTCTCCATCCTGCCTGCAAGGGATTCAGACAATCGAGACATCAAGAGGACATTGGCTGAACCGGTGAGCAAGAATCGTCCTGGTCGCCGGTTGCGGTCCACCTCTGCCTTAATAGCAGGAAACAGCTCTGGAGCCCTCTGTACTTCATCGATAACAACAGGGCCGTCCAATCCCGACAGGAAGCCCGCTGTATCATGCTTAACGGCGGCAAGAACGGTGGCATCGTCCAGGGTGATATAGCGGGCCGGGTGGGAATGTTCGGAGATGGTTTTTACCAGGGTGCTTTTGCCGGTTTGCCGGGCTCCATTCAGGAGGAGAACCGGCGTATCGGAGAGGGCGTCCAGCAAAAGCTGAGTGATGTTTCACTTTATCATGGCTGAATTATAACCATTCAGTGGTTAATTTTCAACCACAAAAAACCCTTCCTTGATGTCTTCCTGGTTCATCACAGCAGAAAAAACCGGGCGGTGGACTCGGCCGGTGGATTACGTGTGCCAATCAACAGGCAGACCACATAGATCCTCTTCTCAGCGCCCCACTATCAGGATGGAGAACGGCAGGGAGGTACGGGGGATATCGATCGCCAAGCAATCGTTGACAATCTAAAGTCGATTATGATATATTGCTTCCGCTGTAGTTGCCGGAGAGAAGCTGTGTAGCTCATTTAGGCCCCCCCCTTCGGCGCCATTTTTCAAACCCTAAGCGCTCCTTCCACAGATTTCACCGATCAACGCAGAGTAAACCAACGTTTTTTCATTCTGCGGAATCTGCGGATAATGAGATACTTTTCTATGAAAAAATCCATCATCATATTGCTGCTCGCGCTCCTCGCCGGTTGCGCCAAGGAACCGCCCTTCGACCCGGTTGAAAAGTTCAAGGACGCCGAGGAGAAGATGCAGAAGTTCAAGTACGAGGACGCCCGCAAGGCCTACCAGGAGATCCAGGAGAAGGCGCCGGACCGGAGCTACGATGCGGACATCATGCTCAGGATCGCGGACACCTACTACGGCGAGGAGAAGTACAGCGAGGCCCTGGTGGAATACCAGGCCTTTCTCAACTTTCACCCCGTGCACCGGGACGCCTCCTACGCGCAGTACCAGATCGGGATGTGCAGCTACCAGGAGCTTACGACCATCGACCGTGACCCCGCGGTCACCCGCGCCGCGCTCAAGGAGTTCCAGAACCTTCTCGTGAAGTACCCGGGGAACCCCTACGAAGAGGAGGCGAAGAAATACATCGCCACCTGCAAGGAACGGCTCGCCGAGTACGAGCTGTATGTGGGAAAGTTCTACCACAAAAAGGGGTCCTTCCTGGCCGCTGTGGGCAGGCTGGAAAAATTGTTGAAGGATTACCCCGGCTCGCCTTCGGAAAAAGATGCCCTCTATTATACCGGTCTCTCCTACCAGGAATTGTCCGAAGCAGAGGCAGGCGGCGCGGAGACCGGGGAAAAGAGCAGGGAAACGATCAACGCGGAAAAAAAGAACCAGAAGGCGCAGGCGCTCAAGAACTTCGAAATCCTGATCGCCAAGTACCCGGACATGACCAAAAAGGTCAGTTCCCACATCGCGAAGCTTCGTACCCCATGAAGTATTATCCCGCCTTTCTCGATCTGCGCGAACGCCCCTGTCTGGTCGCTGGCGGCGGCCCGGTCGCCGAGCGCAAGGCCATCGCCCTCTTTGATGCGGGCGCAGACCTCTCCGTGGTGAGCCCCACGCTCACTCCTGCCCTCCACGAGCTTGCCGACAAGGGCAAGATCACGTACCGGAAAAAGATTTTCAACGAGCATGATCTCACCGGGATGTTCCTCGCGGTCGCCGCGACCGATGATGACGCGGTGAACGCCGCCGTTGCTCATGCCTGCCGGAAGAACGGTGTTCTCGTCAACGTGGCGACCGCTCCCGATGCAGGAACGTTCATCGTTCCGTCGGTGGTGGAGCGGGGCGACCTGCTGATCGCCATCTCGACCTGCGGGGACAGCCCGGCGCTGGCCCGGCGGGTCCGGGAAGAACTGGAACGAACCTACGGGCCGGAATACGGGGTATTTCTCGAGAAGATGGCATTGCTGCGGAGGAGGCTCCTCCAGGAAGTTCCGAACGAGGAGGACCGGCGGAAGGTCTTTCAGGCGCTGGTCGATGCGGACATACTGTATCTTCTGCGGGCGGGACAGGTCCACGAGGCGGACCATCGGATCGCGGAGATCGTGAAGGCCATTGCCGGCTAAGCCCCGCTGTTCATTTCACCTATTTGGGTACTATAGGGTTGAAAAGGTAAGGGATGACCTCAGAAACAAAGGCTCGGAGGAAGGATTTATCCGCAGATTTCGCCGATTGACGCAGATTAAATCTTTAAAACACGATTCAGGACGGTTTTTTTAAATCTGCGTAATCTGTGCAATCTGCGGACGAATTTTAGACTTTCTTGGTTTCTGGTTTGTGCAGCTTTTTCAACTAAAATACGAAAGCCCCTCTATTTTTTGAAAAGCTTTGAGAACACGCCGCCCTTCTTTTCCTCGGCGGTTGATTCCCCCACGGAGCCGCCGGCCGCCTTGATGGCGTCCTTGAGCTTCGGCGAGTCGGGGAAGCGCATCAGGGCGTTGTTGAGGATGCCGAGCCCTTTCGCTTTGTGTCCGCTCTTGAGGTAGAAGTTCCCGAGTTCGAGGTGATGTTCCAGCTTCGAGGCATCGAGTTCGAGGGCCTTTCGCAGGGGCTCTTCCGCATCATCCCGCCGCCGTGCAATATTGAGCAGACAAATGCCGAGATAGTAGTGGTACTGCGCCTTCGTGGGATCCAGCCTGACGGCATCGGAGAGCCCGTTCACCGCCGCGCCGAAATTGTTCGCCCGCAATTCCTTCAGACCGCTGTTGAATTTTTCCAGCGCCTGTGCCGCGTTTCCCTTGGTGACCTTTTGACGCCCCCCCGACGGCTGCTGGGCGGTCTCGCCTGCGGCTATGGCGGAGAGCTTGCCTTCGCCTGCCGCCGCGATGGCGTCATTGATCCGCGGAGAATCAGGATGGTGGTTCAGGGCGTTGTTGAGCACGCCGAGCGCCTTGGTCTTGAGCCCGCTCTGGAGATACAGGTTGCTCAGCTCGATGTGGTATTCGATCTTGGTGGGGTCGATTTCGATGGATTTCTGCAGGCTCTCTTCCGCCTCGTGCTTTCTGCGCGGGATGTTCATGAGGCAGAGGCCCTGATAATAGAAATAGGGCGCCTTGATGGGGTCCAGCCGGGTCGCCCAGGTGAACGCTTCCACCGCGCCCCAGTAGTTTCCGACCTTGAACTCCTTCATGCCATTATTGAACTGGTCCGCGGCGCGCACGGCGTTTTCCTTGTAGTGTTCCTGGTAGTCCTCGCCGCGCCGCTCGACGAATTCATCCGATGCCGCCGGACGCTGGGGCTGCGCGGCCTTTTTCGCGGCTGCAGTGTCGTATTCGGCGCGCCTGACCTGGTCGCTCAGGGTCGTGTATGCCTTGTGGATCCGGTCGAACAGGGACTCGAGCTTGCTCTTCATGTCCGCCATGGCAGGGTCGAAGTGCCGGTCCGGATGGTAGGATTTGGCAAGGCGGAAGTAGGCGTGTTTGATCTGCTGGGCGGTCGACGTTACGGTGACGCCGAGGACCTGGTACTGGTCCCGTGTAGCCAGGGCGTCGTATGCCTCCTGGATCGTCTCCCGCGAGGCCACGACCTCGGGCTCCGCGGGCCGTGAAGGCTCTTCGGGCTTCTTTTCCTCTTTCTTCTCCCGGGTGGGGCGTATGGCCTCGCGTACGGCCTCACGCGCGAATTCCATTTCGGCGTCGGTCTTGATCTTCCCGATCTCCGCCATCCGGAGGGCGAGCAGCAGGTACAGGGCCTTCAGGGCATTGAAGTCGCCGACGCCGGACAGGCCGCAGATCTCCTCGATGCTCCGCTTGCCGTCGATGAAGGAGAAGACCGTTCTCTGTTCGTCGGTCAGGGAGGCATCCTGGAAGAGGCACGACGGGTCGGTGGCAGGACGGACAATGGCCGTGGGGGCGGGGAGGGACTTGCGGATCGCCTGCCACTCAAGGCTGGTGA
>CAYILT010000060.1:0-14959 GCA_964364055.1 uncultured Nitrospiraceae bacterium | reverse complement strand
ATTGCTTCGCTTCGCTCGCAAAGACACCTTTTCGGACTTTTTACGAACGCATCAATAATGATGCAGTCGTAAAAAGTCGTTCACACACAAAGATCACGGAGGCCACAAAGAAAAACCTGAATGTTTTCAATTCGCCTTTCTTCGTGTCTTTGTGCCTTCGTGTGAAAAAGTGACTTCTTACGAGATCATCAATAATGCTCAAACATAAAATTCAAATAACCTGGACCGTTTTGATCGCTGGTCATTGAAATTTGAGATTTGTTTGCGATTTGCTATTTGTGTTTTGGAATTTACTCTTTGAACCGCGTTTCTTCTTTCTGTATCTTCTCCAGTTCCTCCCTGCGGGTCTTGCACTCGATGCAGTACCGGGCAAGGGGGTTCACCTCAAGCCGCTTGATGCTGATCTCGCTGCCGCACTCTTCACAGATGCCGTAGCTGTTGTTCTCGAACTTGCGGAAGGCATCGGCGATGTCCTTGTACTGCTCATACTTCATTTCGAGCAGGGAATAATCGATGCCCTGGTCAACGTCCTGGACCGACTGGTCGGCGCTGTCCATGGCGGAGTCGATCTTCTGTCCGGTCTCGTGGGTGAGCTTACGGCCCATCTGGATCTCAAGGCCCTGGACTACATCATTTCGTTTCTTGAGCAGAAGCTTCTTGAGCATGTCCTTCCGCTTTGCTACGGCAGCCGGCATCCGCTGAGGGGCCGGGGACGCGCCAGCGGCTCTTTTCACAAACTTCTTCGCGGTTTTTTTCACCGCTTTCTTTGCCGTTCTCTTTACGGCCTTCTTCACCGGCTTTTTCTTCACGGTTTTCTTTGCAGCGGTGCGGGCGGGTTTTTTCACTGATTTCTTTGACGCGGGCTTTGCAGCCTTTTTCCTGGCCTTCTTTTTTACTGCCATGGTCCTTCATTCCTCCTGACCCGATGACGGCTCTCGCGTGATGTCATGGACATCGGGGCATCGTCGAGAGTCAGCCTTTTTTTGAATGCCGCATATTATAGTAATCTATCATAACAAATTCAAGATAATTTATCGTGGTTTGGAAGAAATAATCACGATCCACCATAGACAGCAGTGAATAGGAACGACCGGAAAGTAATGGCTAAGTCCGTGAAATTTTGGTATTATTCTCCGTGCAATGACTGCCGGGTGAGAGGAACCGATATCCTATGAACTATTGTTCTTTCCTTATTATAGTACTCCTGCCCTGTATTGTCCTTGCAGGCGAGCCCTCAGTTCCCGGCCACCGGGAGTACCGGCTTGATGTGTCCATAGAGGTCCCCCGGTCAAAGATCACGGGGAGCGTCAAAGTGCCGGTGCGTGCAGGCCAGGAACTGGCGTTCCGGATCGGGCAACTCACCGTGGGCCCCCTGTCCCTGAACGGCCGGGATATGAAGTATTCGGTCAAGGACGGCAGGCTGACGATCAGGCCTCTCGAGGACGGTATCGCGGAGATCCGGTACGAGGGGACCTTCAAGGGCGGCGTCCCCCAGGGCGACCGGAACTACGGCGTCGTATCGAGCGCCATCGATGAGCGGGGCATTTCGCTCACCGGGACGTGGTATCCCCAGCCGGAAGGGCTTGCCCGCTGGAAGGTCACTGCGCAGCTCCCGGCGGGATACGAGGCGGTATCGGAGGCAGAGACCATCACCAGGGAAAAGAAGGGCGGCGGGATGCTGTTCACCTTCGACTTTCCCCATCCCGTCGACGGGCTTTCCCTTGTCGCCACGGACCGCTATGAGATCACCCGGGAGCGCCATGGCGCTATCGAACTTATCGCCTATTTTTTCAAAGAGGACCGGGACCTTGCCAGGACCTATCTTCACTACGCAAAGAACTTTTTGGAGCAGTACGAAAAGCTGCTCGCCCCCTATCCCTATAAGCGATTTTCCATCGTGGAGAATTTCCTGCCCACCGGCTATTCCATGCCTACCTTCACCCTGCTGGGGCAGGATGTGGTGCGGCTCCCGTTCATCGTCGAGACCTCGCTGGGCCACGAGATCCTGCACCAGTGGTTCGGGAATTCGGTCTCTACTGATGACGACCGCGGCAACTGGTGCGAAGGTCTGACCACCTACCTGGCGGACCACCGCTACGAGGAGCAGAAGGGCAAGGGGGCGGAGTACCGCAAGCAGCTCCTGGTAAATTACGCGGCCACCGTGAATGAGAGGAACGAGACGACGCTCAGCGAGTTCCGGAGCAGGACGGACCCGGCCTCGCGTTCCATCGGATACGGCAAGTCCGCCATGGTCTTCCATATGCTCCGGACCATGACCGGCGACGAGACCTTCTTCGGATCGCTCAGGGACCTCATCGCGGCGCGGCAGTTCCGCAGGGCCTCGTGGGACGATATCAAGACCGCCTTCGAGAAGCGGTCAGGAAATGACCTGTCGGCGTTCTTCACACAATGGCTCGACGGGAAAGGCCTTCCGGAGGTCCGCGTGGAGAGTGCCTCTGTCCTGAAGAAAGGCGGGAAATTCGAGATAACCATCGATGTGGTGCGGAAGAACAGCGCCGTGCCCCTGGATCTCCCGGTGACCGTCTCGTACCTGCGGGGCGGCGAGAAGAAGGAAGTGGTGGTCCTGGACGCCGACAAGAAGAGCTTTTCACTCATGGTGGACGAGGAGCCGGCAACGGCGGTCATCGACGGAGACTATGATCTGGCCAGGAAGCTGACGGCCGACGAGATGCCTCCGGTGATCGCGCGGCTGATCGGGGACGAGGCGCCGGTGATCGCGGCGACAGAAGCGGGGATCAATAATTATCAAGCCGTCCTTATCGGTTTTGCCAGGCACGAGGAAGGGCGGACGGACAAGAAGGGGGACGAAGGGACGGGCAAGGGCCTGACCGACGCAGTTCTTAAAGCGTCAAACCTCGTTGTTCTCGGCGCCGACAACCCCGTGCTCGGCCGGCTGTTCGGAGCGACCGCCGCACCGACCGCCGGGTTCAGCCTCGAGATGCGGAAGAACCCCTGGAACCCCGACAAGGTCGTGGGAATATTCCACGCGGGATCGGCCGGGGAGGCCGATGCGGCGTTCCCGAAGATATCCCATTATGGGAAATACAGCAGTCTCGCGTTCGTGAAGGGGAAAAATGTCGACAAGAAGATCTCCCCTTCAGAGAGGGGGATCATCATGGAGCTCCGGGAGGAACCGCCGGTCGTCGACCTTTCCCTGCTCAGGAAGCTTTCGGACGTCATTGAAAGCGCCGCCGCAAAGAAGATCGTGTACGTCGGCGAGTATCATGACCGGTTCAGCAACCATACGGTCCAGCTCCAGATCATACGGGCGCTGCATACCAGGAACGCCAGGTTCGCCATCGGCATGGAGATGTTCCAGCGGCCTTTCCAGAAGACCCTGGATGACTATATCAGCGGCGCCATCGATGAGCGGGAGTTCCTGAACCGGTCGGAGTATTACAAGCGCTGGGGCTTCGACTACAACCTGTACAAGCCGATCCTTGATTTTGCCCGGCAGGCCCGGGTCCCGGTCGTGGCCCTGAACCTGAGAAAAGAGCTCACCGAGAAAGTGTCCAAGGAAGGCATGGATGCGCTCACCGATGAGGAACGGAAGGAACTTCCGCGGGAGACCGATTTTTCCGACGAGGACTACCGTCATCGCATCCGGCGGGTTTTCGACCAGCACAAGAGCGCCGAACCGAAGAGCTTCGATTTCTTCCTGCAGGCGCAGGTCCTCTGGGACGAGACCATGGCCGAGTCGATCGATGAGTACTTCAAAAAGAACCCTGACCACCAGATGGCGGTGATCGCCGGAGGCGGTCACCTGGTCTACGGTTCGGGCATACCGAAGCGGACCTTCCGGAGGAACGGCCTGTCGTACACCATCATCCTGAACGACGGGGAGATCGAACGGAACATCGCCGACTTTATCATCTTTCCGCAGCCCCTCGACGGCATGACGGCGCCAAAGCTCATGGCCACGTTCAAAGAGGAGAAAGGGAGGATGCTCTTTAATGACTTCGTAAAGGACAGCCCGGCCAGGGCGGCGGGGATCAGGGCCGATGACGTGCTGGTTTCCCTGGACGGTGTTCCCGTGAAGACCGTACCGGACGTCAAAACAGCTCTTTTTTTCAAGAACAAAGGCGATATAATGAAAGTAAAGGTTGTCCGAAAGCGTTTCCTGCTGGGTGAGAAGGAACTGGAGTTCGAGGTGAAGCTTTAAAATTGCGGAATGCGGATTGCGGAATGCGGAATGAACGTCAAGGCCCTGACCCCTGACCCTTTTATTTCCTCTATGACCTGTGTCATATCTTTTCTCACGACAAGAGGTATAATCAGAACATGGGATTGTTCAGTGAAGGCTGCCCTGGCAGCTCAGAGATACGCACCCCGAAGCCGGAGGATATCCGGTGCCAGAAGTGCGGCGAAAAGATGGAGATCTGGACCGACGAGCCTGATTCGGCGTGCAAGAAGTGCGGCCATATCAATGCCCGGCCCATGGGCACGTCCTGCGTCGAATGGTGCGCCTTCGCCAAGGACTGCGTCGGCGCCGAGAAGTACGACCGGCTTATGAAGGCCGCGAAGAAGTAACCTGCCGTTCCCTGTTCCGGGAGCACGAGCGCTCCTGCACGTTTTTTCCTTATCCTTATTTCTGAAGTCCGCATGCAGATCTCAGACTCCCTGGTCTCTACTCCTCCCGCTCACCTTCCTGCCATCTTACCTTCTATTTTCCCTGACCCCTGACCCTGCGCATTTCCGCTTACAACCGTCTCATCTCAAATACGAGATTGCTTCGCTTCGCTCGCAAAGACGGCAGAAATACTATTTCAACAGCCTGTCTTGTGTTCACGCCGCTCTCGTCCGGCATTGACAAAGAAACCGGCTCGTTTCATAATTAATGTATTCTCTTCTCCTTGCTTCATGTGCGGCCATGCAAAGGGAGCAGTACCATGGTTCAAAGCCCTTTCTTCATCAAGCGCCTTGCATCGTTCCCGGTATCATTCGCACTGGAATGCACGCTCCTGTTCATGGTGTTTGCTGCAGGGCCTGTCTATCCCGCTGATGAAGTTCCTGACCGGGGGGGCATGACCCTCTTTCCGCCCGGCGACCTCTACCCGCACTATACCGCCGACCCGCACCGGGTAGGCTTCGGTGTGCAATGGCTCAGCTTCACGGACGCGGCCATTCCCGATTCCGGCGACAGCCGCGTTGCCCTTCGCGCCGGCGGGAGATTCGGCATAGTTCGAATGCATCCGTCTGAAGAGGAGGAGCGGGGGTGGCAGGTCAGCCTCGAAGGGGGCTTCAACGCGCAGTTTGACGCCGACCATTCGCTCGACAACATCGGCTGGGATGGCAGGTACGGACTGGTCATCACGACAGCGCAGTCCGGGCAGTGGGCATTCAAGTTCGGCGTACTCCACGATTCCAGCCACGTGGGCGACGAATACATGGAACGGACAGGCCGGAAGCGCATCGGCTACACGCGCCATGAGCTTGCGGCCGGCGCGAGCTGGTCTCCGGACGAACGGTTCCGGACCTATGGTGAAGCGGCCTGGGGATACGAACTCAGCAACAAGCAGCTTCAGGAACCCGGCAGGATCCAGTTCGGCCTGGAGTTTCAATCGCCCCCGACGCCGGGGAAAGGCCGCAGGGGCTGGTACGGGGCTGCGGATTTCTCCGCACTGGAAGAACGCGCCTGGCGCGTGGATCGTTCCCTCCAGGCCGGCCTGGCAACGCATTCCGGCGGCAGAACGTGGCGCTTCGGCATTGACTGGTATCGCGGCCGCCCCCCGATGGGCGAGTTTTTCCAGTACACGGAAGAGTACGTCAGTCTGGGTCTGTGGGTGGATATATGAACCTATAAACGGCAGTTAACCCGTTCATCCGTAGTTTCGGCATCGTTCCGGGGTTGCCTGCTCCGCTGCGGACCGTCCATGCTATCATTATGGCATGTCCATGATCTATCGTGTCCTCACCGACATCACGTTCATCATCCATCTCGGGTGGATACTCTTCCTGATCGCAGGCGCATACTGGGGAAGGAAGTCCCTGTTGGTCATGGCAGTCCACGGCTTTGGGCTTGCCTGCTCGATCGTGATGCAGGTCTTCGGCTGGTACTGTCCGCTCACGCACCTGGAGTTCTGGCTCAGGGAGCGTCACGATGCCGGCATCGCATACCCCGTTTCCTTCATCACCCATTATGCCGAGCGGCTGATCTACCTGAATATCCCGCCCTGGCTTGTCTTTGCCGTCACCCTGGCGCTCGTTCTGGTGAACGGCTTGATCTACGGGAAGGTCCTTCGGGCGTCACGCCGCCGGTCCCGCGAAAGCCGCCAGGGTCGATGACAACCAGGGTCCGGCCACGCGGATCAGCCGGCCTGCCGTGCGAGGGTTCCGCTGCAGCGTTCGCAGAACCCCGGGCCCTTCCGGTCCGTGTCCGCGAGGGAGTTGGAGAAGTGCATGATGCACCGGCGATCGGGACAGTGGCCGAATCCCACGGTGTGGCCCAGCTCATGCACCGCCTCCTTGACGGCCCGCAGCAGAAAGCGCTCGCGGTCGGACCCGAGGCCGGAGTATTCCTGCCGGAGACGGGTGAGCGAGATGACGGCCGTGCTCGCGACCAAATCGGCCTCGCCGAAAACGAAGTTGAGCTCCGGAACGTAGAGGTCACGGTCGATCACGCCGAGCACCCGGTCCCGTCCTCCTGCGGTGCTGTTGCCCAGCAGCCGCAGGATCGCCGTGGAACGGTACTGGCGCCGCCGGGGATTGTACGCCGCAGACGGCACCGGGACCGGGCTGCCGATCACGCCATCGGCGCCAAAGGCCTCATGCAGGCCCGACGCGATCGCCTCGAGCACGTCGAATTCGATCTCGCCGAGCGGCAGGATAATGATCCGTTCCATGGCGCCTCCGCGCTCCTGACGCCGACCTGCAGAGAGGCAGGACCGGACAGGCATCGCATGCCTTCTTCCGGCAGTAGCCATTCCCGATGCGCAGCAGGGCGGACTCAAGGTCGGGAAAATCCTTAGCCCTGCCCTTGCTCTCCTTCCAGCCTTCCTGCAGGAGGGCAAGGGCCTGTTCCCGGTCCACGGTCCTTCGTGGGAAGAGACTGATGTTCCCGGCGGCCAGCATGACCAGGTCGGACGGCAGCGGCCGCGCTTTCCTCCAGATCCCGCGCATTTCGCGCAGGAAGATGTTCACCGTCACCCTGCCGATGCCCTTTGCCAATGCCTTGAGCCGCTCCTCCAGGTCCGCGGGGTCCGATGCTTCCGCGTGCAGCCGGTCGAGATCGCCCTGATAGCGCTCACGGAGCGTCCGGCAGAGGTCGAGCAATTTGGTGGCGGTCTTGAAGTCGTACCGTACGTAGCCGCCGCGGTCCAGGATCGCCACCAGGCCGTCCCATCCGGTCCGCTCGACAGCCTCCGGCGTTGTAACGCCTGCCTGCTCAAAGGCTTGGACCGTGTGTGTCACGATCGTTCCGGAGATGCGGGCGCCGAAGAGGACCGAGGCGAGGAACCACCGGAAGACATCGCCTGACCGGCCCGCGTCGAGGTCGATGCCCAGCTCCCGGGAGAACCTGCCGCCCGCAGCCGCGACGATCCGCATCGCGTTCATATCATTTCCGTCCCAGGGGGATGAGATAGAGGGGCAGCCGCCCGGCGCTCCGAAGGAGACTGGCGACGTCCCTGTCGGAAAAGGCGCCGATTACCACGGACCCGAGGCCGAGCGCCTCGGCCTGGAGGCAGATGTTCTGAGCAGCGTGGCCTGCTTCGAGATGCGCATACCGCACCCCCCGCTCGCCGTACTTGACCGTGGTCTTCCGCTCGTCCGCGACGATGGCGATCACCACGGGGGCCTTCCGGATGGGGGACTGGCCCAGGGCGGCGTCCGCCAGGTCAGGGCGCTGGTCCCCTTCGGCGACCCTCACGAGGTGGTGGCCAACAGGCTCGTACCGATAGGTCCCGGCGGGAAGCGATGCCACGTTGCCGGAGACAATGAAGAGCTCGAGGGGATAGAGGGCGCCGGCCGAGGGCGCGGTGCGAAGACCACGGGGATCGGTGATCCCCTGAGCGGCCCAGAGCAGCTGCGAGAGCTCCTCGAGCGTGACAGGCTTGTTCGCAAAGGACCTGATGGAGCGGCGGGCCGCAAGGGCAGCCTCAACAGAGGTCGTGCCGTCAAGGCGGGGCTGCGGAAGCTGGATGAGGGCGGGGCCCGCGGCGCTGGCCGTACCACGGTCCCTGGCAAAGCCGGACAGCGGCGACCCGGCAAGACCGAAGGCCGCGAAGGTAAAGAGCGCGCGGACAAGATCGCGGGCCAGCATCCTCATGACGCACACACACGAGATCGATCGGAATTTTCGGGAAATCCTGGGACCGTGAACAGACCGAATACCGCAACTCGCAGCTCAGCTCTCATACGCATACCCCCTCCTGCCAGGTCCGGGAACGATCACTTCCCGGTACAATGATAGCACAGGAAAAAACGGGATGGCTGGAATCGGCTGCAAGCTGTCAAAACGTTCGGACATGCTATAGTATAGATATCCGCTCATTTCGGCTCAAGGAGAGATCCTGTCCTGCGGGTTGCGTACGCACATCGCAGGAAACGTGAACACCATGATCAAAGCACGCCAGTGCGACGGTAGACATCCGACTGTTGAAAACCGGGAAGCCGGCGGTCAGCCGGCCGGCATCATGAAATGCACCGTTGTCATCTGTTTTTTCCTGATCGTTCCGTTTCCTGTCTCTGCCGCCGTCATCACAGGCGGCGAAACGGTCTACCGCGTCGCCGAGGGCGACAGCCTCCTGCTGATCAGCGCAAAGCTCGGCGTGAACATGGGGATCATCACGAGGAGGAACGACCTCGACCCGGCCAAGCCGCTGCGGCCGGGGCAGGAACTTCGGCTTGACACCAGAAAGATCGCGCCCCGCGCCGTGGACAACGGCATCATTGTCGATATACCGGGCAGGATGCTGTATCATTTCAAGGCGGGGAGGCTCGAACGGTCCTTCCCCGTCGGGCTCGGCATGCCGCGGTGGAAAGGCGCGACCCGGTGGCGAACTCCCGCGGGAACCTTTACCATTACGGGAAAGGAACGCAAGCCGGTATGGTATGTGCCTGAATCCATCCAGTGGCAGTTGAAGGACCAGGGAAAGCCCGTCTTGACAAAGGTCCCGCCGGGACCGGACAATCCGCTCGGAAGATTCGTTCTGTATACGTCCATTCGCGGAATAGCAATTCACGAAACCATCTGGCCCACGACCGTGTATCAATTCAGGACCCATGGATGCATCCGGGTGATGCCGGAAAATATCGAACGGTTCTATGATGAAATAGAGGTCGGAACGTCCGGGGAATTGGTGTACGAGCCCGTAAAGGCCGCCGTCACCGGCGAGGGAATGGTGTTTCTCCAGGTGGACCCCGATGTTTACAAGAAGAGCAGGAAGCTGCTCGATGAGGTCATTGATCGGATGAATGATCTGCAGGTGTCTTCCCGGGTGGATTGGGCCAGGATCAGGAGGATCGCCCAGGAACAATCCGGCATTGCCGAGGAGGTGACGCTATTTCCCGCCCCGTTTACGCGATAGCAGCGGTACGGTCTTCTCATAGGCGTTCGGGGCAGGTCTTTCCTGTGACAATACTCAGCACGTGAGATGAAGCGCCGCGATCACGGTCTTTGCTCCCTCCAGATCGTTGTACACCTCGACCGCCTTTGCCGTCCGCTCCACCTTCACCTCGACCCCCTGGCCAGCGATCCGGTCAACGGTCTCCCGGGGAACACGCATGACGCCGCTATAGCCCGTGCCGATGACGAGCACGTCCGGCTTCGCCTGCAGCGCTTCCGCCACGTCCGCGAGCTGGAACAGATGGCCCTCCTTCCGCCGCCACGCGGCGTCGACCCTGTTGGGATAGATGATGACGTCCGAGGTATAGGTCTTCCCGTTGATGACGATCCTGCCGAAGGAATAGGAATCGATCTTCATGGACTCACTCCCCTCCGTTCACGTGATCCGGACGGGCAGGGGGGCGTACCAAGATCCGGCCTTCCTCTCCCTCGTTTCCCTCCACCCGGACATCAATATCCATGAACTGCCGCACCACCCAGAGGTTCGTGAGGAGATGCCGGGTGACGCGGCTGGTGGTGAACTCGGACGGGCCCCGGCAGAAGGCGAGCCAGGGCACGACCTGGTCCGCCAGATGCGGGTCCAGCGCGCCCTGTGCCCGCAGATGGGAAAGAAGCTCATCGCACGCCTCGTCAGCCACTTCTTCGGCCCGCTTGCCGATGGCGCCGAGACTGCCGAACCCTGCCGAGAAATGCTCGAACTCCGCTGCAAGGGACAGGAAGGAGCCCTTGCCGGCTGACGGCGCTGACAGGGTCTCGATGGAAGCGTCGATGCCCTCCCTGCCGAGGACCGCGAGCGCCCGGTCGCGCTGGCGCGATGCAATGTGGCCGGGAAGGTTCGAGACCGCCGAGATGCCGGAGACGCGCAGAAGTCTGCCCCGGTCGGTCAACCTGAGCGGAAGGAGCGCCTGAGCCGGCGTGATCCGGGCTGAGACCTGACCGCCCCCGATAGGGTACCAGCCCCAGGATGCGATGGAGAGCTCGGCACGTACGCCGATGCGGAGGAGCAGGGGGGTCATGATGGATTGCAGATAGTGAAACGACGGGCTCCAGGGCACATGGGTACCGCCTTGTACGGTGACCAGTGACGCCTGATCCGCAAAACAGAGAGGCAGCAGGATGGTCTGGAGCACGAGACTCGCGCTTCCGGCGCTGCCTTTCTTTTCAGCGACATCGAAGCGGTACGTCCCGCCGGTGGTCCTGTTCGGCTGGAACCGGAGCGCCGTTGACGAGAGCTCCGCGCCCTGGACCTCGGCGCCGGATATGGCCGCGGCGGCCAGGACCGCCGTGAGGTGCTGCGGCTGGAGACCCGGCTTCTTCCTGCCCGTGCGGATATTCGTGATCTCCATCGGCTTTCCGAGCACGCAGGACAGGGCGAGCGACGTGCGCAGGACCTGGCCCCCTCCTTCGCCAAAGGAGCCGTCGATGCGCACCATGTCAGGGCCGGACGGGCTGTTCATATCCCAATTATATACGCTTTTATCCTGAGAATGGCAGATGGCCGCGAATGACCAAAAGGGGACGCCTAAAAAAGACAGATTACTGACCCCGCGGCCGCAGCAGGCCCCCGACTCCCGCCGGGGGATCTCAACTGCCGTCGCGTTATCGAATTCCCGACTGGTCGGGATGCTGGAGGGGCTCCATTGCGATTTTACAATTCCCTTATTCAGGAAGTTTATTTTAGGGACGCCTTGGTGACATTGATGCATTCGATGTATTCATCGGTGACGTTTTATGGCTCTCTCATTTCCCCGCCAAACAACTCCACGATCTTCTTTACCAAAGCAGGCAGCGACGGGTCCCGCGCTCCCATGAGAAGAACGCAGTCTCCCGGTCTCGCATCGGCTTGTAATCTGGTCAATAGCTCATCGCGGCCGCTGAGAGCTTGCGCAGTGAATGGTACGGCACCAAGTCCCTGTATGATATCTTCCGAGGAGATGTCCTTTTGCGCCGTGCCTCCGGCATAATAGATCGGCAGGAGATAGAGCGAGTCCTTTTGCCGGAAGGCGGTCCGGAAGGTTGCGATGTACTCGTCCTTCAAGAACCGTGTCGGACCGAACCCGTGCGGCTGGTAGACGGCAATGATGCGCTCCGAAAGGCCCCGGCCGGCGTGCACAGCAGCCGCTATCTTCGCCGGATTATGCGCAAAGTCATCGACCACATGGACGTTCTGCTTTGTTTTGGTCACCGAAAAACGCCGGGCCACACCCTCATACGTTCTTACCGCATCGGCAAGCGCTGACGGCTCGCATCCGAAATGCTCGCACACGCACAGCGCAGCGCAGAGGTTCTCAAGATTGTGATCGCCGGGAAGCGGCAGATGATATTCAACGCCGTTCTTAAAAAGCTTGACCGAAGTCGGCAGGAGCTCCTCACGGTCCGGCCGCCACGAGCCCGAACCATTTCGGCCGAAGCGTGCTGTTGCCGGCAGTGAAGCAAGTACCGGATCGTCAGCATTGGACGCCGTCCAGGGAGTGTTGACAGCCAGCGTCTCGAAAAGCACTTTTACCTCATCAATGCTTTTGTGGTCCTTCGAGACATTCAGGATGACCGCGGCCTCGGGACGATACTTGACCAGCGTTCCGTCGCTTTCGTCCGCCTCCACCACCAGGAGGTCGGAGCCGCCGCTCCATGCATTGCCGATGAGCCCCTGCTTTTCGAGCCTGCGCAGGGCCGCGCCGCTCAGGAGGGAAGGCGATTTTTCGCAGGCGGTCAGGAATTCGAATATCATCGCGGTCACCGACGACTTGCCGCTGGTGCCGGCAACTGCAATGGTCTTTTTCGTCTTGATGATCGTGGCAAGCATGTCGGAGCGATGGACGATGGGAATACCGCGGCTCCAGGCGGCAGCGATGTCGGGATTTGAATCCTCTATCGCTGTTGAGATGCAGACGACATCGGTGTCCGCACCCACACCCGAACCGTCCTGATGAACGATGGCGCACCCGAGACCTTCCAGCGACCGCCGGAGAGAGGCGGTATCCTCGCTTGCATGGAACCTGTCGGAGCCCGAGACAGTGATGCCCTGAAAGCGAAGGTATTGCGCGAGCGCACTCATGCCGCTGCCGAAAATTCCGGTGAAATGGATGCTGTGGCATCGGAGTTCGCCGATAACGATAGGGGGAGGGTCTATATAGACGGGCGTGCCTTCCTTGACCGTTTCAAACAGGCGGATGATGTCGCGATTGCGCAGGCAGATGCACCCGTGCGAAAGGGGAGTGCCGATGAGGTCCTCCCGGCCGGTGCCGTGGATATAGATGTAGCGCTCATAGGAATCCACGCTCCCGCCCTTATTGATCCCCTCCTCAAGGCCTTCAAGCCGCAGAATGCGGGTCAGGATCAGATTATCTTCGGACGAACGGTGGTCCCAGTCAAGGCCCGTGTCCTCGCGGTCCCTGAAAATGCGGCCCGCAGGCGCGCCGGCCCCGAACTTCTCCCTGATCCGATGCATGCCGATCGGCGTTTTGAGCGAGTTCTCCCGGTTGCCGTTGCCGAAGCGGGAGGTGGAAACGTCGTAGCGCTCGATGATCGTATCGTTTGAGCAGACGAGGAGCGTTTGCGTCTCGATGGACACTATGAGAAAAAGCTCTCCGGGGCCGGTCAGGAGCGGATTTATTTTATTGTAAATGCGATGTAATCGAGATGATTCCATAAGGGTTGGTAAAGGTAAAGTAAGAACAGTACTTCTACAAAAAGTCTCAAGACCCTTTTTATTCTGCACCCCGGTTCACAGGTCCGCGCAAACATGACAGGCTGCCTTCTGTTTTATTTACCAATACAGCCATCCATGTGCGCTTACGCTTCGCACGCGCATGCATGATCTGTGGTTTTACCAGCTCTATTCCGGTCATGTAGCGCGCGGTCCTGTTCACGGGATGCAGGGCGCTCTGGAAAAGACTTCGACGAGCTCAGTCGAGTCGCAGAGGACTAAGGCCTTTGCATCACCCCACCCACAACCCGTACAACACGATCAGAACCAGCGCCGGCAGCATGTCGATGGTCTTCGTCTGCTTCAGCTTCAGGAGGTTCAGGCCGATGGCCAGGACGATGATGCCGCCCACGCCGTCGATGTTGCTCATCATCCGGGGGGCCGTGAGGAAGGTCAGGTGCTTCGCGAACAGCGTGAGGCCCCCCTGGATCACGAATACGGTCATTGCCGAGAACGCCACGGAAACGCCGTAGTGCGCTGTAAGTAAAAAAGCGGCGAATCCGTCCATGACGGACTTGGTCTGGATGAGCGTCCCGTCATTGGAGAGGCCGTCCTTCAGCGAGCCGATGATGGTCATGGACCCCACGCAGAACAGCGTGCTCGCCACCAGGAATCCTTCGGTATCGTACTTCCCGGCGAGATAAGCGCCATTCAGCCGCTTCAAGACCCCGCTGGTCCTGTCCTCCAGCCGCAGGGCGCTTCCGGCGGCCGTTCCCAGTGTCAGGCTGAAGACAATGGGGATGACATCCGTTCCGTTCAAGCCCATCTTGAGTCCCACGTACAGCGTTACCAGCCCCAGCGCATTGAACACGGCGTCCTTCACCCCGTCGGGGACCTTCTTTCCCGCGAGTAAGCCAAGCATGCTCCCGGCAAAGACGAGAAAACTGTTAAAGAGGTATCCTTTCATGGAGCGGTATTATAGCCTCAATCGCGGTCCCCGGGCAAGGAAAAGGAGAAGGAAATTCCTTGATTTATCGTGGTGGTTGGTCTATTATTGTGCGGCCTACAAGGCGATTGGTAACGTGTAAATCATGATGAACGAAACAGGAGGGTGTACCGTGGTAAAGGTCAATCAGGAAGAACTTGCGGCGAAGATAACAAAGTTGAAGGCGAAGGCAAAAGAGAAGACCGCGAAGAGCGCAGGCAAACGGGGAGACCCCGAAGCGCGCACGGCCACCAAGAAGGTGAAACGCGCCCAGCGGAAGCTGCGCGTTGCCAAGACCTACAAGACCGGCGGAAAAAAGGCGAAGAAGGCCGCCGCACCGGCGTCTGCATAACACCGCTATCGGGACCCCTCGATGAAGCGGCTCGCGTGCTTGATACTCGCCGTCGGCGCTGTTCTCTTCATCGTCTCTTGTGCCGGGAAGGCTGTCCACGAGGAACCGGTCGTCCCCGGCCTGCCTTTACCCGTCTCTCCGCAGGTCCCTGACACGGTCTACCGGGAAACCGGTGTGGCCTGCTGGTATGGCAGGGACTTCCAGGGCAGGACCACGGCGAGCGGCGAGATCTTCGACCTGAACGGCATTTCGGCTGCCCACCGGACCCTGCCCCTGGGGACGGTCCTTAGCGTAACCAACCTCGATAATTTCAAGAGCATCAAGGTCAGGATCAACGACCGGGGACCCTTTGTGAAGGGCCGGGTGCTGGAACTTTCCTTTGGCGCCGCG
>CAYILT010000059.1:0-15126 GCA_964364055.1 uncultured Nitrospiraceae bacterium | reverse complement strand
AATGCCCTGGAAGAAACCCGCATAGAGCCCGAAGGAAAACAGCATAAGCTGTATGGAAAAGAACGCGGCAGTCCCGAAACGGAGCAACAGGTCGCGGTTCTGTTGTTTGAGCGCTGCCTCCTGGCCCGCAGGCGTGTAGGTCCTGGCGAGGTACCCGATGGACCTGATGCGCGACAGGATCCGTCCCAGGGTGATCTGTGAACTGTCCCAGCGGACCTGCGCGCGGTGGGTGGCAAAGTTCACCCGGGCCGAGAGTATCCCCGGAGTTCGTTCAAGGACCTTCTCGTTCAGCCAGATGCAGGACGCGCACCGGATACCGTCGATCATGAGGTCCGCCTCTTTGACAACGCCTTCCCCCCTGATGAACGGCGCAAGGGCTTCGACCTCATCATCAGCAGTTTCCGAACCGGTATCGCCGGGCGTGCGGAGGGATTTGGGTATGCCCGAGGATCGCCAGTCCCGTTTCCGGTAGAACTCGCCGAGGCCCTCGTCCTGGATCATCCGGTAGATGGCCCGGCAGGCATGGCAGCAGAAGGTCTTGCGACCCGTGGGATAGTCTTCATACAGAGCCTCCTGACCGGCGACCGGCAGCAGGCAATGGTCACAGCGTACCGAAAGATCAGTCGGCGTCGCCATATCAGATATCAACTCCCTTGTCCGAACGTTCGGGATAGATGAACGGGGCCTCCTGGCCGATCCTGATCTCTCTCGACACGGCATTCGTAAGGGTAAAGCGCAGCCGGGTAGTGCGCTCGGAAAGGTTCTGTCTCTTTGCGAAGACATAGACCCGCAGGGTAGCGGAGCTGTTCGGTGGTATGCGAAAAGGGTTCTGGGAAATGACCAGTTCAGCGTCCTTGATGCCTGATATGCTGAGCTGATAGATACCCGGCGACAGGCTCCTGTTCTCGATCAGAAGGCTGTAGGCGTTCAACAGGTCATCTTGTATCCCGATCTGGTGATAGCTTTGTTTTTCGTCTCTGATCACCCAGAAGTCCACGGGCACCCGGATATATATCTGATAGAGGAACAGGACCGCAATGGCGGAGAGCAGGAGCGAAAGCCACAGCACGCGCGGCCGGGTCCTCGTCTGCCCTTCATTATCCCCTGTTCCTCTCGTATAGTCCACCAGAGATCCTTTTCCGTACCGTTCCCTCTGGCGGGAGCATGAATCAATGCACTCGGCGCAATTGATGCATTCTACCTGAAGGCCGTCCCGGATATCGATCCCCGCGGGACAGGTCCTCACACAGGCCTCACACCCCATGCATTCATCGGAACGCGATGTGTCGAACGCGATGGTAAGTGAGCCTTGGTCGAAGAACGCGCTTTGGAAACGCGCATAAGGACAGACAGAAGCGCAGAACCGCTGGCGTACGAATGCCAGGTTCAGGTAGATGAGGGACGAGAAAACGATCCACGACCAGAAGGTCCAGGGGCCGGCCGGCCGGGACAGGACATCGGCTATGAGATCATAGGGTGAAACGAAATACGCAATGAGATCCACGGCGACAAGAGCGGAAAAAACTGCGAGCATACCATGGGAAATTGCTGCCCCGAGGAGACGGTGGCCGCTGAACCATGCGGATATCCTTTCGATAGACCGGGAATAATCCGAGAGAACGGTCTGGGGACACACCCAGCCGCACCAAATACGGCCATAGAGCACCGTGAACAGCATGACCCCGATGGCGAACAGGAGGAAAACGAGGAGGAAGAAATAGGCTTCGCTGACCCAAATGACGGAACCGAAGAAATACAGTTTGAGCGTGGGAACATCGAACCGCAGAGCGCTTTCGCCCCGTACACGGACAAACGGCAGTCCCACCATCAGGACTGCCTGCGTCCACGCTGCCACCCTGCGCCAGGCGCGGAAAGCGAATCGTCTCATGCCGGCCTACTTGGTATGACGGAAGAAGACGTAATGTGCAACGGCGCGGACCTTCTCCGCGCCGAGCTGTTTCCCGAAACCGGGCATCCCGTTCGGAGTGCCGTTCGCTACGACGCGGACATGGTCGGCAAGGGTCCCGCCATAGATGAACTTGGGACCCGTGAGCGCCGGACCGATGCCGCCTTCGAACTTCTCGCCGTGGCACATGGCGCAATCGGACTTGTAGATATCAGGACCCTTGTCAGCCTTGCCCACTTCAGCCGCACCGGAAGCCACTTCCTTCACCTCATGGGTGATGACCGCCTTCTTGAGCGACTCCATCCGGTGCTGGTATTGTCCAGCCTGGGTCCACCCTGTCGTCTGCGGCATATACCGATACAGATAGATAAGGCCAGAAAGGACCAGCACCATGAAAAGGACCGCCATGCCAAGAGGCATTTTCTTTTTCCCCTCTTCCCGTTCCTTGATCCCGTCGAATTCTCCCATGGCTCGTCTCCTGTTGATGCGGTACAGATGTTTTGATTCATTCGTAATAAAGTTGAAAAGGCAAGGTATGCCCACAGAAACAAAGGCTCGGAGGAAAATCTTATCCACAGATTTCGCAGATTGACGCAGATTTAGTCTTTAAAATACGATTTTGGACGGTCTTTTTGAATCTGTGTAATCTGCGGACGAATCTTAGCCTTTCTTGTTTCTGGTTTGTACAGCTTTTTTCAACTAAAATACGAAAGCACCGATGTTTTTTATTAGTCGTCGTCCAGCATACGATACTTTGGCGACTCCACGCGGTCCTTGCGCTTGCTACGAAAGAAATAGACCATGAGACCGGCAAGGGCCAGTGCCAGGACCACCGTGAAGCCGAAATAGAGCCATGCCTTGAATGCCATGTTACGGTTTCAACTCCCTGCCCAAGCGCAGGAGGTAAGCCACCAGGGCGTCCATTTCCGTCTTGCCTTCAAGTACCTTGATATCTTCGGCCGTATAAGGATATCCCAGGACCTTCATTTTTTTCTCCGCATAGCGGGTATCCAGCCTGTTGTCTGCAAGCCAGGCATATGCAGGCATGTTCGATTGCGGGTACATGCTCTGGGGGCTCTTCATGTGCAGGTAATGCCAGGCCGCGGGATACTTTCTGCCGACCCGCGCCAGGTCCGGGCCCGTCCTCTTGGACCCCCAGAGATGGGGCCGGTCGATGGCGGACTCTTCCAGGGTCGAGGGCGGGCCGTACCGGGCCGTCTCGAAGGGAAGCGGACGGACTATCTGGGAATGACAATTATTGCACCCTTCCCGGATATAGATGTCCCTGCCCTCCACCTCGAGCGGCTTGTAAGGAATGACCTTTCCCGTGTCAGGAACAACGGTCCCGACAAAGAGCGGAATGAACGTTGTCAGCAGCGTGCCCACCATGATCGCCAGAACAGCCAGAAGCATGAATGTCACGGGTCTTTTATCGATATTCATCGTTGTCTCCTACTCATGGTCCCGCCTTGTTACGCCCGCTGTGCGGCCGGGGCATTGCGGATGGTCTGCAGGATGTTGTACACGAACACCAGGAAGCCGGCTAAGAAAATGATGCCGCCCAGCGTTCTCATGTTCCAGAAGGGATAATTGGGCGTCAGGGTCTGGATGAAGTTCGCATAGACCAGACCTCCGTCGGTGTCCACGGCCTGCCACATGGCGCCCTGCCGGATGCCCGTGATCCACATGGTCACGGAGTAGATCAGCTGACCGACCAGGACGAGCCAGAAGTGCAAGTTCGCGAGCTTCACGCTGTAGATCTCGGTGTTATAGATCCGCGGAAGCATATAATAGAATCCCGCGGACAGGGTCATGGTCACCCATCCCATGGTGCCCATGTGCACATGACCCGGCACCCAATCCGTATAATGGATGAGGGCGCTGAACGCGCGGATCGCCTGACTGGGCCCCTGAATGGTCTGGAGGCCGTAGAACGTGATCCCCAGGACAATGAACTTCACGAGATAGTTGCTCCGCATCTGTTCCCATTGGCCGTTCATAGTCCCATAACCGTTGATCACCGAGGCCCAGGATGGCGCAATAAGGAAAATGCTGAAGGCGATCGCGACGGTCTGGATCCAGTCAGGCAGCGGGGTGTAAAGGAGGTGGTGCGCACCGGTCCAGAGGTAAGCGAATACCAGCGACCAGAAGCCGACGATGGAGAGGCGGTGGCTGTAGAGCGGTGCTCCCGATGATTTCGGAAGAATATAGTAGAATACCGCAAGCGGGATCGTGGTGAACACGAAGGCTACAGCATTATGGCCGAACCACCATTGGACATTGGCGTCATTCGCTCCGGCGTATGCCGAATAGGACTTGAACAGGGAAACCGGGACCGCAATGTTGTTGCCGATATAAACGATCGCCACACCGGCCACGGTAGCGAGGATATACCACAGGGACACATACATCTGCTCTTCCTTCCGCTTCATGATCGTGGCAATGATGTTGATCGAGAACAGGACCCAAAGGATCACGACGCCTATGTCCAGCGGCCATTCAAGCTCCGAATATTCCTTGCTCTGGCTCATGCCGGCGAAAAGGGACAAGGCCGCCAGGACTATGGCGATGTTGAAGAAGTAGAGCGTGAATCTCGCCAGTCCGGGATAGGCCAGAGGGACCCGCCCCAGGCGCTGAACGAGAAAGAAAAAAAGGCTGAAGGCCGCGGGAACCGTGAATCCATAGATCAACGCGTTCGTATGGATCGGACGCAGTCTTCCGTAGGTCAGCCATGAGGTGAGATTGAACTGTGGATAGACCAGCTGGATCGATATGAGGACCCCGACAAGCAATCCTACGATCGCCCAAAAGAGAGATGAAACAGCAAAGCCTTTTACAGCGTCGTACTCATACCTGATCTCGTTTGTCATATGCTGTTTCCTCGTTACGGTGAGATTGAGAGAGCGTTCTATGGGATATAGCAGGTTGTTGAAAAACGCCTGTTCTGTCATTGCGAGGAGCGTAGCGATCCCGAGCATGGCGAGGGAACTAGGAGCAAGATTCCTCACTTCGTTCGAAACAGGCTCCGCAATCTTTTACTTTACAACGAGATTGCCGCGCTCCCTTCGGTCGCTCGCAAAGACAACGTAACAAAACTTTATGCGTTTGTATTAACTCTTAAGACGGGAAAGATCCTCGAAGTCCGACTTCTTAAGCACTTCGACGACCTTTGACTGTACGTTGGCCCAAACCGATTGGATCGGACAATTCCGGGAGAAATCGCACTTCTTTTTATCGGACAGGCACAGGTTCATGGCCATCCTGCCTTCAATGGCCTCAAGGACATCAAGTACGGATATATCTTTCGCCTGGCGGGCAAGGGAAAAGCCGCCCTTCACGCCCCGATAGGACCGGACGATCTTCGCCTTTACCAGTTTCTGGAGTATCTTGGCGAGAAAACTGCGAGGGATTTTATATTGTTCAGAGATCTCGGTGACAAAACTGATCTTTTTATAGGGCTGCCGCGCAAGGTAGAGAACGCTGCGGATGCCGTAATCGCCTTCCCGTGTTAATTGCATGTTTAAACTATAGCAAACCACGCGATATTGTCAAGTGATTATACGGGACGACAATTATCCTATAAACGGTCAGCAGGGAGATGACCGCGGTGGCTGTTTTATGCTATACTGATGCTTATTCTGTTCAGGGAGGAAACCATGCGTCCTTTCATCATCGTCGGCTGTATGATTTTACTGCTTGTTACGCTGACCGCCTGTCCCGCTAAAAAAGAGGGAACGATCGAAGGCGTAGTCGTCCCGCCGTCCGCAGGCACCCGCATTGCCGTGGTGCAACAAGGCAAGACCATTGCATCGGTTGAGGTGAACGCGCAGGACGGTAAATTCAGAACGTCACTGCCGGCAGGGACCTATGATATCAAGGTGACCGCTCCCTCCTCCCCCTATCCCCTGGCACTTCCCGGTATCGTCGTGAAACCCGCAGAAACGACAACACTATCGCCCATCACTCTTGCCCCTTTAAAGGGGTCTGCGGTGATAACCGGCAAGGTCCAGGCAGCGGCAGCGGGAACACGCGTTGCACTCCTTGCCGAAGGGATCGAGCGGGCGTCGGTAAGTACGAACGCGGAGGGAAAGTACGAGTTCGAGGGACTTCCGGCGGGACGCTATTCCCTCCAGATCAGTTCTCCGGGTTACGCCAATGATTCCGTCGCTCTAGGTGTCTCAGATAACCAGAGGGCGAACCAGGATATCCGCCTTCTGTATATCACTGCGATCGAAGGAATTGACTGGAACACCGGAAAGATCCGGTCGCGAGGCGTCGGCCTTCCTCCAAAACAGGCGCCCACGCCGGCCGTGAAGCGGGAAATGGCAAAGCGGGCCGCTGTCGTTGATGCGGAACGTAATCTGCTCAGGATCATCGAGCTGATCAATGTTGGTCCGGACCAGAAGTTCATCGCAGCGCTCGGGGGAAATACCTTTACGCAGAAGCTCCAGGGCTATCTGCAGGGGTACCGGGTCGCTACCGAGCGAGACATGGATGGGGGGAAGATCGAGATCGAACTGGAACTGCCGCTCACCGGCCCGGGCGGTTTGTCATCCTATCTTCAACCGTAAACCCCGTTAGAAAACAAGTTCTCTAACGATGGCAGATTGTGGCTTTATACCACAATCTGTAAATGCAAGAAGATCAACCGCCGACAGGAGTTGGCGGCTTTCTCTAACGGGGTAAAAGATCTGCTATGGGTAAACTCCTTGCTCCGAAACCCGTCAAGCTTTTTCTCGGCATGATCTCCCGGGAACCGGGATTGTTCACGGAGTGTACAAGACTTTTCGCTCAGGAATTCGGACCTGTTGACCTCGTGAGCAGCGTAATGCCCTGGGACCACTCGGAATATTATCGGGAGGAAATGGGGACGGGACTGCTCAGGATGTTCATCTTCTTCGAGCCCCCGGCCGATCCTGAACTGCTTGCAGCAGCAAAACACCATGCCATCAGGATCGAAGCGTCATTTTCTGAACCGGCAACTGCCGCAGTGCGGCGGAGGATCAACCTTGACCCGGGTTATCTGACCGAGGCGAAGGTTGTCCTTGCTACGACAAAGGACTTTCCCCACAGGATATACATCGGCAGGAGCATCTACGCCGAATCGACCCTCCACTATCACAAAGGCAGCAGAAGTTTCCAGCCTGTCGAGCACACCTATCCTGATTTCCGGACAGAATACTGCCTGAAATTATTCAATGGGGCGAGAGATACATTGCGGTCCAGGTTACGGCGATGATCGAGGGAAGAGACGAGATCAGGCTTTTCCGTCCACCGGTTGCGCTTTAACTGAGTGGCCGGCGACATTCGCCAGGCCTGCAACAAAGACCAGGGTGGAATTTACGACATCGGCGGGAATGAACTCATAGACCGGCAGGTGGATCGAATCAAAAGGCTGAACATCCTTATTGATGAAATTGAAGCCGAGCGTGTTCCAGCCGCTGAAATCCTTGATCGCCATCCGGATTTGCTCCTGAACCATCGTTTCGATTATCCGGAAAGTGACCTTACCGGTCTTGAGGAGAAGCGCACCTACCGGCGTGTGGGGACCGGTCATCTGCTGTTTCAGCACATCCAGCAGTTCAGCATCGGTCAGAACTTCCTGCTCCACCAGAAGATCGCCGATGGCACGCGTATAAGGGGAAAATGCCAGAAGGATCCTGCCCTCATGAAATAGCAGGGACCCGATATTGTTCCCTGATTCAACGACCAGTTCTCCCGTTCGCCCTTCCAATCCTATCAAGAGAAGTGCATCGTAAAGTTTAAAGCCTGATGAATTTGCGTTCATAGCGTGCCATTTAATCACAAAAGAATTTTTCTGTCAAATCTGAAATTACCCCATTGAGATGTTTAAGGTCCAATTCGGCGTCCCCCGGGAAAAGACGTCACGTTGCATTACTATTCGCAGATATGTCAACAGGCGGATTGCTCCGCTCCGACGAGTCGATCGCCGCCTGTACGATCCTGCCCAGTTCTTTTGCCTTGATCGGTTTGTTAATATAGTCAAACACGCCTAGGCTCAGCGATTTCAAGTATGATTCGACGGCGCCATAGGCCGTCAAAACGATCACCGGCACTGTCGCGTCCATCTGTCTCAGCGCGTTCAGGAATTCAAGCCCATCCATGCCCGGCATTCGGTAATCCGTGATCACGAGGTCGATCTTTGCACCATCCCGGACAACGGTAAGAGCAGCCTGGGCTTCCGTTCTGGCAATAACGGTATATCCAAACCTGTTCAGTATCTCCCCCAGGCTTTTTAATATCTCTATTTCGTCGTCAACAAGAAGGATCGTTTTCATCGTGCTGTTTTTTCACCCGGGAAAAGTATGCTCTTCGTGAGGTATGAAATATCCCCGAAAAGGGTATACTGCCATGGCGTTGAATAACAACTCAAGTATACCCGAGTCGCTCTCATTGTCAAGATTTGTCGATAGTTATGTCGCATTTATTTGATCGTTGTTCAACCTGAGCGAGCAGTAGATTGGCGAGGTACTCGGCGGGTCCTGAGGCCGGCAAACGCACTAAGAGAGATCAACTTATACTTTTTTTACGAAGATCTCCTTCGTGATGTCCTTGTCCACGGCAATCATGGTCTCGCCAAGTTGGATGACATAAGCTGGTTTCTTCTGATGCAGCTTTACCACGCTGCCAGGCACCACACCCATTGCTGAAAGCCGGTCAAGGCGCGAATGAGACCCCGGGGTGATGAATACGATCTTAGCTTGTTCTCCTGGTGTTAGATCGGCAAGCGGTGCTACGAGAGGCTTCATCTCCTGACGGAACATGGCACAGCACTCACCGCGAGGGATAGGTTTTCCGTCGGGTGAGTTCGGCGGATGGCCCAGAAGGGTGCATACGCTGTCGGTAACCTCGGGAGACAAAATGTGTTCGAACTTGCACGCCTCCGCTTCAGCGCCATCCAGGGCGAACAGATCGTAGAACATCCGGAGCGACAGCCGGTGCCGCCGCACGAGTTCCCTCGCCCTTTTCTCACCTTTCGGGAGCAGTTCAACAACCTGGTCTTTTAAATTGATCCACCCGCTCTTTGCAAGATCTTTCAGGATATTCTCGCACTCCGCCAGGGTGCAGTTCTGGACGATCTGTTCCAGGGTCAGTTTTCCTTCTTCCCGCAAGGTCCAGATGATCTCAAAAAGCTCGTCTTCTTTCTCGATCTCCGGCAGCACGCACAGTGCGGGATGGCCTGCCTGCCCCTCAACCCCGATTATCCTTTTGATCTCAGCCATGATGTTACCTCCCCCGTTTCCCGGTCTCTGGTCATCGGTCCTCCATTATAGCTCAACATGAAGCGCTCTGAGGACCCAGTTCAAAGCCCCGCCTACGCAAAAGGCAAAAGGGAATATGAATGCCGCCATATACAATGCGGTCTTCATTCCCCGTTCCTTCACCATCATAAAGAAGTTCGCGATGCACGGGACGAAAAGTGTCATCACCGTCAGGCTCACCACGATCTGAACCGGATCGAGGAGGCCCTCTTTGGAGAGCATAAAGAGCCCCGCAGCGCCGTAATCCCGTCTCAGGAACCCGATGACGAAGGCCTCGGAAGCCCTGCTGGGCAAACCGAGGAACCCGACTACGACCGGGTCCGTCAGCTTTTGAATAGCTTCAAGCGCCCCCACCTTGTGGCCGATAAAGAGGATGAAGGTGCCAAGAATGAAAAGCGGTACTGCTTCTTTCAAATACCACTGTACGCGGGCGAGGGTCTTGACCAGGATATTTGTCAGCTGCGGGACACGGATCGGAGGCAGCTCGAGAACAAAGTCCGACGGCTCACCAGGGATGATCTTTGCTGCGAGATACCCTACGAGAAGCATCATGGCCACCAGGGTGCCGAGCCAGATGAAAGTGGCCAGACCCGAGATTCCTGCGACCAGACCGAGGATCACTCCCAGTTGGGCGGAACAGGGCACCCCGAGGGCCAGAAGAAGCGTCACGAGGATGCGTTCTTTCTTGGTTTCAAGAATGCGCGTGGTAAGCGTTGCCATGGTGTCGCATCCCAATCCGAGGATCATGGGCAACACGGCCTTCCCGTTCAGTCCCATGATCTTGAAGACCTTGTTCACCATGACCGCAAGACGGGGCAGGTAACCCGAGTCCTCCAAAAGGCTGAAGGCGATAAAGAAGAATCCCACGATCGGCAGGACAATGGCAATGGCATAGGTGAGCGCCATCGTAACCAGTCCGTACTCCCCGATGATAAGTTCCTGCAAAAACGGAATGGGTACGACAGCGTTGACGATCTTGGTGACCCAGGGATTCAGATATTCTCCGAAGACCGTCTTCTCGAAAAAGTTGACGGCTACACCCGCACCAAAGACACCGACGAACTGGTACACGACGTAGAGCACCGCGAATAGTATGGGGATTCCGTAGACCGGATGCATCGACCATTTGCCGATATTGAACGCCAGTGCAGATCCTTTCCCGGCCTCATGCAGGCTGAGCACCTGCCCCAGGATCTCGTCGGCCTTTTTCATTCTGCGCTGGTTGATAAGGTAACCCAGCGAATTGTTAAACTTCGACTGTACTTCCTGACGGATCTTTTCGATATCCGAAATAACATGGTCCTGCAGGTTCGCGTGCAGCCATCCCTTGAGGCTCTCATCTCCGGATAGGACCATGAGTGCGATCGCCCGTCGGGCAATATTCGCCTCCGGCAGCAGCGCCGAGATGTCACGTATTCCGCCCTCGATAGCATCGTCGTACCGCACCTCGATGGGCGACGGACGGGGATGCTGAATGCCCTTCAGGAGCTTGTCGATCCCGCTCCGGCGGATAGCAACGGTCTTGACTACCTCGATCCCGAGAAGACGGGAGAGCTTTTCCTGGTCGATGACGATGCCCCGGCTCCGCGCCTCATCGTCCATGTTCAGGTCCAGGATGAACGGCACTCCCATCTCCGAGAGCTGGAGCGTGATCAGAAGTCCGCGACGCAGATTTTTCGTGTCCGCCACCTGCACCACGACGCCGTGCCGGTCGGACAGGAGCATGTCCCTCGTGACCCGCTCGTCTTCCGACATCGGCACGAGGCTGTTCACCCCGGGAGTATCGATCACCAGAGACCGGACCTTATTCAGCACGGCGTTGCCGTAGGTCACCTCGACCGTTGTCCCCGGATAATTGGAAACCGTGACATATTTGCCCGTTAACAGTCCGAAAAGAGCGCTTTTGCCCACGTTCGGATTCCCGATCAGGAGGATCTTGTGCAGGCTGGAGTCGCGATAATTAATCCCCTCTCGGGAACCATGGTCATGCATGATTGGAGCTTCCCCTTCCTTAGCTTTCAGCGGAAACCTGTCGACCCGCTATATTTCTGTCCTGCCCTTTTTTGCCTGACATCCTTCGCAGAGCCCATACAGCTCCAGCTTGTGGTTATGGACCTGGAACTTGTTCTTCTTCGCCACACGCAGCTGGAGGTCCTCGATCTGTTCGTTCTCGAATTCCATGATCCTGCCGCAGCGGGTGCAGATGAGATGGTCGTGGTGTCCTTCGGTCGCGTTATATTCGAAACGCGTGATGCCGTCCTCAAACCGCCGCTCATCGGCGAGCCCCGCCTCCGCGAGAAGCTTCAGCGTCCGGTAGACCGTGGCATAGCCGATCCTCCTGTCGGTCTTCTTGATCAGGAGGTACAGTTCCTCCGCGCTGAGGTGGCGTCCTGCCGACACGAAGACACCTAAGATGCTGTCTCGCTGCCGCGTGGACTTGAGCCCCTGCCCTGCCAGATATTCCGATAGTTGTTCGGCCGCTTTGTTCTTCATGGATGTTTGATTTTGATAACCATTTTCATTTGCTGTGTTTTATACCATACTGGTCTAAAGGTTGTCAAGACTATTCTCAACACAAAGCCGTTCCGGTTAACACCGGAACGGCTTGTAACAGCTTAAACCGCCGCGCATCGTTATAGGCTCAGTAGTTTATCCCGCTCCTGGTTCCATTTCACCCAATCGTCCATGTCCTGCTGGGGAGTAAAGTCCTGAGGCTTGGATGCAACCCCCTGGGGAGATATGGTGATCTGCTGCATGGACTTGACGATCACCGTCCACTCCTCCATAGAAACCTCATGGTAAGGCGGAGGGACCGGCTGCGGCCCGGCGACAGGCACCGGAGCCGAAAACTGTCCGGAGGACTTTGCCGCTTCTTTCTGAACGCCCGCCACAGCGACCGAACCGTCATAGACCTTCACCATTGCGCTGTTGTCCTCATCGACGTTAACACGGTATACGGTACCCCTGACCCCAGCCACGGCATTCACCGTCTTTACCTCGACCTTGGAATCAGAAGTGACTAATTTTTTCACATTCGCCCAGAGTTTCCCCCCTCCCAGGTCGACCTTCACTTTTTTGCTCTGTGTCTTGCTATCGTACGTTATGTCGTCGATTTTGATGGTAGACCGCTCAGCGAACCGCATGACCGTCCCGTCAGGGTATTTCAGCTCGATCCGTGATTTTTCTCCCACTTTCACTTCCTGCCCTTTCATGATCTTGTCACTCTTCTTGAGCGGTGTCCCGGCCTTCCCTCCCTTGGTGAAAACGGAGGCCTTCCCGTCAAGCCTGGTCACGACGGCAGCGGAATCGTCCGCTGAAACGGACGCTGCGGAAAACCCCGTGAGCAACAGTACCGCAACGGCGATGTGTATTGTTTTCCTCATGTTCGATATCATCAAAAACCTCCTGTACGGCCTTGAGAAGTAATTCCGAGAATGACGGCACAGAATGGCCTCATTCGTGAGGAACGGTTAATAAACGATAATGACCCTGCAATACTGGAGAAAATCTCCCTTCTTACCCAGATCGCGCAGCATCTGGGAATCGGCCTGACTGAGCATTATATCCGTTCGCGCGGCACCTGATGCGCGGACACCCTTGATGACCGCCGGATTATCGGTGACCCGGAAGTTATTGGAGGCCGCGTTCACGTCCTTGGCATATCCTGCGACGCCCTGCTCAACCGCATTGGTCCTCGCCACCACCTGTCCCACGTAAATTTCCTGTCCCTGGGGATCAACGATCTTCGGCAGAAGCGCGGGCTTCAGGCCGAGGCCCCTCCCGTCGATCACCACCCCTGTGGCCTTCCCTCCCTTGAACTGAGCCGAGGACTGGTCAGGCACCGCGACCGGAGCCGGCCGGGCGGGGTCGGGCTTCTTCTCCGGCTGCGGCTGCTGGGGCTGCACCACCTTCGGCGGCTCCGGCTTTTTCTCCGGCTGCTGCGGAGCCGGCCTGGCCGGTTCCACCCGCGGCGGTTCGGGCCGTTTCTCCGGTGCAGGGGGGGCGGGAGCCGGCCGCGGGGGCGCCGGGACCTGAACCGATGGCGCGGGACGCAACGGCGGAGGCGGGAGCGCCGCCCCTCCGAACGTTTCAGGGACCACCGCATTCAGGAATTCGCCCTTCATGCGCATGACCACCAGCACTTCCACGGATCCATCTGACATATACTGGGTCTTCATGATCGTCGCGCCCTTGACTATGCCGTCGACGCGAGTCCTGATTATATCGCTTTTGGTCATGAAGTTCTCAACAACGGTCTCGGAGTCGACCCGCACGCCCTTGACGATTTCCAGCAGGTTCCGGTAGGCGACCACCTGCGCCGCACGCACGGCCATGGCCCGCGCCTGCGCCGGGTTTACCGCGCTCGGCGGCGGAGCGCCGATGCCCGTTGCGTACACTTCGCCCGACGTCCAGTTGATCGTTCCCTGTCCCACGTTCTCCAGAGCATCGGACGGGTTAGCGGTCTGCGCGTGGACCATCGCGGCGGACATCAGCAGAAACAGCATCGTGAACGAAAACAACAGGCGGTTACGCATTTTTCACACCATTCCCTTCAAACAGCGAAAAATAAAATTACGGACAGGAACACGCCCGCTTATTTAACAACAAAATCCTGGACGATCTCTTTAGCTGCCTCTACCGCTACTTGATGAGACACATTTTTATCCCCGACCATGACAGAAACCTTGTATGGGCCCGGCGTCAGGCCTTCGATCCGGTAGGTGCCATCCCGATCGACCGGCACGCCAAAGCTCGTATTTCCATCACGGTAGAACACATCTCCCTCCGGGATTGCCTTTCCAGCGCCATCGACGACCGTGCCTTTGATCGCTCCACCGGGAGACAGGGTAAAGTCCTTCCTATAGACCTTGCCCTGTTCGATCTGGACCTCATACGATGCCTTGGCAAACCCGGAACCCTTTACCTCAATACGGTATTTTCCGGCATTGGCCACCGCTATCGTATACCGCCCGTCGTTGAACGGGGATTGCGAACCCCGTCCGTCCTTCCAGAGGACAGCGGTCCCCTTCGCGACCGGCTTGCCCGATCTATCGTTCACGGTTCCCGATACCAGCGCTGAAGACTGCCGCTCGTTCATCCTGCGGCCAAGCCGTTTTTGCTTGGGAAGCGGTAGTTCGTCCACCATGACCGTCCGGTCCTCTTCCTGGAAGATCGTGAAAAAGGTTGCCTTATCCACGTCAAGGTACCCCCCCTTGTAAACACCGGGCATCTCCATCCCGTCGAGACGGAGAATGATGTGGAAGGGATCCACGAAATGGTGGGAATGTTCCGCGTCGGTGAATACCCAGCCCGTATCAGGATAATAGATCTCCAGGTATGCGTGAAAACCGCCATCATTCACCTTGACGCCCCAGTAATCTTTGGAGAAACCCCATTCGTATCCCGGGGGCAGATATCCATGCGCCACGCGCGCCGGGATGCCCGCAGCCCTGAGCATAGCCACGGCAAGGTTGGAATACCCGACGCAGTATGCCTTTCGGTATTTGAGAGCTGAGGCCGCGTCGGAGGGAACGGTAATGCTGGAGTCAAAGGTCAGGTTATCGGCGATCCAGGTGAGAATAGTGTTCGCCGCCTCATGGGCATATCTGCTGCCTTGGACCAGCTCCCGTGCAAGCTTGACGATGGACGGATCGCCGGACTGCCGGTCTCGTTCAGACATCAGATACTGCTGGAGTGGCCCGGTGACCATGCCGGAAGGAACGGGAAACGGGACGCGTGTCTTCATGGGGGCCATTTTGGATGTTACCTGGACCCGTTTGCTGAACTCGTCCTGGCTGAGGACCTTTTGGACAAAGGACTCGTTCGCGTAGTCAGGGATGAATGCGACCCCGCGTGGATTTACAATATCGTAGGTTACCGTGTGTTCGCCCTCAAGCACCGTAAGACCCGCCTGGGAGTCTGCCGCGGCGATAAGAA
>CAYILT010000058.1:0-15315 GCA_964364055.1 uncultured Nitrospiraceae bacterium | reverse complement strand
GCGAAGCAATCTCGCAGTTTGTAACTATTTGAAAAAACGAGATTGCCGCGTCGCTCCGCTCCTCGCAATGACAACACTGGGTACTTTTTACGAGACCATCAAAAATAACGCATTACATCTGGCGGGAGGTTTCAATAAGTGAGCGCAATGTATAAGAATATGGCACTGATCCTGTTGTTCGTCGTGATCTCGGTGCTGGTCTTCAACCTGTTCAACCCCATCGCCCCTGCGGCGATGCTGCTCCCCTTCAGCGAGTTCATGGACAAGGTGGAGAAGGGCGAGGTAAACGATGTCACCATCAAGGGCCCTGAACTTGCCGGCAATTATAAGACCGGAAAGTCCTTCAAGACGGTCCTTCCCGATTACCCGGACCTCGTTAAGGAGCTCCGGGGCAAGGGGGTCAAGGTCAACGCCGAGCAGGTCAAGGAATCCGCCTGGTATAATTTTCTGGTGGTCTGGGCGCCCCTTATCCTCATGGTCTTCTGGTTCATGTTCATTGTCCGGAACATGCAGATGGGCGGAAATAAAGCCATGTCCTTCGGCAAGAGCAAGGCCAAGCTCCTGAACGAAAGCTCCAAGAAGGTGACCTTCAGCGAAGTGGCCGGCATGGATGAGGCGAAAGTGGAGGTCCAGGAGATCATCGAGATCCTGAAAGACCCGCAGAAGTTCCAGAAGCTCGGCGGCAAGATCCCCAAGGGCGTGCTGCTCGTCGGCCCTCCGGGCACCGGCAAGACGCTCCTGGCGCGCGCCATCGCGGGCGAAGCAGGCGTGCCGTTCCTCTCGATCAGCGGCTCTGATTTTGTCGAGATGTTCGTCGGCGTCGGCGCTTCGCGGGTCCGGGACCTCTTCGAGCAGGGCAAAAAGAACGCGCCCTGCATCATCTTCATCGACGAGATAGACGCCGTGGGCAGACACCGCGGCGCGGGCCTCGGCGGCGGCCATGACGAGCGTGAACAGACCCTGAACCAGCTCCTCGTCGAAATGGACGGTTTTGAGTCGAACGACGGGGTCATTCTGGTGGCGGCAACGAACCGCCCCGACGTGCTCGACCCGGCGCTCCTGCGGCCGGGCAGGTTCGACCGCATGGTGGTGCTCCCGCGACCCGACCTGAACGGAAGGATCGGCGTGCTGAAAGTGCATACGAAGAAGATCAAGCTGGCCCCGCACGTGGACATCGAATCCATCGCGCGCGGCACTCCGGGCCTGTCCGGTGCGGAGCTGGCGAACCTGGTGAACGAAGCCGCGCTCCTTGCCGGCAGGCTGGGCAAAACGCAGGTCGAGAACGATGACTTCGACCGGGCCAAGGACAAGATCCTCATGGGCCTTGAACGCAGGTCCATGCTGATCAGCGACGAGGAAAAGAAGAACACGGCCTACCATGAGGCGGGCCATACCCTGGTCGCGAGGCTTATTCCGGGGACCGACCCGGTGCACAAGGTGTCGATCATCCCGCGCGGCATGGCGCTGGGAGTCACGCTCCAGCTCCCCACGGCCGACCGGTATTCCTACGATCGTGAACATTTGTTTAACAATATCGCGATCCTGCTCGGCGGCCGGGCCGCTGAAGAGTTCGCGCTCCAGCACATGACCACGGGCGCCGGCAACGACCTTGAGCGGGCAACGACCCTCGCCCGGAAGATGGTCTGCGAATGGGGCATGAGCGATGCCATGGGACCGCTGTCCTACGGCAAGAAGGAAGAAGCGATATTCCTCGGCCGCGAGATCGCCCAGCACCGCGACTACAGCGAACATACGGCCGTCGAGATCGACAAGGAAGTAAAGCGCATCGTCATGGATAACTTCCACCGGGCCAAGATCCTGATCCAGGACCGGGCGGACGCGCTCCACGGCCTGGCAAAGGCATTGCTGGAAAAAGAGACCCTCGACGCCGCTGACATAGACGCCATCGTAAACGGCCAGCCTGCGGCGGCGTAGGAGGAGGGTATGGGGCCTGTTCTCCGGATCTCCGGCCACGGGGCCCTCGCCATAACCCTGAAGGGGCTTCCTGCGGACCAGACGGCCATCCTCGTAACATATATCAGAACAGCACAGATCGGAGCAGGCGTGCATCCTGCTCCGATCTCTTCGTCGCCCCGGGAACGAGCCGTTGATCCGGCCGAGGATATCGTACTGACCGGCACCCCTGACCAGCTGAGGCGCCTTTCCCTTCTTCTCACCCGCGATCCGCGAATCCCCGCCAGCCTTTCGCAAACGATCGACTCTCTGCTTGACAACTATCTGCGCTCGGATTATAAGATTGACTGCAGGGGAAGGGTCCTCGATCTCGGCAGCCGCACGCACATCATGGGCATCCTGAACGTGACCCCGGACTCCTTTTCCGACGGTGGCCTGTATGCGGACCCGGCGCGGGCACTGGATCATGCGCGGGAGATGGTCTCCCAGGGCGCGGACATCATTGACATCGGTGGAGAGTCCACTCGGCCCGGGGCGGATCCCCTTACCGAGGAGGAGGAAACGAATCGGATTATCCCGGTCATCGAACGGCTTTCGACCGAGCTTATGGCGCCTATCTCGGTCGATACGTACAAATCATCTGTGGCAAAAAAGGCGCTTCAAGCCGGCGCAGGGATCGTGAACGACATCAGTGGACTTGGATTCTCCCCGGATATGGCGCAGGTGGTTGCGGATCACGGGGCCGCTGTGGTGATCATGCACATCAAGGGGACGCCAAGGGACATGCAGGTGAACCCGGTGTACCATGATGTCGTCGGCGAGATCATGGACCATCTTGAGGAAAGCGCCGGCATCGCCCTGAAGGCGGGCATCGACCGGGACAGGATCATGATCGACCCCGGGATCGGTTTCGGAAAGACCCTGGAACACAACCTTGCCGTCCTGGAGCGCCTGGACGAGTTCCGCGCCCTGGGGTTCCCCATCGTCCTCGGTACGTCGAGGAAGCGTTTTATCGGGACGGTCCTGGACATCGCGGAGCCAAAGGACCGGATCGAAGGTTCCGCGGCCACCGTGGCCCTCGGCATCCAGCGCGGCGCCCGTATCGTCCGGGTGCATGATGTGGGATTCATGACGAAGGTGGCGCGCATGACCGATGCGATCGTGAAAAGAATATAAAGCAAAGGCAGCCACAGAGACACAGAGGAAAAACCTATCCACAGATTTCGCAGATTGACGCAGATTAAAGCGAAGACCAAGGAATATCCTTTTTGTTTGAAATCTGCGGAATCTGCGTCGCTTAGAAGCGCCTACTTTTGGATTCTGCGGATGAACTCTTGCTGTCTCCGTGCCTCCGTGGCGGATTTTTTAGGTTATCCATGTTCAATAACATCACTGAAATAAAAGAGTCGCTGGCGCATTACCGGTGGTTCCAGGACACCGTTGATATCGCGCTGGTCTATTATATCTGCTATCGCCTCCTCCTGATCATCAAGGGGACCCGAGCGTTCCAGATGCTTCTGGGCATCGGGCTCATCGTCCTTGCGTTCATCGCTTCACAGGCCCTGGAGTTCTACACCCTCGACTGGCTGATACGCAGCTTCTGGTCGCAGATCGTCATCGCCGCGGTCGTCCTGTTCCAGCCCGAGATCCGCCGGGCCCTTGCCCAGATGGGCGAGCGCCGCTTTTTCAGGTCACTCTCGCCGGTGGAAAGCTCGAAATTCATCGAGGAGATCGTCAAGGCGTCGGTATCCATGGCAAACAAGCGCATCGGCGCCCTCCTCGTGCTCGAACGGGAGACGGACCTGAAGACCATCGTGGAGATGGGAACGAACCTGGACGCCAGGGTCTCGAAGGAGATACTGACGAGCATCTTCCTTCCCTATTCACCCATCCACGACGGCGCCACCATCATCCGGAACGGCCGCATCACCTCGGCGGGATGCTTCCTGCCGCTGACGCTCTCTCCGAACATTGCCAAGACCCTCGGGACCCGGCACCGCGCGGCCGTGGGCCTCACCGAGGAAACGGACGCCGTGGTCGTGGTGGTGTCGGAGGAGACCGGCGAGATCTCGGTGGTCATTAACGGGGTTATTGAGCCCAACCTGGACGCCCCGAAGCTCCGGAAGACGATCTCGGACCTCTTCGCGAAACAGAAACAGGAGCGGAGGACATAATATGGACCTGCGCAGGATATTCCTCGAGAACTGGCCCATCAAGCTCGCGTCCCTGGTACTCGCCGTGAGCCTCTGGTTCTATGTCACCTCGAAGGGCAAGACCGAGATGTCGCTTACCGTGCCGCTCGAGCTCCGCAACATCCCCCAGGGAATGGCCGTGGTGGGAGACGTGACAGGCACCGTCGAAGCGCGCTTCCAGGGCCAGGAGCGGGCCCTCCGCGAGATCGCCGCCGGGAAAAAAGTGGTGGGCGCCGTCGATCTTTCCCTCGGCAAGGAAGGAGAGAACATCATCCGCATCTCGCCCGATGACATCCGAAAACCGTCCGGTGTCGTTGTGACCCATCTCTCGCTCTACGAGATCACCGTGCAGCTTGACCGGATCGTCCGCAGGACCATCCGCCTGAAACCGATCCTCAGCGGGACGCCGGCGGCGGGGTACCGGCTCGGGAACGTTTCCGTCTCCCCCCCGAGGATCACCCTCGAGGGCCCGCGGGGATCCGTCGGATCGCTGACCGTGCTCCAGACCATGCCCATCGACATTGCCGGAATGAAGGAACCCGTTACGGTCGAGCCCCGGATCGACTACCGGGGAAAACCGGTCAAGATCATCGAGCAGGACATACACATTCACATCGGGATTCAGAAGGAGCGCCCATGAAAAAGCTCTTCGGCACCGACGGTGTCCGGGGGGTCGCGAACCAGGACCCCATGACCTCGGAGATGGCGATGCGCATCGGGAGGGCGGCGGCCCATGTCTTCGGTGATTCCTCGCGGCGCCACCGCGTCGTGATCGGCAAGGACACGCGCCTCTCCGGCTACATGATCGAAAGCGCCCTCACCAGCGGGCTCTGCTCCATGGGCATCGACGTGCTGCTCGTGGGCCCCGTCCCCACACCGGGCATCGCGTTCCTGACCCGGAGCCTGCGGGCGGACGCAGGAGTGGTCATCTCCGCCTCCCACAACCCCTACGAGGACAACGGCATCAAGTTCTTCGGCCGTGACGGATTCAAGCTTCCCGACGCGCTGGAGGCCAGGATGGAGGAGCTCATCTTCTCGGGCGCCATCGACGCCATCCGCCCCACGGCCGCCGGGATCGGCAAGGCCGTCAGGATCGATGACGCCCTCGGACGGTACAACGAATATGTCAAATCCTCCCTCCCCCGCGGCATGGACCTCACCGGGCTCCGGGTGGTGGTGGACTCGGCGAACGGCGCCGCCTACAAGATCGGCCCGCGCATCCTGCTGGAGCTTGGCGCCGACGTCATCTCGCTCTATGATCAGCCGAACGGCATGAACATCAACCAGGGATGCGGTTCGCTCCATCCCGAGGTGATCTCCCGCGCCGTGATCGCCAACCGGGCGCACGTCGGCATCGCCTATGACGGAGACGCCGACCGCGTCATCCTGTGCGATGAGAACGGGAAGGTCGTTGACGGGGACGCCGTCATGGCCATCTGCGCCCTCCACATGATCCGGCAGGGCAGGCTCAGGCACAATACCCTCGTGGCGACGGTCATGAGCAACCTCGGCCTCGAACTCGCCCTCCGGGAGGCCGGCGGCAGGCTTGTCCGCGCGGCCGTGGGCGACCGGTACGTCATGGAGCTGATGCTCGAGGGCGGGTATAATCTGGGAGGAGAACAGTCCGGACACCTGATCTTCCTGGACCATAACACCACCGGCGACGGGCTTATCACCGCCCTGCAGATAGTCTCCATCATGAAACAGGACGGGAAGCCCCTTTCCGCGCTTGCCGCCTGCATGCGCACCTATCCCCAGGTCCTCGTGAACGTGAAGGTGAAGGAGAAGCGCGACCTGGCGTCCATACCGGAGCTTGCGCAGCGCATTGCCGGGATCGAAAAGACGCTCGAAGGCGCCGGCCGTCTGCTCATCCGCTATTCAGGCACCGAGCCCAAGCTCCGCATCATGCTCGAGGGCGATGATGAGGCCGAGATCAGGCGGTACGCCGGCGAACTGGCCGAGCTGGTCCGAAAATATATCGGCTGAACGGTTGATTTTTTGCCCTCCTGTGCTACACTAACTTCAGCGGCCGGATCCCTCGAAATGGCAAGGAGACAGGATAATGCTGGAAGAGAACCAGAAGGTCATACTGCGATTTGTTGATGGAAAGATGCTGAAAGGCTTCATCAGGGACCTCAAGATCTCCGAGGAGTATCTCTACCTCGAGGACGAATCGAACCACCAGCATAAGGTCCGGCTCAAGGAGCTGAAGGCCATCTTCTTTGTCAGGAAGTTTGAAGGGGAGCGAAGCCATCAGGAAAAGAAATCCTTCACCGGCACCCGCCCCGGATCAAAGCGGGTCTTCGTAAAATTCAAGGACGGCGAAAGCATCATGGGCAACATGGAAGGCGAGATCCCCTGGGAAAAAGGGTTCTTTCTCGAATCAATGAAGGAAAAGGCGTTCACCATCGTTCCGGTGGACGAGGACAGCAATAACACCAGGATCCTGGTCATAACCACCTCGGTCCAGGACGTCGCGATGATCGGTACGTAGCAACCGGGGCGCCACCCTTCCGGACGGATCCCTCCTCCGGGCATTCCTGATCACTCATGAACAAACCGGTCATTCTCCTTGCCCTTGCACTTGCCGCCGGCATTCTGCTGGGGCAGGTTTTCCTCTATTTCCCCTGCTCGGCCATCATCCTCATTGCTCTCGCCGTCGGCATCGGCATCACTGCGTACCGGCAACGCCTTACGGTGGACCGTCTCCTCGTGACGGGTTCCGCGATCGTCACCGGAGCGGTCCTGCTGGTCTCGGCCGCCACCTCCCTCCCGCCCGATCACTACAGCGCTCTTTCCCCCGGGGAGAGCAACGTCCATGCCGTTACGGGGAGGATATCCTCTCCTCTGGACCGGGACCCGGGAAGGACCGCATTCACCCTGGCCGTTGATCATATCGACGATACGGCCGCGTCCGGGACGCTCAGGGTAACCGTGCGGGACGATACGTTGTCGGCGGGATATGATGACCGCGTTTCCCTTATCGGCAGGCTTCACCCGCCCCGCGGGTTCCGAAACCCGGGCGGCTTCGACTATCCGGCTTACCTCGCACGGCAGGGCGTGTACGCCGTGCTCAGCATCAAGCACGGAACCGGCGTCCGCATCCTTGAACAGGGCACGGGCCTCCTGCGCGCCATCCAGACCTTGCGCGAACGCATCCGGCAGGCCTTTCTCGCCGTCATGAAGGGTGAGGGAGCGGCGATACTCCTTGCCATGACCATTGGCGAAGAGGGCAGCCTCACCGATGACCTTCGGGAGCGCTTCATGGCCGCGGGGGTCACCCACATCATCTCCATCTCCGGGTCCCACCTGGGCATGGTGGCCCTTATCTGCTTCTGGATCACGAGACATGCCCTGTTCCTGCTGTCTGAACGCTCCTACCACTGGATCACGATCCACGCCGATCCGCGGAAGGTCGCCGCGCTGGCGACCATCGTCCCTGTCACGTTCTATGCATTTCTTGCCGGAGGCCAGCTCGCCACGATCCGCTCGCTCATCATGATCCTTGCCGCTCTCGCTGCCGTGGTCCTGGACCGGGAGCGCGACCTGCTGCCCGCGCTTTCCCTCGCCGCGCTGATCACACTGCTGAAAAACCCGCAGGCCCTCTTCGACATCTCATTCCAGCTTTCGTACCTCTCCGTCCTGTCCATCGTGTTCGTCGTATCGACCTGGAATGCGCTGGCCCTCCCGGCGGACACCCTGGCCGGGAAAATGGCGAACCAGGCGCTGCTGCTGTTCGTTATTTCCTGCGCCGCTACGCTCGTGACCGGCCCCCTCGTGGCGCTCTATTTCAACCAGTTCTCGTTCGCAGGCGTCATCGCGAACATGGTCGTCGTGCCGTTCGCGGGCGCCGTCGTGGTTCCCCTCGGACTCCTCTGCGGCATCCTTTCGCTCCTGACGGGACATCTCCCGCTGGCGGCGGTCAATCAATTCTTCGCCGATATGTTCGTCTCCCTCGTCTCGTTCTTCGCCCGGATCCCCTTCTCCAGCGTTCACCTGCCGTCGCCGGGCGCCCTGCTCGCCGCGGGATATTTCATCCTGCTCGTTGCTTCGGCCATCCTGGTCCGCGCCCGCCTCCTCGCAAGGTACCGCCCCCTGGAATCGTCGTCGCGGCCGCCCCGTCGGGCAGTGGCAGCCATGGCGGCGTCAGGCGTCCTTATCGTCGCGGCCGTGGCGTTCCTCTTCTTCCGCGATCCGGGGACCAGGATAACGTTCCTCGACGTGGGACAGGGAGACTGCGCCATCGTGGAAACGGGATCGGGCGGGAACATCCTGATAGACGGCGGCGGGACCTGGGACAACCGGTTCGACATCGGCCGCGGCGTGCTGGCGCCTTACCTGAGGGACCGGGGCATCAGGACCATCGACCTCGCGGTCCTCTCCCATCCCCATCCCGACCACATGAACGGCCTTCTCGCGGTCTTAAAATATTTTACCGTGCGCGAGGTCTGGGGTTCGGGACTGGACAGGTCTCTGCCGGGGTATGCGGAATTTCAGCGCCTCATCAACGACCGGGGCATTCCCTTCAGGACCGTAGCGGCCGGCGACCTTGCATATATCGGGAACGCGCGCCTCGATGTTCTGCATCCCCGGCCATCCTTCCCGCAGAAAACGAAGAGGCGCTATGCCGCGGAGAACGACCGTTCCCTGGTGATACGGATGAAGGCGCAGGGCTGGACCCTGTTGTTCACCGGCGACATCCACGCTGAAGGCGAAAAGTCCCTGCTCCGGAACGTCCCCGGCCTCGCTTGCGATCTGGTGAAGGTCCCGCACCACGGCAGCAGGACCTCGAGCACCAGGGAGTTCATCGCGGCAGTGCGGCCGGCGATGGCGGTCATCACCGTTGGCGACGGGAATGTCTACCGGCACCCCTCGGAGGAGGTCGTCGAGCGATACCGCCGCGCGGGAAGCAGCGTCTTTCGGACGGACAGGCACGGGGCCGTCATGGTGAGGGATTCAACGTCGGGGCGGGAAGTGCTGCTCTGGTCGGAGCTCATGCTCCGGCGGATTTCACCTTCAGAACGGGATGGCTGGTGGACGATCGAACGGGAGAACTGGAAGAGGATGGCTCTCAGGACAGCGGGGATTTGATCGGATAGACCTTCAGGAAGTTCAGGAATTCCCTGGCCGTGTGGGTGCTGTAATTTCGTTTGGGTGAGATGATGCTGAAGTTCCGGTGGAACTTGAGGTCCTTGAACGTGGTCGTCTTGATGAGGCCCTGCTTCAGGTTCTTCCGTGCCGCCCAGGCGGAGACTATGGAAACGCCAAGCCCTTCTTCCACGGCGCCTTTGATGGCCTCGGTGCTGCCCATGACCAGGGCGATCTTGAGCTGGTCAAGCTTGATGCCGTGCTCTTCCAGGTGTTTGAGGATTATCTGGCGGGTGCCGGAGCCTTCCTCGCGCATGATGATCGGTTCTTTCGTCAGATCTATCGCCGGTACGTTCCGCCGTTCCGCCCAGGGATGGGCAGGCGACATGATCACCACCAGTTCGTCGGAAAGGAGCGTTTCCACGGAAAACCGCTGTTTGCTTACGTCCCCTTCCACCAGGGCGATGTCGATCTCTCCCGCGTTCAGCCGTTCGGTGATGATCTTGGTATTGCTCACGACGAGGGAGATGTTCACCCGGGGGACCTTCTTCTTGAAGGCGGCGATGATGTGCGGGAGGAGGTAATTGCCGATCGTGGAGCTGGCGCCGATGGAAAGCGAGCCCTTGATGGCGCCGGTTATCTCGCTGATGTTCTGCTGCGCCTCGGCATACAGCGCCAGGATCTCCTTGGCGCGCTTGTACAGGATCTCGCCCGCCGGCGTGAGATTGATGGAGTTGCCGGACCGGTCGAACAGACGCGTCTCGTAAAGCTCCTCCATGGCCTGGATCTGCAGGCTCACCGCGGGCTGGGTCAGATGGATGAGCTCCGATGCCTTCGAGAAGCTCTTCGTCTCCGCAACAGCGCAGAAGACTCTCAGTTTGTGATCTTCCATAAATGGTTAGTGAGGGTGCGGGACATTCCAGCGGGTGCTTCCATGCTTCCACGGTGATGAGTACTTATAAATCAAGTGGTTGTTTTTGTCAAGCGGTTTGAGGCCGGGATAAGGGGATTTCCGTCCAAAGAGAAGCGCAACCATGAAACTTTCGGTGGATTAGTTGTGCGATTATCACCGGAAAATGCCGTTTCCCGGACAACGATGCCTGCCCTAGCGCGGCACGATAATGACGCGGTTCTTCACGAGGGACACCTCACGGACCTCTCCCCGGACGCGCTTTTCCTCGCCAAAGAGGTTCCGGAGGACGACCTCCCCCCCTTCAGAGCGGACATGGTTCACCGACTCCAGGAGGAGCTCCTCTTTATCGTTGTTCAATATATATGCCTTGAGATCGCACACGGATGCCTCCTTAGGAATTGGATCATAATGTCATATCTTTCACCGCAGAGGACGCAGAGGACTTCTTGAATTACATCACATTAGACTCTTTCTCTGCCGGTATTTGAAGACCTGCCTTCCTCTGCGTCCTCTGCGGTAAAATAGCCATCGTTTTTTCTAGGACTTTGACACTACCCATTAGGTCGATCATGCCGCTCAGAAATTGATCTTTCCGGTCACGTTCACCATGAAATCAGGGGCGCCCGCCGTGTCCGGGTCCTCGGTCAGAGAGAACTCGAGACTGCCGGTGCCATAGGCATACCGCCCCCCGAAGGTAAAGAGTATCCCCGGCCAGTCGACCTGCCGGATCCCGGTGTTCGGATACGGCGAAGACGCCACCATGGTCTGGAGAATGACGCTGAAGCGCTCCCACCACGCCGCCTCGATCCCGAACCCGGCATAATAATAGGTACGCATCGGGACGGTCTGGTATCCTTTGAGCGACCCGGGAAACACCGCACCGGCATTGCCGTATCCACGGTACGTCTTCCCGAGGCCGATGTCAACCAGCACCGCGAGGGAGCCGTCATAACTGCCATTTCCGTATCCCGTCTTCGCGTCACCGGTGGGAAGCTCGAGCGAACCCATGACGCTGACCAGCGGAAGACCATCGGTTACTTCCCGTTTGAGCGTCAGCCGTGTGTCCCCAACACCGCTCTTGTCATTCTCCGCCTTGATGATCGGCCGGCCGTTGCGCGCCAGTTCGTACAGGAACTCGTTATGGGGACGCTCATACCTGCCGTAATCATTTGTCCCGAGCGTATCGTGAAAGCCTTCCAGGGGCCGGTCAAGAAAACCCTCCGTGGGACGAAGGAACGGGACATCGAGCCCGATCTCGGTACGGTCGCCGATCCTCTTCTTGAGCCTGACTGCCAGCTCCGTGAGCTCGAAGTCCATGTTGACCGTCCAAAAAAGTGAAGACTGCGTGACATATACGCTGGAATAGCTCAAACTGACCGACGCTGAATCCCGGACCGCAGAACTCTCCAGATAAGGAGGGGCGAGCGGTAGAAATAGTAGGAACTGGTTTCGCACCTGAAGGGGGCCATCAAAGGAAAACACCGTGCAGGGCAGCAAGAGAAAGGCTCCGCAGAAGATTGTGGTGAAAAGCGTTCGTTTCATGATACTGCCCGGCTGAAGAATATACAAGAATGGTCAAGCACAAGTTCGATTGTATCACGAGTAACGGAAAAAGCAACCTGGATAAGACACTCCGCAGTGCTGCCCTATGAGCCGCCCGGCCGGTTAATAGTGGATGCGAAGGATTGTCTCTTGTGCTATACTTTTATCATTGTCTGACAGGCCCATTGATCATCTCTAGGAAAAAGGAGGGTTCGCCATGCCGTATTTCATCATCTTGAGCAATCTGACGGACGAGGGGCGCAAGACCATCAAGCAGAAACCGGAACGGATCGTCGAAGTGAACAAGGAGATCGAGAGCATGGGCGTCAAGGTCCATAAGCAGTATGCCCTGCTGGGGATGTATGATTTCGTGAACATCGTGGAAGCGCCGGACAATGAGACGGTCATGAGAATGTCCGTCGAGCTCGGCTCCCGGGGTTCCGTCACCATGACTACCCTCCCGGCCATTCCCGTGGAGGAGTTCATCAAGAAGATCAAATAGCGGGATCATTCCCCGGTATTCCGGACGGCGGGCCGCAGGAGTGGGCCCGCTTTAATATTCCCGCCGCCAGAGCGCCGGGTTACTCGTCAGAATATTTCTGTTGCACTCCCCTCATTCATGACGCTTGGAGCAAAAATACTCACTGCCGCGGCGATCCTTTGCCTCCTCCTGTGGGGCGTATTCCTCGCCCTCGGCGCTCAGCCGCTTAAGGAGATCAGTTCGCTGACCGTCATCTACGGTGAGGATGAGGATTTTTATGCGGATGCCGCGGTCTACCGGAAGGTCCGGAACGAAACGTTATTCCTGCTTCATCTTCCCCGCGCCCGTCCCGCCTACCGATGGTGGTCCGTCGATTTTGAGAACATGACGATCAGCCTGATCGGAGCTCCCCATTCCGTGGGGTCATGGAAATACCTCCTGCGGGGAGACCAAAAAGGGACAGCGATCGGGAATAAGGAAACTAAGGGAGACTGGTTCTGGCATTTTACGGAGCATGGCGCGGCATTTTCAGGGAACGGATTCACGTGCAGCGTGAGGAAGGCAAAAAGCAACTAATACAAACGCATTTATTTATGTTAAAAATCTCCCCTGACCCCTCTTTATCTAAAGAGGGGATAATGCGATCTCCCCCTTTGGAAAAGGGGGATTAAGGGGGATTTAAATAAATTGCATGAGTCAAACCCGTAACAATATTAAATGCGTTTGCTATAGTTCAGTCACAGAAGAAACCTGAGGGTAAGAACGTAAGAAGGTAGAAAGATATGAAAATACTGAGGATAAGGTACTGCCCTAACCGTTGACACAGTGTAGGCGGTTCTTATATTATCCCCTCCTTGCCAAGGAGGGGTCAGGGGAGGTTTCTCTAAGGCAGCCGATCCATAATCGCCTCAAGCACGCCATCCAACCGCTCGTATACATCCGTGTTCGTAAACCGCAGAAAACGAATGCCCGCCGATTCAATGAACGCCTGCCTTTTTCGGTCATGGTCTTCCGACCCTGCGATGAAGTGCGACTCTCCATCGATCTCGATAGCCAGCTTCAGCTCAGCACAGTAAAAATCGACGATGTACGTCCCGACGCTGTATTGTCGTCTGAACTTGTATCCCTTCACATTCTTTCCACGCAGTTTCGACCACAACATGACTTCAGCCTGCGGCATGTTCTTTCTCAGCGCTCTGCGTTTATCTTTGACTTCCGGTTTGTTAAAGAGTTGCGTCATGAGCCCTTGACCCCACCTAACCTCCCCTTGCCAAGGGGAGGAAATATTGAGACGTCTCGGTTTAGTTCTATTATCCCCCTCCTTGCCAAGGAGGGGTTAGGGGAGGTCTCAGGGAATATTCGTCACGATTTCAGAACTACCACCCCACCCAGCCACCCTTTTCAAGAAGAGGAAATACATAACGGTGCGTAAGATGTTATGCATAATTAAAGGAGCGTACAGTTGACACGGCGTAAGCCGTTTTTTTATTATCCCCCTCCTTGCCAAGGAGGGGTTAGGGGAGGTCTCAGGGAACATTCGTCTCGATATCAGAACTACCACCCCACCCAGCCTCCCCTTCTCAAGGGGAGGAGAACAACAGATCTAGATCACTAACCTCAGTATGGATAGAACACGAAGAACAGCAGCGACAGCGCCCCCAGTGCGTAATTGGGTGCGTAATTGGGGACGTTGTGGCCCGAGTGTCATTACTCTTGATTAATCGCGGGGAGTCTTTGGTGTCCGACTCGAAGATTTCCATTCTCGCTTCTTCTTATCATCTTCACCATAAGACTACAACAACTCCTCTTCCAGTCCGGTTGTCGCTGCGATCATGGTAAAATCCTTGTCAAGGTGGATGAGCTTTGCCTTTTTATGCGCGGCGGATGCGATCAGGAGGTCGGTCGTAGAGGCGGTCTTGCCCTTTCTATCAAGCAGAAACCCCCATTTTGAGGCGCGTTCGATCACGGTGTCATCGAGAGGCAGTTGCGGCAGCGACGAAAGCGCTTCCCACAGCGCATTCCAGTCTTTTTCAGTCTTCGCTCCTCTGAGCACTTCAACGGCCACGATGCCGCAGCAATACGCTTCCTCCCGCTGCAATATTTCCCTGACACGGTCTTTGACCTTTTGGGACCCATGCGGACGAAGATATTCGATCCATACGGAGCTATCGATGAGGTACATCTTTTCTCCTTCTGCTTATCAGCTCGGCTACTGAACAGGCAAGCTCCACTTTCCCTTCAAGGTCCAGGAGCTTTTTCGATTTTCTCCTCCTGATGAATTCTTTCATCGCCTTTTCAACAGCCTCTTTCTTGGTCTTCGCCCCTGACAAGGTCCTTACCTCTTCAAGCAGATGTTCATTAATTACCAGCGTAGTTCTCATATACTCCTCCTGAATGCATCAAACTAAGGCATACTATCATATGCATTAATCAAGAATCAAGTGTCAACATGAGGACGGCATTTATTTGCAAGGTTTTCCGCCGCCTCTGGGTCCTCTTGGGGAGGGGTCACTGGGGAGGGTCATGGGGAGGGGTCACTTCTCGATTCTTGACAAAATATCCCGGAATGTTTGTCAAATTCAATATGAACTACGTAAGTTCAAAATCGTGAAAATCCTACGGACTTCAGAAAGTACTCTTTGGCTGAACGACTATATCATATTTCTCATGCGACAAAAATCATTCTGCTACTAAAGCTCCCTTAACAGCACTTCCTCCACCGGCCTCCGGTCCGCCTTTCCGCCCTTCCCTGCCGGATGGCCGAGCGCGACAACAGCCATCAGTTCCATATCGTTCGACAGGCCGCACAGTTCCCGAACTTCCTTCGCGCTTTTCAGGATCTCGCCGAGCCATACGCCGCCAAGGCCCATGCCGTGGCTGGCAAGCAGCAGGTTCTGAATGCATGCGCCCATGGACTGATGGTCCTTCACTTCATGGTACATGGCGGTCTTATCGACAAAGACGGCGATGCAGGCGGCTGCTTTTCCGACGACATGACTGTACTTGGTGAGTTGCGCGAGCTTCTGAAGAGTCTCTTTGTTCTGGATGGTGACGAAGCGCCAGGGCTGGTTGTTCATGCCTGACGGCGCCATGGTCCCCAGCCGGATGATCTCACGGAGCTGCTCCCGGGTGACCGGTTGATCGGTATAGGCTCGAATGCTCCTGCGGGTCTGCAATCCTTCCAG
>CAYILT010000057.1:0-15590 GCA_964364055.1 uncultured Nitrospiraceae bacterium | reverse complement strand
AAACTCCCTGCCCGTTTTTTTTGGCGACCCCTCGGAGCGGAAAAGACCGGCGGGATGAAAAAAGAAAAGGCAGGCTGCCCTGGGGTAGCCTGCCTTATTCATGGATGACGCGAACTATGCCTTTACGACATTCGCTGCCTTGGGACCCTTCGGGCTGTCTTCAATGTCGAACGTCACTGCCTGACCTTCGGCCAGGGACTTGAAACCCGCGTCCTGAATAGCAGAAAAGTGAACAAACACGTCTGCTCCGTCCTCTGCGGCAATGAATCCAAATCCCTTGGAGTCATTGAACCACTTTACGGTTCCTTTTGCCATGTGTGCGGAACCTCCTTCCGTGAGAATTGAAGTGGCGGAAACGTGTGTCACAAAAAAACCCGCAAAGATGGGATCTTTGCGGGTTCATGAACGACAAAGACTTCCGAACTTCTTGGTAATAATCCCATATCCATGCATTCTTGTCAAGAAATATCTTTGTTCTCCCCTTTAATTAGTCGCCTCGGTTTGCTACACTTTACATAACGGCCAGACGCGATGTATTGCACGACTCCGGCATGAACAATGACCCCCTAAAAGAAATGCCCGGCCCCGGTATCGGCGACACGATGCCGTACCGAAAGCTCTTTGAAACAGCCAAGGACGGCATAGTGCTTCTGAGCGGAGAAACAGGCCGCATCAGCGAGGCGAACCGCGCTTTTACCGTCATGTCAGGGTATGACCCCGATGCGATCGTAACGAAACCACTCTGGGAGATCGGGCCGCTGGAAGCAACAGACGCGGGCATGGTGATCTTCAGGGAACTCAAGACCAGGGACCACATCTATTACGATGATCTGCCGTTCGTGCAGCGTGGAGGAAAACGGATCAGTGTGGAACTGGCCTGCACGGTGCACCGGGTGGGCGACCGAAGGCTCATTCAATGCACGTTCCGGGACATCACCCGGCGGAAAGCGATAGAGGAAGAACTGTGGAAGTCGGAAGCGCGGTTCAAGGCGCTCTTCCGGAGCGCGCCTGTCGGGATCGCCTTCGTGGACGTCGAGGGTCGGGTCATCGAGAACAACAGCGCCCTTGATCTGATGCTCGGTTTCGGCAAAGACGAGCTCCTGGGCAGGCACTTTTCCAGTTACTCACACACGGAAGACCGTGCCGCGGACGGTGACCTGTTCCAGGAACTCCTGCAGGGGAAGCGGGAGTCCTACCGCTTGGCGAAACGGGACCTCCGAAAGGATGGCAGTACGATATGGGTCCTCCTCTCCGTCGCCCTGGTGCGCGGCTCGGACAAGAACGTGCAGTACATCATCCGCCTGAATGAGGACATTACCGAACGAAAGCGGGCGGAAGAGGCCGTCATCAAGTCGCGCGATTTTTACCGGACGCTGATGGATGAGTTGCCCAATCCCATCCGGCTGGCGGACACGGACGGGAAGTGTGATTATTTCAACCGGGCATGGCTCGATTATACCGGACGGCGCCCGGACCAGGAGCTTGGCGACGGCTGGAGGGAGAACATCCATCCCGATGATGGGGAACGGGTCCGCACGCTCTACCAGAACTCGTTCAAAGCGCAGCGACCTTTCATGGTGGAATATCGGCTGCGCCATGCAGAAGGCGGGTTTCGGTGGGTAGTCGAGTCCGGAAATCCCTACCGGGGGATCGACGGCCGGTTCGCGGGGTACATCAGTTCCTGCCTTGACATCCATGAGCGAAAGGCCCTGCAAGACACACTGGAGACCATCTCCGTTTCCGACGATCTGACCGGTCTCCTTAACCGGCGCGGCTTTTTTACCCTGGCCCAGCAGCAGATCAAGCTCGTCAATCGCACCAAGCGGCGGTTGTTCCTGATATACGGGGACATTGACGGGCTCAAGCAGGTCAACGATACCCTTGGCCACGCGGCAGGAGACCTGATGCTCGTCGAGACGGCCAGGCTCCTCCGGGAGGTCTTCCGCGAATCCGACATCATCGCCCGGCTGGGAGGAGATGAGTTCGCGGTGCTGATGACCGAGGACAGCAATACGCCCGACACGGCCGTCGTTCTGTACCGCCTCCGGGAATCGATCCGCGTTCACAATGAACGGGCGCCAGGCGGGCCGCCGATCTCGCTTAGCATCGGGTTGCAGGTGTATGAGCCGGGAAATCCGAGCTCCTTCGACAAGCTGATCTCCCAGGCCGATGCCCTGATGTACGAAGAGAAAAAGGTGAAGAAACGGTTATAGCCGATGGGGGACACAGAGGACGGCAGGATGCATGAGGGAAACGGGGCTTACACCACCTCTTCATCTTCTTTCCGCCATGCAGGGTCAACGATGCAGATGAACACGAGGTCCGACGTACCGGGATTGTGGATGAATTGTCTGGCGTGGGGAGGGATATACACGGCATCGCCGGGCCGGACTACGACGGTCTCCTCATTGATGTGCATCTCCCCTTCATTGGACAGGATATAGTAGACCTCCGGGGTCCGGAGGCGGTGGGGCAGCGTGGTCCGGGCGGGCCGCACGATGGCGTGGGCAAAGCTGTAGCGGAGATCAAGGTCCGCTTTATCGGGGTGCGGCAGCTCCCGAAGGATGCTATTGTCCCCGGCGATGAACTCCGGGCAATCCTGCAGGCGTCGGATGAACATGGTCCCTATCCCCGTCCGTTCCCGATGACGGCGGCCACGACCTCTGAAAGCTCCCGGATCCGGTAAGGCTTGGTCACCACACCCCTAAACCCGTAGGCGCGAAAATCCGCCATCACCGGGTCCTCGGAGTAGCCGCTGGAAACAATGGCCCTGACCGCCGGGTCGATCGCGAGAAGTTTCCCGATGGCCTCCTTGCCGCCCATGCCGCCGGGGACCGTGAGGTCCATAATGACCGCGGCAAACGGCCTTCCGGCCTCTCTGGCCTGCCGGTACTTGGCAATGGCCGCATTCCCCTCGCCGGCATAGTCCACCGTATAGCCCATGCGCATGAGCATGTCGCCGGTGGTCTTCCGCATGTCCTCATCGTCGTCCATGATGAGAACGGCCCCGCTTCCCCGCACGAGCTTCTCCTGGCGCTGCAGCGGCGCCACCTCGCCCTGTGAAGCAGGCAGGTAGATATGAAAGACCGTCCCCTTGCCCAGTTCCGACTCCACGATGATGTGACCGTCATGCTTCCTGATGATGGAATAGGTGGCTGCGAGACCGAGACCGCTCCCTTTCTGCTTGGTCGTGAAATAGGGATCGAAGATCTTGCCAAGGTGTTCCCGGGGGATGCCGGTGCCCTGGTCGCTGACCGTTACCCTCACATACCGGCCGGCGGCAAGGGAGGGCACATCGCCCGGCCCGAGAGTGACATTCCCTGCCGCGATCCGGATGATACCGCCCGCGGGCATGGCCTGGTCCGCATTGATCAGCAGGTTGTTGAAGACCTGCATCATCTGCCCCTCGTCGGCCTCCACGGGCCAGAGGTTGGCCGCGATCGACAGTTCATGGAGGACCCGTGAACCCCTCAGGGAAAAACCGGCCGCCTCGGTAATGATGCCGTGCAGGGTGATAGGCTTTTTCACCGGCGCGCCGCCCCGAGAAAAGGTGAGCAGCTGCCGGGTCAGTTCCTGCGCCCTGAAGGAGGCCCGCTCGGCCTTGGCCAACTGCTGGTATGCGCTGTTCTCCGGGTCCACGTCGAGCATGGCAAGCGAGATATTCCCCATGATGGCGCCCAGCAGATTGTTGAAATCGTGGGCAATGCCGCCGGCAAGCAGCCCCAGCGACTCCAGTTTTTGCACGTGCGACAGCTCGGCCTCCATGCGCTCCCGTTCGGTGATCTCCTGCTGCAGCCGGCTGTTGATGCTCTTCAGCTCGGCCGTCCGCTCCTCCACCAGGTCCTCAAGCTGTCCCTGGTGTTTTTTCAGCTCCTCCTCGATCTTCCTGCGTACCGTGATGTCCCGCACCGCCTCGATGCCGGCGATGATCTCCCCTTTGTCGTTTCTGAGCGGGGACGATCTGATCTCGATATGACGCGTCCCGCCGTTCCCCTCTGGCACGCTCTTCAGCAAGACATGGTTCCCCCCGTCCGCGAAGGAGGCCGCAACGGGACAGCCCGGACAGATGGAATCGAGGCTTGCATATTTCTCGTAGCAGACCTTTCCCAGCTGGTCGCCCACGAGTTCCCGTTGGACCGCGTTCTGATAAACGACATAAAAGTTGAGGTCCTGGATGCTGATGCCGTCGGGGATGGCGGCAATGACCGCATCGGATTTTGCCTTCTCGTCCTCGATCTTGGCCAGGGCCTTCCGGACCTCGTCCTCTGCGTGTTTGCGCCGCGCCAGCGTCCTTGCCGTAACGACGGCGAAGATCAATATGGTCAGGACGATGAAAAGACGGGAATAGAGCTCGTGGGGGGTGATCTCGAGGATCAGGGAATCGAGGAACGCGTCATGGGAGAAAATCAGGGAATCGATGGCCGCGTCCAGGATCCAGGCGCCGAGACCAAAGAAAATTGCAGCAATCACGACTTTGTGTTCGTACTGGAGCTTGGGCAGTTTTACCATGGGTCCCTCGAACCAGACCGGCGCTTGCATGCACTGAAAAGCAATTTATCGCGGAGCCGGGAATTTGTCAACGAAATAGTGCCCGTTGCCGTCCCCCGCTCAGAAACATTCGGCGGTGGGACTCGGGCTTCCCGACGCGCCCACGTGCTCTGCCGCTGTCCTCGCATCGCTCGAGCAGCGGAAGATGGTGCGGCTCAACAGCCTCCGTACCCTGAACGATTTCCGGCTCCTCCAGCTCGCCTGGATCTGCGATTTGAACTTCATCCCCAGTCTGCGGATGGTCCTCGAGCGGAGCGTCATAGAACAGCTCACCGCATCGATCCCGCGGACCGATGAGCTCTCGCGGGTTGTAGGCAACCTGCGGAACTGCGTGAACGAGCGGCTCGATGCGGCCATCGCCCCGGGGAGTGCGCGCTAAGGGCCTTCCGGCGCCCGTGAAAACCACTTTTGCCTTGAAATCACCATGATGTTCTGCTATGATGCTCGGGCTTGAGGAGGCGCATGCAAAAGGCGGAACTCACCACCCGGGCGGTTGCGGGCTTCATTGATCTTCTCCTCGTCATCGGCATGGCGCGGCTTCCCGATGTCATGGGGTTCCTCGCCGTCACCGGTTATATCCTCATCCGGGACGGTCTGTTCGCCCGGCAGAGCGTCGGCAAGAAAGTGATCGGACTGCGCGTCGCGCTCACCGACGATCCCGGGAAGGCCGTTTCGTTCCGCGAATCGATCATCCGGAATATACCGCTTGCCGTTGCCTACCTGCTGTTCCTGGTCCCCTATGCCGGCTGGATACTCGGTCCCCTGGCGCTGGGGGTCGAGGCCCTCACGGCGATGGGTGATGAGCGGGGCATGCGCATCGGCGACCTCCTCGCGCGGACGTACACGGTGCAGGCGGAAGCTGCGTTGCCGGTCCCTGTCGCTGAGACTGTCTCAGAAGGGCCGACGGCAGATGCAGGTATGAACGATACCGCCCCCTAGTACACTACTGAACAGTTCCATTGATCCAGGCATTTTTTGAAAGGAGCTTCACACCGTCATGTTCATCAATACCATCATGGGTTGGTTCTCCAACGACATGGCCATAGATCTCGGCACGGCCAATACCCTGGTTTACGTCAAGGGCAGGGGCATTGTCTGCAATGAGCCGTCGGTCGTCGCCATTTCCGTAAAGACCGGCAAAGTGCTCGCCGTAGGCGTGGAGGCGAAACGGATGCTCGGCCGCACGCCCGGCGATATCCAGACGATCCGTCCGATCAAGGACGGCGTCATCTCCGACTTCGACGTGACCGGTGAGATGCTCCGGTACTTCATCCGTAAGGTGCACAACCGCAAATCGTTCATGCGGCCCCGCATCGTCATCGGCGTCCCCTCGGGCATCACCCAGGTGGAGCAGCGCGCCGTGAAGGACGCCGCCATTTCCTCGGGCGGCCGCGAGGTCTACCTGATCGAAGAGCCCGTGGCCGCTGCCATCGGAACGGGACTGCCCATCTCGGAGCCCTCGGGCAACATGATCGTGGACATCGGCGGCGGCACGACGGACATCGCCGTCATCTCCATGGACGGCGTCGTATACAGCAAGGCCATCCGCGTCGGCGGCGACAAGATGGACGAGGCCATCATTAACTACATCAAGCGCAAGTACAATCTGCTCATCGGTGAAATGATGGCCGAGACGATCAAGATGGAGCTCGGCTCGGCCTACAAAACGGAAAGCACGCGCCAGACCATGGAGATCAAGGGCCGCGATCTCGTGTCCGGCATCCCCAAGACCCTCATCCTCGACGACGACGAGGTGCGCGAAGCCCTGGCCGAAACGGTGAGCCAGATCCTGAACGGCATCAAACTCGCCCTGGAGAACACGCCGCCCGAGCTCTCGGCGGACATCGTGGACAAGGGGATCGTGCTGGCCGGCGGAGGCGCGCTTCTCAAGGGCCTCGACGTGTTCCTGCGCGAGGAGACCTCACTGCCCATCATCATCGCCGAGGACCCCCTCACCTGCGTCGCCCTCGGGGCAGGCAAGGTGCTGGACGATCTCGACGTCCTCAGAAAAGTCATGATGTAGCATGAGAACGGCGGCGCCATGCCCGGCTTCTTCGAAAAGAACAAAAAGTATATCGCCATTCTGGTCCTGTTCCTTCTCCTCTTCTGGCTGGTCACCATCCAGGTCAAGGCAGGCCGGTTCACGGTCCTGGAAAAGCCGGTACTGGCCGTATCGGGCTTCGTCGAGCGGATCATCTCCGGAACCTATAATGCCGTGATCTCCATCGGCGGAGGCTATGTGTTCCTCGTCCGCACGGAACGGGAGAACGTGCGTCTCAAGAACGAGCTCGGCCGCCTGCGTCTCGAAAACCAGATCACGAACGAGCTCCTGTCGGAAAATGAGCGTCTCCGGGCCGCCCTGGGATTCATGAAGCTCAATCCGCCGGCGTCGGTCGTTGTGCAGGTCATCGGCAAGGAGTCCTCGCCGTCGTCAAGCACGATCACCGTGAACAAAGGCTCCTCCTCCGGCATCGGGCGCGACCACGCGGTGATCACGCCCGACGGTGTCGTGGGCCGGGTCCAGACGGTCCTGCCAGGAACCGCCCGGGTGCAGCTTCTCACTGATCCGGGGAACATCATCGCCGTGCGGGTCCAGCGGAACCGGGAAGAAGGTCTGCTGGAGGGCAAGCTTGACCGCTGCGCCCTCAAGTACGTATCCTATTACGTGGATGTACAGGAGGGGGACCTCCTGATAACGTCAGGATTGGACGGCGTGTATCCCAAAGGCCTCCCGGTGGCCGTGGTGACCAAGGTCCGCAAACACGAAGCCAGTTCGTTCCAGACCGTCTATGCCGATCCGGTCGTCCGGATCTCCACGCTCGAAGAAGCGCTGGTGCTCCTGAAATGAAACCGCGGGTGTATCTCATTGTCCTCCTGCTGCTCATCCCGTTCCAGGCAAGCCTGTTCGGCCCCCTCTCCCTGGGCGGCGTTACACCCGACCTGGGGTTGGCCGCCCTCTACGGTATCGGGCTTCTGACCGGTCCGATCGAGGGGTCGCTGGCCGGGATCGCGATCGGCTTGACACAAGATTTGGGCTCGGCGAGCCTCATCGGGTTCTCGGGATTCACCCGGGGGCTCGTGGGTCTCTTCACCGGCCTCCTCGGGAGGCGCGTACTGGATATCCAGAGCCCGTCGAATATCATTTTTCTTTTCGTCATCAGCCTCGCTGATTCGCTGTTCTCCGCGCTCTTCCTGGAGATCACCTACGGGTCGGTCCCGGTCTTCGGCCTCTTCTTCGGCCGCGCGATCCTCCGGGCGGCAACGACCGCTTGCACCGGCTATGGTATCCTCCGGCTCATTACCGGGAAGAAGGTCCTCGCGTGGATCAGGCGGCGCGAGCTGCAGAAGGAGTTCTAAATGCAGCAGGACGGTCCGGCGGATATTCAGAAGCGGCTTCCCCTCCTCGCGGCGTTCATCATTCTTTTCGCCGTCGTCCTCTTCTTCCGGCTGTGGTACCTTCAGGTCGTGAAGGGGGCCACCTACCAGGAACTGGCCGAAAGCAACCGCATCCGGCCCATCAAGATCCGTCCTCCCCGGGGGATCATCTATGACCGGCACGGCCGGCCCATGGTGGAAAATGCCCTTACCTTCGACATCTCCATCGTGCCTGAGGATGCCCCAGACGTCGAAGACTCGATCGCCAAGCTCGCCTCCATCGTCAAGATGAAGCCCGAGGCCATCCGGTCCGTACTTGAACAGGCGGAGTCCGTGCGCGGCAAGTACGAGCCGGTCAAGATCAAGGAAGAAGTCCCCTGGGACGAAGTTGCCCTGGCGGAAGCCCGGCAGAACGACCTGCCCGGGGTCATCGTGGAACCCGAACATCGCAGGCACTATCCCTACGGCGGCATGGCATCGCACCAGTTCGGTTACATCGGCAAAGTGACCCGGTCCCAGAAGAAGCAGGAACAGGCGGACACCGGCCTCCTCGTGGGGCAGGGAGGGTTCGAGAAGGTCTACGAAAAGCTCCTCAGCGGCACGCCAGGCAGGCGCATGATCCAGGTGAACGCCGCGGGCATGAAGGTGAAGGACCTGGGCATTGAGGAGCCGAAGCCGGGCACCGACCTCTACCTCACGCTGGACCTCGATGTGCAGCGCGCGGCAGAGGAAGGACTCGGCGCACGAGCCGGGGCCGTGGTGGCCATGGACCCCAACTCGGGCGAGGTCCTGGCGCTCGTGAGCCATCCCACGTACGACCCGAACCTCTTCCCGCGGGGGATCTCGCCCCGGGACTGGGTGAAGCTCTCGAACGACCCGTCGCATCCCTTGTATAATCGGGCGATCCAGAGCGTCTATCCGCCGGGCTCCACCTTCAAGATCGTCGTCTCCCTCGCAGGGCTCGATTCGGGAAAGATCGATCCCCAGGAGAAGATCACCTGCACCGGTTCCCTCCGCACCGGCCGCAGGTCCTTCCGGTGCTGGAAAAAGGGCGGACACGGCGCCGTCGACTTCCACAAAGGTCTTGTGGAGTCCTGCGACGTTTATTTCTACACCATGGGCGATCGCATGGGCTTCGACTTTGTCGCGCAGTATGCGCGAAAGCTCGGCCTGGGGAGCAAGACGGACATTGTCCTCGCCGACGAAAAGCCGGGCCTCGTCCCCACGGCAGCATGGAAGCGGGAGAAAGTCCACGAGCCCTGGTATCCCGCCGACAACTTCATGAATTCCATCGGCCAGGGGTTCATGCTCGTGAGCCCCATCCAGGCGGCCCAGATGATCGGCGCCGTGGCGAATGGCGGCGTGTTCTATCAGCCCATGCTGCTCAAGCGGACGCGGAACCGCGTGACCGGCGCCGAGAAGGTCTTCGCGCCCCTGGAGAAGCGCAGGGCGGTCTTCAAGCCCGAAGCGCTCGACGCTGTGCGGAGCGCGCTGCTCGGCGTCACGTCCGAGGCGGGAGGCACGGCGCACGGCGCGGCAACGCCGCTCGCACCCGTGGCGGGAAAGACCGGCACGGCCCAGGTCATCGCCCAGAAGGTCGCGGGCGGCAAGCTCACGGAATCGACGCAGGACCACGCCTGGTTCGTGGGCTACGCGCCGGCGAACGATCCGAGGATCGCCATCGCCGTGTTCGTGGAGCACGGAGGGCACGGCGGCGCGGCCGCGGCGCCGGTGGCGAAAAAAGTGATCGAGGAGTATTTGAAACATGCTGGAACGAAGACTGCTCGGTAACGTGCCCTGGGGCATGGTGGCGCTCATCATCGGTATCGCCCTGATCGGGCTTTCGGCCGTGTACAGCACCACCTACACGGCGAGCGGCCTTTCGTCGCTCTTCAAGAAGCAGCTCATCTGGATCTGCCTGGGCCTCATCGTCATGTTCGCGGCGCTGGTCCCGGACTACCACACGGTCGGCCGCTACGCCTATGTGCTCTACGCTCTCTCAATCTTCTTCCTGCTCCTTGTGGCCATCGTGGGCAAGACCGGGATGGGCGCCCAGCGCTGGCTCCCTATCGGGCCTTTCGCGTTCCAGCCCTCGGAGCTCGCGAAGCTGTCGCTCGTTCTCGCCCTGGCACGGTATTTCGCCGAGGACCCGAAGGGGGGCGGATACGAGCTCAGGGACCTGCTCGTGCCGGGGGCCATGGTCCTCGTCCCCCTCGTCCTCGTCATGAAGCAGCCGGACCTCGGCACGGCCCTCATGCTGCTCTTTACCTCGTCGCTCATCGTCATCCTGGCCGGGATCAGGTTCAAGACCGTGATGACCGTCGTCGTTATCGGCGCGTTGGTGGCGTCAGCGGTCTTCCTCGTTGCGCCCGTGCGCCAAAAAATATGGAAGTCCCTCAAGCCCTACCAGCAGAAGCGGATCACCGCCTTCATCGATCCGTCCTCGGACCCCCTCGGGAGCGGCTACCATGCGACGCAGGCCAAGATCGCCGTGGGCTCGGGCCAGACGACCGGCAAGGGGTTCCGCAAAGGGACCCAGGGCCAGATGGCGTTCCTGCCTGAACGCCACACGGACTTTATCTTCGCCGTCATCGCCGAGGAGCGCGGGTTCATCGGCGCAAGCTTTCTCATCATCCTCTATCTCGTCCTGCTCCTGGCCGGCGTGGACGCCGCAAAGAGCGCCAAGGACAAAATAGGCGCGCTCATGGCGGGCGGCATCGTTTCGATGTTATCGCTCTACGTCTTCATCAATGTCGGCATGGCAACGGGCATCCTGCCCGTCGTGGGAGTCCCGCTCCCCCTGGTGAGCTATGGCGGCACGTCCATCGTAACCACCTTCCTTGCCCTCGGATTGCTCTTGAACATCCAGACGCGGCGGTTTATGCTGTTCTACTAACATCAGGGGACAGGGTATAGGGTTCAGCAGATCGGTTGAATGCCTGCGGTTTCGGCCTTTCCTGAGCCCTGGACCCTGACCCCTGAACCCATCCTTGAAGGAGTTCCATGTACGAAGATTTTCTCCCGCTCGTCAGCAAGCCGGCCCGGTACATCGATTCCGAGGTCAACGCAGTGCACAAGGACCCCGGGTCCGTACGGACGAAGGTCTGCCTCCTTTTCCCCGACACCTACGAGGTCGGCATGTCGCACCTTGGCCTCCGCATCCTCTATCATATCCTGAACAAGCGCGAGGACACCGTCTGCGAACGCGTGTTCTCGCCCTGGACGGACTATGAGACAAAGCTCCGGGCATCGGGGCGGCCTCTCACCAGTCTCGAATCGAACCTCCCCATCAACAAATTCGACATCATCGGCGTTACGCTCCAGTACGAACTTTCGTACTCCAATATCCTGACCGCCCTGGACCTCGGCGGCATCCCCCGCCGTTCGGAATACCGGAACGAAGGCCATCCCGTGCTCGTCGCCGGCGGACCCTGCGCCGTCAATCCCGGGCCGCTCTCGGACTTCATTGACGTCTTCTTCATCGGAGAAGCGGAAGAGTCGGTGCACGAGATCGTCGAACTGAAGCAGCGGCACGCCGGGCGGCAGGCGTTCCTCGAAGCGATCGCAAAGCGCGACGGGTTCTTTGTGCCGGCCCGGGGAAAAGCGACCGTCCGGCGGCGGTTCCTGAAGAGCATCGAATCGGCGCCCTATCCCGACAGGCCGCTCCTGCCGCTCATGAAGCCGGTCCACGACCGCGTTACGGTCGAGGTGGCGCGCGGCTGCATCCGCGGCTGCCGCTTCTGCCAGGCCGGCATCATCTACCGGCCCTACCGCGAGCGGAGCCAGGAGACGGTCAAGGACCTCCTGCGGGGCTCGCTTGCCTGCACCGGGTACGAAGAGCTTTCCCTTGCCTCGCTGAGCACAGGCGACTACTCGGACATCGAGCCGCTTGTCGGCGAGCTCATAAAGACGTACCGGGAAAGCCGCGTCTCGGTCTCGCTCCCCTCGCTCCGCGTCGGCACGCTCACGCCCGCCATGATCGAGGCCATTGCCGGGACACGGAAGACCGGCTTCACCCTTGCACCGGAGGCGGGGACCGAACGGCTCCGGAGGGTCATCAACAAGCCCGTGAGCGACCGCGATCTCTTTGATGCGGCGGAGACCATCTTCGCCAGCGGGTGGAGCGTTCTGAAGCTCTACTTCATGATCGGCCTTCCCACGGAGACCGATGAGGACCTCGACGGCATCATCAGGCTGGCGAACGAACTCTTTGCCCGCGGCAAGCGCGCGTCGAAACGCAGTATCCAGCTCAATATCAGCATCTCGACCTTCGTGCCAAAACCCCACACCCCTTTCCAGTGGATGGGCCATGCGCCCCTGGACGAGATCAGGAGAAAACAGGCCTATCTCGGACAGGGCCTCAGGAAGCGAGGCATCATGCTCAAGGCCCACGATCCCGAGACGAGCCTGCTCGAGGCGGCTTTCGCGCGCGGCGATGCCTCTCTCGGCAGGGTCATCGAGAAGGCCGTGGACCTCGGCTGCCGCTTCGATGGCTGGTCGGAGACCTTTGATTTCAAGAAGTGGACCGAGGCCTTTGCGGCATGCGGGATCGATCTTGCGGCCTGCGCCGGCAGGACCTATGGCCTGAACGAAGAACTTCCCTGGGGCCATATCAAAAGCGGCGTGACCATGGAGTTTCTCAAGAAGGAGTACCAGCGTGCCGTTGACGAAACGATCACCGAGAACTGCCGGACCGGGTGCGAGCACTGCGGCATCGGGTGCACGGACGGCGGTACCCTCGAGATGGGAAGGCCTTCAGCGCCTGCCATCGGGAAAGAGCAGGCGGCACTGGTAGCCGCGGCGAAGAAAGCCCCGGCTCCCCCGGAGATCACGACCCGCATCAGGATGAAATTCTCGCGCATCGGCCGCATCCGCTTCCTGTCCCATCTTGACTTCATGACGCTGTTCCACCGGACCGCCGTCCGTGCCGGAGTTCCCCTCGCCTTCTCCCAGGGATTCAATCCCCACCCGAAGATCGCCTTCGGCCCCGCCCTGTCCGTGGGCCTGGAGAGCGAGGCCGAGTTCCTCGATATGGAGACCGATCCTTTCATCGATCTTCTCCAGGCGACGAAGGACCTGAACAATTCTCTGCCGGGCGGCGTCAGAATACTTGAATCGCGGATCATCCCGAAAAAGGCGGCCTCCCTCTCGGGCGGCATCAGCAGATATATATATGAAGTGTGCATACCGGCCGAACATGCGAGGGAGGCCGGGTCACGGATCAATGAGCTCATGGCCCGGCAGTCGCTAATCGTGGAGAAGGAGGGAAAGCAGAAGGACATCAGGCCGGGGATCGAATCGATCGTAATGAAGGGAGCCGGCCTGCTCGAGATCACGCTTCAGGACTCGGACAAGGCAAGACCCCGCATTCAGGATATTGTCGAAAAGCTCTTCGCCATCGGCCGAGACGAGGCCCTGCTGTTCAGGATCAAACGTACGGCGATGTTCGAAAAAGACAATGGGAACTGGCAGAGCCCCATGGAGGTGAAGTAAGGCAGTGCAGACAACTAGGCTGCTTTTTTGATCTTCGATGCTTTGGCGGTTTTCCTTGCCGGCTCGACCGTCAGCTTTAATCCCAAAGAGTGCAAAAGTGTGAAAATGCTTTTGATCTCCGGGTTTCCCTTTCTCGAAAGCATCCGGTAGAGACTCTCACGGTTCAACTTGGCCTTCTCGGATACGGCGGCCATGCCGCCGTGCGCCTCCGCCACATTCCGAAGCGCTAGAAGGAATAGGGCCCTATCGTTCTCCTCCATGACCGCGTTCAGATAGGCAGCCGCCTCGCGGGGATCCTTCAGGGATTCGACAAGGTCTTCCTGATAGGTCGTCATTTTTTTAGCCATGGCAATGTCTCCTTATGTGATCCTCCCGGAATTTTTTCGCCTGAGCGATGTCCTTTCTTTGCGTTGACTTGTCCCCTCCCAAAAGAAGCAGGATGATTGTTCTCTTTTCCGTTCCGTAGTACACGCGATATCCCGGACCATAATCGATCTTGAGTTCATAAACATCCTCGCCGACGGAACGGTACCTTCCGAGATTGCCAAGCCGCACCCGGTCAAGCCTGATGCGGACTTTCTGTCGCGCGGTTATGTCCTTGAGGCCGTCAAGCCATTCCTTGAACGGCTTCCCGCCCGTTTCGGTGAGATAATAGGCTATCGTATACGGGTAGGTCTCCACGGGCATAATGTAGCACATAAGCTACAAATAGGCAAGAGCCTTTTAGGGAGTTCCTGGCGCGCTAAACGGTGATCGTGGAGAAGGAGGGAAAGCAAAAGGACATCAAGGATCGAAAAGCAACCCTACTCGCTGGTGCCCTTAAGGCAGCGGCTAGAGAAAGACGGGAAGTTATCATCACTGCACCGAGACACTGAACGTGAACTGATAACGTTAAAGAAGTGACCCTAATTACCCATTTGAACTACCGAAAAATTTTCGTGACATCAGGGCCGTAAATTTTAAAGGGCTTGTCTGAGTTTGCAACGTGCAAAAATTGCACATTGCTTTTTTCGTCGAGTTCGGCATGGCGGAATATGTTGTTTATATGCTTGGTGATGACCGAGCGATCATATCATGCTGACCCTCAACGGTTCCGTGCTTAACTCAACCTGCGAACTCCCTCATTTAAGCTCCTCGCAGCAAGCTACGGGGAATGCGCCCGCTCCTGGATTCACCCGATATAAACCGGCTTCAGTCCCTCACCCAGGGCGGCATCATACTGTCTTTTGTCCGCCGTGATGAATGTGGTCGCGATTCCTGCACCATCCTGGAACAATCTGGCTGAAGCAATATGAACAGCGTCCATTGTCCGCGCCATGGAGCGAAGCGTGATTTCTCCGGCCAGGTCAAGCACATCCTCGGTCATGCGGACCGTTTCAACAGCAAGAAGACCGTCCTTCAGGCGCTTAAGAACATGGTCGAAATCCGTCTCCTCGATATCGCCTGCCTGACGTCTCCGCGCCAAGGCGGAATAGCTTTCCACCATAAGCATGGATGAAGAGAGAATATGGTTCTCTTTCGCGATCTTCCGCACACGCTCCGAACCCTTTTCTTTGATGTAGAGTTTCAAGAAAACACTGGTGTCGAGATACACCCATGGTTTATCCATTTACACCCGATCCTCCCGCTCTTCGGACAGGGTATCGGCGATGGAACGTCCTTTAATGGCAAGCGGCGCACCGGAAGGAAACGCGCCCTTGACCGCGCGCTTCAGAAAGCCCTGTTCCTCCAGCAACTTGATGCGCTTCCCCGGAGAGGCCTCGCGCCCCAGTGGTTTGATCACGGCAATGGGAGCGCCACGCTCGGTCACGACAATTTCCTGCCCCTGCCGGACCATCTTGACATATTTAGAAAAGTGCATATTGGCTTCACGCAAACCGACTTTGATCATTCCTGCCTCCATGTAGTTTTGTTACTACATTATAGGGAAGTTCTACGACCCTGTCAAGGCGGAATAATAAACACACGATGCCGGTCTCGGTTTTCAGCGACCGAGTGCAGAAGACTGCATGCGCTGTCCTTGATGCTTTCGGTGAGTAGACTTTGGTGACGTTATAGAATATAGCGACCTATCAATCAAGAGGAAAGACACTCGGGACATTACGTCCCCAAAGTCCTGGAAGGTGGACGTGGTTGCTCATGAGGACATAGGCGTAGAGAGAGTAGTGGTAGCG
>CAYILT010000056.1:0-15692 GCA_964364055.1 uncultured Nitrospiraceae bacterium | reverse complement strand
TCATCCCATCGTCGCGGAGGACGTTACAGTAATTCCAGAGTTTTTGAACAATTGCGGCAGAAGTCATGAAGTTCCCCTGTCTTTCTGAATAATCGCTTGACTCTAATGACTGATGACTTATAATAGACTCAACGGGTAAATCCTGTTGCGTACCCAGGTGCTGCCTTCCATCGGTTGACTATGAGCCCCGGGAATATCGGCACAACAGGGTCCGTCATATACTTATGCAGAAGAGCAAAAACAACTCAAATCGCAAAGAGGCGAAATTACGCAATGATTGCGAATGGCAGAAGCGATTTGACAGCGTGCTCCGAAAAACTCAAAGTCGCTCATTACTATATCGTCCCGAAGAAATAGAATCGGATATAACCCGCGCAGTACGGGAAGTCCGGGAAGAGAAACGTTACGCATAAAAGGAGATAGCAATGCCATCGAGTATTACCATAAAATTACCTGACAAGCTCGAAAAAGAATTGGAGGCCGTAATGAAAGCGGAAAAAACCTCGAAGGACAAGATCATTAAAGATGCCCTTAGCCGCTATCTGTCGGTCAAACAGTTTCAGCTGTTGCGAAAAAAAGTCCTGCCGTTTGCCGAATCACAAGGCCTGCTGACCGATGAAGATGTATTCAAAGCCATTTCATGAAAGTCCTTCTGGACACGAACGTCATCATCGCCGCATTTGCCGCACGCGGCCTGAGCACCGACGTTCTTGAACTCTGCCTTTCCGGTCACACCGTCATAACCAGCGAGCACATCCTTTCCGAAGTTCGTGAAAAACTGATCAGTAAAATCGCCCTTCCCGCATCCATTGCCGGTGACTAATGTGGAGTGCCGCGACAAAGAGGATCTTCCCGTTCTCGGCGCTGCCGATGCAGGACATGCGGACTACCTTATAACGGGCGACAAGGATATGCTCGTTTTAGAGCGATACAAAAACATCCCCATCGTCACACCGAGGCAATTCTGGGAACTCCTCCGGGCCGGCCGGGGTCAAGAATGACCGCGATTGGCCAGTGCCCTTTAAATCCGCAATATCCACACACCATTCCCGATTCGACTCACGGCACAACATGTCTCATCGATAGAAGTATGCCCTGGTCATCGCGTCCTCAAGTCAAGCACATCGTCCAAAAAGCAGGAATATCAAGAAGAAAGACCTGACCCTACCGCCCTCGAATGAAAAGGTTGATATCATGGAGTATCCTTTTGTCCTCAACACTGACCGAAAGATCATGTATCTCGATTATGTTGGGCGCATTGCACCTGTCCTGCTCGCGTTTCATTTGATCGTACCCTTTTCGATAATAATCTCTCGTACAAGCTAGTATGATCAGTAAACTATAGCATGTAGCAAACTGACAGCATACAGGCTGTGCGGGACTTGCTAAATTATAGCTCAAAAACTTGAGAACGGTTAATCATTGATGTGTTTTTGTGATATCATTAAAGCGGGATGACAAGAATATTTCGGAAAGGGAGGACAAGGCAATGCGAAAGATATTGATCGGCGTTCACGATAAATACTGCTCCCTGCGGGCCGTGGAATTCATCGGAAAACAGTTTGCACTCGACGACGGACTCGAAATTCTGCTCGTGCACGTGCTTCCAAATCTTCCAGCCATGTTCTGGGATGAGGGACACATCCTCACCGAGACCGAGAAGCAGGATCGGCAGAAGGTCGTTGACACCTGGATCGCGAAGCAGCGGGACATGATCGACCCCATCCTGCAATCCATGGTGCGTCACCTCGTCAAGAGCGGGCTTCGGGCTGAGCAGGTGAAGACCAAGTTCATCTCCGGTTCGGTCGATGTGGCGGACAGCCTCCTGGACGAGGCAAGGGACGGCGGATTTGAGGTCATCATCCTGGGGCGCTGCGGGATCCAGGAGGGAAAGCACCTGCTCATGGGCAGCATCTCAAGCAAGCTTATCCAAAACGCGGCTGGACTGGCGGTCTGCATCGTCCAGTAGTATCCGTTGAGGCTCCGTCCGGGAGATACTCGTCATATCAAGAGACAATACGTTCTTTTCTTACATGTGCTTTATGCAAGCGGTGAATTCAGATAATGGAATGGACCGCTGGAATGCAACCGTAGAGACCTGATGTTAGGAGTTCCTTTATCCCCACGATTTCCGCTGGAGTATGGCCTGATCGGCTCACGACATGTTTTCGAGGTCGGCAAGAGATGCCGTCATAGCCCCCGGCCACCCTCATCAACGCCACCGCCTTCTCAGAATCCCCCGGTTCCAGATCAACTCCCCGTGAAGCGTCTTCCAGCAGCGTCACGACGAGATCGTGCCGAAGTCCCTCGAGGACCGATTCCTTGACGCAGTAATCGGTTGCGAGGCCCCCGACATAGAGTTTCGATATCCCCCGCTCTCGCAGAATGTCCGGAAAGAGCGTCCCGGAAGCCGTCATCCCTTGAAATGCGGAGTAATCGTCCCGTTGTGGATCCATCCCTTTGGAGAGGATGATAGCATCAGGCGGGAGTTGCAGGTCGGGGTGAAATTTTGCCCCGTCGCTTCCCTGGACGCAGTGGACCGGCCAGATGCCGCCGAACGACTTGAAATGTGAGGTCTTTTCCGGATGCCAGTCACGAGATGCGAAGATGGGGAGCCCTTTCTCACGGAAGAGCGCGATATAACGGTTCTGGACCATACTCATCGATCTCGTTGGAAGCGAGGATTTTCACGTTGAGGAAACCCGCCTTATCCAGTACGAAACTTTGGGGACATCCTTGGACTCCTCCGGGGCGATAGCAGCTCCCCAGCGTACAACGCGTCGAAAGCCTTCGTGTCCTCCTATCTGCAGGGGCTCAGGAAATAGCGAGCACGTCGAACACGCCAATCGCAGTCACCGATATTCAGCCGGGTTTCGTCGACACCGCCCTGGCACGGGGCGAGAACCTGTTCTGGGTGGCATCCGCTCCCGAGGCTGCACGGCAGATCTACAAGGCGATACTCGAGCGCAAGCCACACGCCTACGTCACGAAACGCTGGCGGCTGATCGCGTGGCTGCTCAAATCGTTGCCGGACTCTGTGTACTATCGCATCTGAGCATAGCACGTCCAGGCAGCGGAGCCGTCGGAAGCTCTCCAATCAAAATTAACCAGGGATGATCAATAAAATATCATGAGTTCATGGAACTATCGACCTACGGAGCTCTCGCGGTCGACAATCCCCCATCACTTCAAAAAAATTCAGAAGGAGGTGATCGGGTTTTGTTTGAACCTCAGGCCTGGCTGGTTATTTCCCGACCGAAGGGGGAGAGGGAGCGGAGCTCCGCGATGATCGGCGGCATCACCTCGATGACCTTGTCGATGTCGGCGTCGCTCGTGTAGCGGCTGAGGGAGAAGCGAATCGAGCCGTGGATGGCGGTAAAAGGAATGCCCATGGCCCTCAGCACGTGGCTCGGCTCGAGAGAGCCCGAGGTGCATGCCGAACCCGACGAGGCGCAGATGCCGTGTTCGTTCAGTCGTAGGAGGATGGCCTCACCCTCCACATACCGGAAGCTCATGTTGGTGGTGTTGGGCAGACGGGAGGCGGGATCGCCGTTGATCTGCGCGTCGGGGCAATGCGCGAGCAGCGCCTGTTCCAGCCGGTCCCGGAGCCGGGAGACGTGGTCCGCCTCTTCGCGCAGGCGGGCTCCCGCGATCTCGCAGGCCTTGCCGAACCCGATGGTGGAAGCTACATTCTCGGTGCCGGCCCGTCGTCCGTGCTCCTGGTGCCCGCCGATGATATAGGGACAGAATCGCGTGCCCTTTCGAACGTAGAGGGCGCCGATCCCTTTGGCCGCATGCAGCTTATGGCCGGAGAGAGAGAGCATGTCCACCGGCAGCTCCTTCACGTTCAGCTGAAGCTTGCCCGCTGCCTGGACGGCGTCGGTGTGGAACAGGATCTTCCGCTCCCGCAGGACCTGGCCGATCTCCCCGATGGGAAAGACAACGCCGGTCTCGTTGTTCGCGTACATGACGGAGACCACGGACGTCTCATCGTCCACGGCCTTCCGGAAGGCGTCCATATCGAGCCGCCCGAGATGGTCCACGGGGAGGTACGTCACGCGACGGCCCTTCCGGGCGAGGTGACGGCAGAAGTTCAGGACCGCAGGATGCTCCACGCGGGTGGTGATGACGTGCCGCTTGCCGGGCTGCAGTTCGATAGCGCTCATGAGCGCCGTGTTGTCGCTCTCGGTCCCGCAGCTCGTGAAGATGATCTCCTCGGGGTCAGCGCCGATGAGGGCCGCGACCTTCGCACGGGCCTCTTCGATCTGCCGGTGGATCTGGCCGCCGAAGGTGTGCATGCTCGACGGGTTCCCGTAGAGGTCCCGCAGATAGGGAAGCATTGCTTCCAGTACCTCCGGCGCCACGGCCGTGGTCGCGTTGTTGTCGCAATAGACTGGCTTCATCCCCCCTCCACAGTGATCTTCTCATCCACCAGCTCGCGCAGTTTCTGCTCGATGTTCTGGAGCGTGATGCCGCCCATCGGGCACTCGACGCACATCTTTCGCAGGGCGATGATGACCCTGCTGCCGTCGATGTCGATCAGTTCCAGGTCCCCGCCGTCCGCCTGGAGCCGGGGCCGGACCTCCTGTTCGAGAATGTCCTGGATCAAGGCGATCTTTTGGAGCGCGGTGAGCTTCTTTTTCTCCGGCGTCGGCACCGGCGGCTTCACCGACCAGATATCCCTGAGCAACTCCTCGATCCGGGGGATGCACGAGCCGCAGCCTCCGCCCGCTTTGGTATAATCCGTCACTTCCTCGACCGTGGTCAGGCGGTTCTCGATGACGACTTTCCGGATTTTCTCTTCCATGACCTCGAAGCACTGGCAGACCATGCCCTCCTTCACGGCCGACGGCGCCGTTTCCCCCCGGTAGTTCGCGACAGCCGCCTCGAGGGCCTCCCTACCCATGACCGAGCAGTGCATCTTCTCGCGCGGCAGTCCGCCGAGATACGCTGCAATGTCCCGGTTCGTGATGGTGAGCGCCTCGTCCAGCGTCTTTCCTTTGATGAGCTCCGTCAGCGCCGTTGAGCTGGCGATGGCGGAGGCGCAGCCGAAGGTCTGGAAGCGGGCGTCGAGGATCCGGTCCGCCGTCCGGTCTATCCTGAGGGTGAGCTTCAGGGCGTCGCCGCAGATCAGGCTGCCCACCTCCCCCACGGCGTCGGGATGCTCGATCTCGCCGATATTCTTCGGATGGAGAAATAGCTCTTTGACCTTATCGGTATAATCCCACATCGTTCGTTCCCCGTGACTGCGGCGGTTGGCCCTTTCTTGAATTATAGCAGGATATCGTTTCTCGTTCGGGGCCCGTTGGAAGAACCGCAAGGAAATTCCTCCGGGCCTCGTCTGAACGACTCACGATTCATTTTTGAGGCCGGCAAAAGATGCGGTCAGTGCCCCAGCCGCCTTCATTGCAGCAACCGCTTTCTCAGAATCGCCCGGTTCCAGATCAACTCCCCGGGACCGTATGGGGTCAGGACCGTATGGGACCGTATGGGGTCAGGCCTGGAATGCTGGAATCTTTACCAGCAATCACCCCTCTCCCCTCTCTTACCCATCCCTAGTGTATTCCCCGCATGATCATCGTTATCACGATTACCACGGGCTTAAGGTGACACCTCCTTCCCTCTCTGTCAAGGGGCGGTACGTCTCCAGAAGCGGCGTCCACTCAATCAAGCTGTTGATATAAAAAGGCATCTATGTTATCTTACCATCCATGCAAGAGCTTCTGCGGCAGCTGCCGTCCGTTGATGAGGTGCTGAAAGATGACCGGGTCAAGGCCTGGCTGGGATCGCATCCCCGCATTCTGGTCCTCGATGCCATCAGGCTTTCCCTGGACCGGAAGCGCAAGGCCGTCATTGACCGGGCCGGAAAAGGAGCGCCCGACGTCGACCTCTCGGTGCCTGCTGTTCTGAACAGCGCCGAAATAATTCTCGCCGAACTTTCCGAACCAAGCCTCCGTCCCCTCATCAATGCCACAGGAGTCGTGGTGCACACGAACCTGGGCCGTTCCCTCCTGTCGGAGGCCGCCATCAGCCGGGTCATCGAAGTGAACCGCAGCTATTCGAACCTCGAGTATGACATTCAGGCCGGCGAGCGCGGGAAGCGCTATACCCACATCGAAGGCATCCTGAACCGCCTCACCGGCGCCGAAGCGGCCACGGCGGTGAACAATAATGCTGCCGCGGTGCTGCTCTGCCTGAACACGCTGGCCCGGGGCAAGGAGGTCATCGTCTCCCGCGGTGAGCTGGTGGAGATAGGCGGCTCCTTCCGAGTGCCCGAGGTGATGGAGCGAAGCGGGGCCGTCCTGCGCGAGGTCGGCGCGACGAACAAGACCCACCTCAAGGACTACCAGAAGGCCATCAACGAGAACACCGGCCTCCTGCTGAAGGTCCATACCAGCAACTACAAGATCGTGGGCTTCACGAAAGAGGTCTCCCCTGCCGAGCTGGCCGAGCTGGGAAAAAAGTACAAGGTCCCGGTGATGTGGGACCTCGGGAGCGGCAGCTTCCTTGATCTCGCTTCCTACGGCGTGGGCGATGAACCCACGGTGAAGCAGGCCATGGACGCCGGCGTGGACATCCTCACCTTCAGCGGCGACAAGCTCCTGGGCGGCCCCCAGGCGGGCATGATCCTCGGGAAGAAGCAATACCTCGACGCTATCCGTTCGAATCCCCTTGCCCGCGCGCTGCGCATCGATAAGATGACCCTGGCAGCGCTCGAAGCGACGCTTACCCAGTACCTCGACGAGGAAAAAGCGGTCCGCGAGATCCCGACGCTCTGGATGCTGACCCAGCCCTTGTCGGAGCTCGAGCGGAAAGCAATTATTCTCTCATCAGGGCTCAGGCTTGGCGGCGATCCGGGCCTCAAGATATCCCTGCAGGACGATATGTCCCAGACCGGCGGCGGCGCGCTGCCGACCGGCAACCTCCCGACGAAGGTCGTCGCCATCAGCCACAAGTCCCTGAGCGCGAACCAGATCGAATCGAAGCTCAGGCTCGGCAAACCGGCCATCATCACCCGCATCAAGGAAGGCATGGTCCTCTTCGATCCCCGGACGCTGAACGACGGGGAGATCGGGAAGATCGTGGAAGCGATGAAGAAGATCCTTACGTAGGCAGAATACAGTAGACAGTAGACAGGGAAAAGCATAACCCTGTTTGTTGCCTCTTTATTTACCGCCTACCACCTACTGTTTACCGTCTACCGTTCTTATGAAATACACGATCCTCGGCACAGCAGGTCACATCGACCACGGCAAGTCCACCCTCGTGAAGGCCCTCACCGGGACCGATCCGGACCGGCTCAAGGAAGAGAAGGAGCGCGGCATCACGCTCGACCTTGGCTTCGCGTCGCTGGACCTTCCCGGAGGCAACCGCCTCGGCATCGTGGACGTGCCGGGCCATGAAGGACTGATCAAGAACATGCTGGCGGGCGTGGGCGGCATCGACATGGTGATGCTCGTGATAGCCGCCGACGAAGGAATCATGCCCCAGACGCGGGAGCACCTTGCCATCTGCGACCTGCTCCATGTCAAGAAGGGCCTCATCGCCCTCACCAAGATGGACGCAGCGGAGAAGGATTGGCTGGCGCTCGTGCAGGACGAGGTGCGGGAGTTCGTAAAAGGCACCTTCCTCGAAAAGTCGCCTATCGTCCCGGTCTCGGCAAAGACCGGCGAGAACCTGGACCTCCTCAAGCAGGAACTGGACAAGCTCGCGAAAGAGGTTGATCAGAAATCATCGAACGGCATCCTGCGACTCCCCATCGACCGGGTTTTTACGATGAAGGGCTTCGGCACGGTCATCACCGGCACCCTGCTGTCCGGGACCATCAGCCAGGACCAGGAAGTGGACATCATGCCGAAAGGGACCACCACGAAGGTCCGCGGCATCCAATCGCACAACCAGGCGGCCCAGCGCGCCGTGGCTGGCCAGCGGACGGCCGTGAACCTCCAGGGCATCGAAAAGGACCAGATCTCGCGCGGCGACACCATCGTGACCAAAGGGTTCTTCACGACAACCAGGAACGTGGACGCCTCCCTGAGCATGCTGAAACAAGCCGCCCGCGGTATAAAGACCGGCACGCGCATCCGGTTCTACAACAACACGCAGGAGTCCATCGGCAGGGCCGCGCTTGTGGGAACGAATGAGTTGAACCCGGGCGACGATGGCTATGTTCAGTTCCGGCTGGAACAGCCCGTCCTCGTCCAGCATGGCGACCGGTTCATCATCCGTTTCTACTCTCCCATGGAAACCCTCGGCGGCGGCATGGTCCTTGACCCCCATCCGAAGCGCCATAAGACCAGCACGATGGCAGTATCGGTCAAGAACCTCACCGTCCTCGAAAAAGGGAATCTCGAAGAAAAACTGGCGATCCTCGTGGCGGGCAAGGCCCTGGCAGGGATGGAGGAATCGGCCATCCTCGGCTCCGTTGCTGCGGATAAACAGGAGATCACGAGCGCCCTGTCCACTCTCGCCCAGAAGAAAACCATCGTCCGCGTTGACAATCTCTATGTCCACACCAGCCATCTGGCCGCGCTTGAAAAGAAGGTCCTCGACCTCATCGCGGACTTCCACAAAACGAACTCGCTCAAACCCGGCATCGACAAGGAAGAGGTCAAGGGCATGCTCAAGGTCCGGCTCCATCCCAGGGCACTGAACATGGCGATCGAAGGACTCATCAGGAAGAAACAGGTAGAGGCCGAAGGCTCGAAGCTGAAGCTGCCGGGTTTCAAGCCTGCCGTGGGCAAGGACCAGGGGCTCTTCAAGGACAGGATCGTCGAGGCAATCAAAAAAGGCGGCAGCCAGCCGCCCGTCCGGGAAGAGCTTCCCGCCCTTTTCGGCATCACGGACAGGGACGCCAAGGACCTTCTCAAATTGCTGTCCGATGAGGGCCGCCTGGTGCGCATCAACGATTCACTCTACCTGGACAAGGCGGTCCTCGAAGCGATCAAAGCGGACCTCATGAAGTTCCTGCAGGAGAAGAAGGAGATCGTCGTCGCTGAGTTCCGCGACATCGCCAGGACCTCCCGCAAGTTCGCTGTTCCCATTCTGGAATACTTCGATTCGCAGAAACTGACCCAGCGGGTCGGCGACAAGCGGGTGCTGCGGGGATAAGAATCACCTTCGCTGCCTTACTCTTTGCCGAACAGGTGAACCCTATGAATGCCTACAAGACCACGAGACGATCACATTGCAATCTCTGCGGCAGGCGCTTAAGTTCAAAAGACCTCTTTGGAGATATTCGATGGCAGCCCGGCAACGTCGATGATACGGGGCTCACCTGCAATCCTTGTTATAAAACACTGAAAAAGCAAAAGACCAGGAGGGACCTGCACGCATAAGGATAGTGCGGGGTGTCTTCTGCCACCAAGCGCGTGGCTATCCGGTCTTTTTTGAACAAGCTCTTCAGCTTCTGTCATCTCATTCACCTGCACGGTCCCCTTCCGCAGTACTCTGATACCCCTGTATGATAATGAACGCCACGGTAAGTGCTATACTGTAATTGCGATCATGGAACTCACGACTGAAATAAGGTCCCTCTTCAGCTCCCTCCGCCACCGGAACTTCCGCCTCTTCTGGTCCGGTCAGCTCGTTTCGCTCATCGGGACCTGGATGCAGACCGTTGCCCAGGCATGGCTGGTACTGGAGCTTACCCAGTCGTCCATCAAGCTCGGCGTGGTCTCGGCGCTCCAGTTCCTGCCCATGCTGTTCCTCTCGTTCTTCACCGGGCCGTTCATCGACTACTTCCCCAAACGGAAGATCATCATCGGGACCCAGGCGGCCCTGATGGCGCTGGCGTTCATCCTCGCGCTCCTGGTCTGGACCGGCTCGGTCCGGTACTGGCATATCGTGGTCCTGGCCACGCTCCTGGGCGTCGTGAACACCATCGACATGCCGGCGCGACAGTCCTACCTCATCGAGCTGGTGGGGAAAGAGGACCTGATGAACGCCATTGCCCTGAACTCATCGATCTTCAATGCAGCCCGTGCCATCGGTCCTGCCGTAGCGGGCATCCTGATCTCCGCAGCGGGGACTGCATTCTGCTTTTTCATGAACGGCCTGAGCTATATCGCCGTCATTGCGGGGCTCCTCGCCATGACCGTGGATACTCCTGTCCGGAAGGCCCCCCTATCCTATGACGTGCGAAAGGACATGGGCGAGGCCATCCGATATATCAGGGAGACCCCCATTCTCCTCACCACGATCGCTCTTGTTTCGGTGGTGAGCGTGTTCGGCGTGAACTTCAACGTCCTGGTGCCGATCTTCACACGGCAGGAGCTCCATCTCGATGCCGCGGCCTTCGGTTTTCTCATGTCGTCCTTCGGCGCAGGCGCGCTGGTCGGATCGTTCTCGCTGGCGATCATGAGCCGCCTCGGTCCAAAACCCGCCTTTCTTCTGGGCGGCGGGATGGGACTCTCGATTTTCCTGGTCATCATCGGGCTCCAACGGTCCTACGGGATCACGGCCTTTCTCCTGTTCCTGACCGGAGTATGCATGATCACCTTCTTTGGCATGGCAAACACCATGGTCCAGTTGAACACCGAGGACCGTCTGCGCGGCAGGGTGATGACTCTCTACACGATGTCCTTCGGCGGCCTCACCCCGTTCGGCAGCCTCTTCGCCGGGACCGTGGCCCACTGGCTGCACGCCCCCCTCACCTTCGCCCTGGGCGGCCTGATCACGGGGACCATCTTCGTTCGCGCGATCGTGAAGCGTACAATGAACCTATCACGGCACCAAGGTTAGCGTCATACCTATTTATTATAGTAGGAAAAAGAATGCTCCATGACAGGAGGGATGAACAAATGCTCAAATTCAGATACGCCCTTTCGACCGCTCTTCTCGTAGCGATGTCAGTGCTTCAAGGCTGTGCGCTTGGTAAGCAGCTTCAAACCCAAACCGCTGATCCGAAAATGATCGCGGGGACCTATGACCTTGTTCTCTACGGATGCCGCTATCCTGACGATCTCGAGAACGCCGCGTTCCTGATCTCCGGGGAAAGCAGGTATCCCGTCAGCATGTTCGTACCCGATACGTCATACAAGATAAAGAAAGGTATGCCGGCGAAGGAGGCCTTTATCCAGGCTGACTCTTTTGTCCGGTGCGGAATACATACGGTCACGGAGACACGGGTGCACAGGATCCCCGATGACAGCGGCGGAACGATCGGATATGAGGTTCTTCCCCGATACCTCCCTTACGACATCGGGGGGTCGGATCCCCAGCTGGTAAGCTATTCCCTGAAGGACGGCAAGGTCACTGTCTTTATACGGCTATTCCCTGATGTAGAGCGGAGGCTGATCCTGATGGATGTTCCGGGGTCATCGGGAGGCAATTAGAGTTCTTATCTCCGGGCAGGCTGGAATGGGATGAGGATAGGGTAAGGACAGCAAGGCTTGTCGCTGTTACGATCTTCGCTTGTTCACCACATACAGGCTTCGCGGAAACGTTTTTGCATATTCCTTAAGTTCGATAGCGACCGCGGACATCTCCAGGGGACTGTGGAACTTCCGCTGCAGGTTGGTTACCACCGCGATGCTGATGGTCATAAGGGGAAATCTCATTTCAACACCCTGTCGGGACTTCCCCGAGATATACCCGTTCTGCCGGTCCAGATCGCTGTAATACTGAGGCGCCTTCCTGTCGAACTGCGCGATGATCTCATCACACACGAGATTCATGCATTCGGTGCCAGTCACCGCGACAAAATCATCTCCCCCGATATGGCCGACGAAGTCCGACGGCGTTCCGTGTGTTTTCGCTGCCTGGTCCACGATCCTTGCCGTCTCAATGATCACTTCATTTCCGAGGGCATAGCCGTACCGGTCATTGACCGACTTGAAGTTGTCGATATCCATCACGCATACCGCCATCGGCTCGTTACGGTCCAGCCGTCTCTGAATATCCTGTTCGATCGCGATGCCGCCTGGCAGACGGGTCAGCGGACTTGCATCCCGGTACATTTCCTCAAGCTTCTTCAGGCGGATCCTCATCGTATCGAACGCCCGGTCCAGATCGCCGATCTCGTCCTCCGCGTGCAGTTGTGAGCCGTATTCGAAATCTCCCTTTGCAACGTGTCCGGCCGCGGCCTTGAGCTTGCGGAGCGACGACGCTATGTACAGGGTCACGATCAGGCTTGCCAGGACGCTGAAGACCGTGCTGAGCGCACAGAGGACGATCGTCGTTCTTAACGTTGATCGCGTGGAGGAATCGATCATCCGCATCTGATCATCCCGGGACTTCCTGAGCTTCGGCGGGATCGACCGAATTAATACGAACAGACGATCCACGACATCGCTCATATCGCCATTCGATAGTTCCTCGGCCGCGGTTATTTTCCCCTTCCGGACATATCCCGTCATCTCCAGATAGAGGTCTCCATACCGGGCATGCAGTTTTTCGATGGTCTCAAGCGGCAGATCGCCGGTCTGACCGGCCTGTTTCAGCTCCTCAAGGGTCGCGCTGAATTCTTTTGCCCGTTCCCAGTAAAGATGACTGAGGTCCTGTCTCCGGAGGATCAGATATCGTTTCTCGTACGTATCCTGGGCAAGGAGCGTCTCGACCAGTCTGCCCGCAGCCGTATCCCCGGGAATGTTGACCGTAACGATGCTTTTGCTCAGACTGTTGATCCTGGAAAGGCTTACCAGGACATAGCCGACCACGGTGACGGTAAGAACGACCAGGACCGCATACCCGACGAGCATTTTGCCGGCTATAGTCAGCCGGGAAAAGGGCTTCCAGTCAAAAAACCATTTAAGTCCACTCCCTTGAGAAGGTCCCATTATCTGTTCCGGTTCTCCGCGATATTTCTGTTTTCTATTTGTCCAGGATTTATTCGTATCCCTGCTGATGCGATACAGTAGCAGACCTCCAGGGCGAAGTCAACGCCCTGAGATGCCGCAGCGGAAAAAAAGCCCTTCATCCTTATATGATGAAGGGCTTTTTTATTGTTATTAACGATACCGTACCCACCCTCTAAAGACAAGGCGACCGGTCAGCGCAGGGACACATCCTGCTACATATTTTCCACCATTTCCCAGACCCCGCAGGGGCAGATGCCCGCGCAGAACCCGCAGCCGATGCAGCGGCCCTCATCGACAACGTACTCGTAGGATTTGTTTGGCAGGCTCTTGCGCGAAATGGCGCCATAGTAGCATGACTCAACGCACATCCCGCAGTCGCGGCAGGAGCCGCAGCTCATGCAGCGGTCGGCCTCTTTCTTCGCAGAGAACTTGCCGGCCATCCTGCAGACCTCGTAATACTGGGTCTTGATGCGTTCATAGGGGATCACCCGCCGTTCTTCGGGTATGTAATCGTAATTCATGAGCTGGGAATTTATCACATCGGCGGCAACCTTTCCCTGGCCGATGGCATGGGTCACGAGGCCCGGCTTGGTCGCGTCGCCGATGGCGAAGACCTTCACGTCCGAGCTCTGGCCCAGATCATTCACGACTATGTAGCCCCGGTCGGTGTGGACCTCGGGGGGAAGGAAGTCGAGTACCGGTTTCTCGCCGATCGAAATGATAACCATATCGGCATCAATGCTGGTGCCGTCCTTGAAATAAAGCTTTTTTGCCCTGGCGTCGAACTTCTCGGTGATCTTCGGGAACAGGATCTGCGTGCCCTTCTGCTTCGCCATCTCCTGCTCCTTGCCGAAGCTGGCCGGCTTCTGCACGTCAACAGCGGTCACGGATCCCGCGCCGTGGTCATAGGCCTGGCAGGCGATGTCCATGCCAACATTTCCCGCCCCGATGACGATGACCTTTTTCCCGGTCAGGTCCCTGGGCTTGCCGAAGTTCACTTCTTTCAGATAGTCAATGCCGGCGACAACGTCCTCATGTCCGGGGAACGGGATGACGCGGCCTTCATGGGCGCCGACGGCGACGACCACAACGTCATGGCTCTTATAGATGCTGTCGTATTTTTTCCTGTCCACGGGAGACTTCACGTGGACATTCACGCCGATCTCGGTAAAGCGAGAAAGCTCCTTATTAAGGATCTTCTTCGGCAGGCGCTCGCGGGGAATGCACATCTCAAGCTTGCCGCCGATCTTGCCCGACGCCTCATAAAGATCAACTGAATGGCCCTTCAAACCAAGCTGCCAGGCCGCCGAGAGGCCGCCGGGCCCCCCGCCGATGATTGCCACGCTGAAGCCCGTTGCTTTCGCCTTCTTTGGCGCCTTCAGGTCCAGCGCCGCGGCTCCGTACTCCTTGATGTTCAGGGGCTGATCGATCCTGCCGCGGGTGCAGTCGGTCATGCAGAGGTTCGGGCAGACCGTGCCGCAGACCGTTGCCGGGAGCGGGCTGTACTGAAGCACGAGCGCAAGGGCCTCGGCCGTCCTCCCCTGCCGGAGCAGGGTCGCGCGCTTGTGCGACGGAATGCGCGACGGGCAGGCGTAGGCGCAGGGCGGCAGGTACTGGTCGTTCTTCCAGCTCGGCTTCCAGCGGCGTTCCTCACCGGTGGTGACGTAGGGCAGTATTGACCGGTCATGGGTCAGATAGGCGCCGAACATGCCCCCCTTGCCCACCTCCTTCTCCCACACGTTCAGGCGGAACTCGGTCAGGCCCATTTTGAGCCTGCCCTTTGCCTTGGCCTTTTCGACCGGGGTAGAGGCGATCAGTTTTTTCCAGACAGCTATGTCTTTTGTCAGTTCCTCGTAGAAGGACATACGGTCAATGGCCTTGAGGTAGGTCTTCATATTCGCGGTGAGCCACTCCCAGTCCTGCTCGGTGAGGTCCACGAGCTTCACGTCGGCCTTGCTGTATTCCTTGATGGGGCCGCGGAAATAGATGGTACCGCCGACCATGCCCACGCAGGGCCGGTAACCGAGGACGTTCTCCGGATCGCGGGGATTCACGCCGCAGACAACGGCGATGCCGCCGGCCTTGAACTCAGCGAAGGAGTCCCCTACGCCCCGGAAGTACCAGGACTCAAGGTCCGGGAAGCGGGGGTTCTTCTTGGTCATGGTATCGCAGCGCGCGCCGCCGCCGCCCTGCACATAGAGCTTGCCCTGGGCCGCCGCGTTGTGCGCCCCGTTGGCCACATCACCGAGCACCATGATTACAGCGCCGCAATTGAGCCAGCCCGTGTCATCGGATGTGCTGCCCTTTACAACGATCTCGGTCGTGTGCATGCCCATGCTGCCGACACGCTGTCCGGCCGTGCCCTCGATGGTCACCTTCACCGTGCCGAATTGCGGCCAGATCCTGCCGCCGATGCCGTGCTGGCCGTCGGCCTGGACCGTGATGTCGTGATCGCCGCCACTGATGGCCTTCTGGACCTGTTCTTCGAGTTCCTTCGAAGAGACCCGTTTTCCGTCGATATTACCTTTGATCATCATATTTTTAACCTTCATCAGCCACAGAGATCACAGAGGAAACCAAGAGAGCTGATCGTTATAAAGCCTTTCTCGGTGTCCTCGGTGTCCTCGGTGGCAAAATTGTTATTAGCCTTTTATTCCGCACTCCGCATTCCGCACTCCGCAATCAACAAACATAGCTGATCTGAAGCCGGTCCGCGATGTCCTTATCGCCGACGCCCAAGGCGTCGGACATGCCGATGGGGAGCTCGGTGCTCCTTCCCAGCGGCGCGAAGATCTTTTTGAGCTCCACGGCGGCGGCCTTGAAAACTTCGACGACCCTCTCGGCCACCTTGTCCGGGTCGAGCCTGCGGTAGAGCTTCGGGTCCTGCGTCGT
>CAYILT010000055.1:0-15758 GCA_964364055.1 uncultured Nitrospiraceae bacterium | reverse complement strand
ATACGCCCTCATACTCGGGAACGGATACAAGATCCACGGCACCAAGTATACCGATTTACTGGGAACTCATTTTACCCATGGATGTGTCTCGGTGGGGGACAAGGACCTCGAAGTCCTGTACAAGACTGTCAAGATAGGGACGAAAGTGTATATTTACTGAGCGCAGCAGGCGGGAGATGGTTGATGAAGTCGTAAGAAGACGTCTCCCCGGTGAAAACCGGGGTCCAGTAAACATCGAACTCATTGAAAAGACTGGATACCCCCGGCTTCAATCATGCCGGGGCGGGCTCTTTTCGCCGGTATGACGAAATAGGGCGTATCCCGGCTTATTACGAGAAGATCATGGTTATGCATCGTACGGATCATACTACGGCAGCGGGAGTTCTCCTGATCGTGATGTCGGTCTTTCTCCTGGGGATGCAGGGGCAGTCGCCCGATGACATCGATTACCAGAGACTTGTTGAACAGCAGGCGAAGCTTTCCGGCCGTATAGCGTCCCTGAACCATGAGCAGGAGTTCCTGCTCATGCAAAAGGCCTTCTATGCGTCAGACTCCAAATATATACTCCTCGATCTCCCGTCCCGTACGGGTATGCTGAAGTATCGGAACAGGATCCTGAGAACGTTCGTATTCTCCACGACCGCGGGCAAGCGCCCTGTTCCCCGGAACACCGTCCTGAAAGTGACCGTGAAGACCGACGGTAAGGAACGAAAGAGAATGCTGCTGTTTGGAGACGCACTTCTTATCCAGTCAAAACGTTCCTCCATAGTCGCAGGGAAAGAAAAGAGGGTGCCGCGGATACTGATCGGATCAAAAGATTTCGCCGCGCTCTATTATGCAGTTGAGCCGGGAACGATGCTGCATACGGGAAAATGATATTAATCTTCACGCCAGGAATTTAGTACCAATAGTAACGAATAAAATGAAAACTTGATTACGAAATGTAACGTAGTAAAAAAACTACAATAAGTTATGCTATTAAGGCGACATAATTTATCATAATTGTAATTATGCAATAATTTTTTTCTGTGAGCACTTTAAAACAAAACATTTCATTGCATTTCTTTTCATTGTACCGCCTCAAATCAATAATAACTGTTGAATTGCTGATAACCTGCTGAAATATAATATCTTATGCTTACCATGGTGCCTTTTCGATCTTTGTCCGATCATTATCTTCGATAGGCTGACCATTTCCCGTCAACAGTTCTTTTCCTGGATTCCTCTGCCAGAGGTCAATAAGTTATTCAATGTGGCCATTGTGGTATCTCTTTTGCTTATACATAACGGAACAGGAGTAGGTTTCTTTATAGTATCGATATGTTAATTACAGAAGACAGCATACTATTCCTAAAAAACGTGCCCCCCTTCCAGTTCCTCAGCGAAGCGGATATGAAGGCTGTTGCGGACAATATGACCATGGAGTTCTATCCCCGCGACGCTGTCATCCTGAGACAGGACGACCCCGCGAGCGACTCCCTCCGCATCGTCAAAAAGGGAGGGGTGAAGGTCTCCGTCAGGACCGACAGCGGTGAGGACCTGACCATAGACCACCGCGGCGAAGGGGACACCTTCGGGCTCGTCTCCCTCATGGGTCAGGACCGGCAGAAGACCACCGTCGTTGCCCTGGAAGACACCATCTGCTACCTGCTGAAACGGGACCAGATCAAAGAACTGCTCGAGTCCAACCCGTCATTCACCGAATATTTCCTCCAGACCCATTTCACCACCTATGTCGACAAAGTATACCGGGAGATGCATTCGAAGAGCCTTTTCTACGGAAGCAGCGACCATCTTCTGTTCACGACGCCCGTGGGCGACATCGCGACGAAGGCGGTCATCACTGTCCGCGAGGACACCACGATCCGCGACGCGGCCCAGGAGATGTCGAAGAACCGCATCAGCTGCCTGATCGTCATGGACCGGAATGAGCTTCCCGTGGGGATCGTGACGGACCGCGATCTCCGGGAAAAGGTGGTGGCCCGGGGCCGGAACGTGGACGATCCCGTCGAGGACATCATGACCCTGCCGCTCATCCGGGTGGACGTGAAGGACTACTGCTTTGACGCCGTGCTGAAGATGATCAAGCACAACATCCACCACATCCTCGTGATCAAGGACGGGAAGCTCAAGGGGATCCTTTCGAACCACGACCTCATGCTCCTGCAGGGATCGTCTCCCCTGTCCTTCGCCAAGGATCTGGAGAGCCAGGAAAGCATCGACGGGCTGGTCCCGGTAGCGGCGAAGATCAACCGGGTGGTCGGGCTGCTGCTCAAGGACGGCGCCCGGGCGAGCAACATCACGAAGATCATCGCCGAGCTGAACGACCGGCTGGTGCGCAAGGCGCTGGAGTTCGCCGACAGGAAGTTCGGCAAGCCTCCGGTGCCCTATTGCTGGCTCTCGTTCGGGAGCGAGGGCCGGAAAGAGCAGACCTTCAAGACGGACCAGGACAATGCCATTGTTTACGCGGACCCCGCGGGGACGGCCCAGGAAGAGGCGGCGCGAAAGTACTTTTCCGCCTTCACGGTCTATGTCCGGGACGGCCTGGTGAAGTGCGGGTTCCCGCTCTGCCCCGCCGATTACATGGCGAGCAATCCCAAATGGTGCCAGCCGCTCTCAGTCTGGAAAAGGCACTTCGCGGGATGGATCCACAGTCCCACGCCCGAGGCCGTGCTCCGGTCCCTCATCTTTTTCGATTTTCGCCCGCTTCACGGCGAGGATTCCCTGGCGGTCGAGCTCCGTGAGTATCTCATGAAGAGCGTGAAAGGGCAAAACGTGTTCCTGGCGCACATGGCGGCGGCTACGGTAAAGAACCGGCCTCCGCTCGGTTTTTTCAGGACGTTCATCGTGGAAAAAGGCGGCGAGCACAAGGATGAAGTGAACCTGAAGTTTCGGGGCATCGGTCCCCTGGTGGATCTTGTGCGGCTTTTCTCGCTCGAAGCGGGCATTTCCGAGACCTCGACGCTCGAGCGGATCGAGGCCATGAAGGGCAAACATCCCACCATCGATTCCGTCGGTGACGAGCTTGTGCAGGCCTTCGAGTTCATAACTCTGCTCCGGATCCATCACCAGGTAGAACAGATCGAGTTGGGCGAAGCGCCGGACAACTTCGTCAACCCGAGCACCATGAGCAACCTGGAAAAAAAGATCCTGAAGGAATCATTCCAGATCATCTCAAAGATCCAGGACGGGGTCATCGACCTGTACGGGCCCGGCATGGTGGGCGGATGAACGCCGTGATGGAGCTGTTCAAACGGCACGCGGCTGAAGACGCCTGCTCCGATCCTGCAATGCCCATCGGGCAGTGCCGATACGTGGTCATGGACACCGAACTTACCGGGCTCGATGTCAAAAAGGACTCCATCGTTTCCGTCGGGGCCGTTGCCATGGCCGGCGGCAGGATCATCCTGGGCGAGACCTTCTACGAAATGGTTTGCCCCGAGACGGCGCTTCGGTCGGAAAGCATCGTGGTCCACGGCATCATGCCGTCGGAGGTGGCGGGTAAACCATCGTTCGGCGCAGTGCTCGATGATTTTCTGAAGTTCTGCGAAGGGGCGGTGATTGTGGGGCATTTTCTTTCCCTGGACCTGGCTTTTCTGAACAAGGAGATGAAACGGCTGCAGGGAAGGAAGTTCCGGTATCCCGTGGCGGACACCCTGCGGGTGCACGAATGGATGCAGGACCACAGCAGGGGGGCCCGCGGCCAGTACGACGCCTGTGAGGAGAACAAGGACCTGTTCAGCATGGCCAAAAAATATCAGATCCAGGTTTCGGCGGCTCACAATGCGCTCATGGACGCTTTCATCACGGCGCAGCTCTTTCAACGGTTCCTGAGCTTTCTGCCGGCGCTCGGTGTCAGGACCGTGAAGGACCTGCTGCGGATCGCGAAACCATAGGGGGAGGAGGTGAAAGGAGAAAAACATTCAACGTGCGACGTTCAAGGTTCAAGGACTACAATCCTACTATAGTAAGGAGGAAGCAGTATGGCTAAGGAATTAGCAGGTCTTGATAAAGAGAAGTTGAAAGCGTATTGGGCGTTCAACGTGCGGCTCACGACGATCATCATGGTCATCTGGTTCGTGGTCACCTACGTGGCGATCTTCTTCGCGCCCCAGTTGGACAACATCGTGATCCTCGGGTTCCCCTTCGGCTACTACATGGGCGCCCAGGGCTCGCTGATCATCTTCGTGATCCTGATCTTCTGGTATGCCTTCAAGATGAACGCGGCGGACAAGGAATTCGGCGTGGAAGAGGAGGAAGAATAAATGGCAAAGTCAAAAGGCGGCTTTCTTGACAACCTGGGCAAGATCTACGGGATCTACACGGTTGGGTTCATCGTATTCGTCATCCTGCTCGGATTGGGCGAAGCGTTCTTCGGCATGTCGCCGAAGACCATCGGCTACGTGTACATGGCAGTGACCATCGGCCTCTACGCCATGATCGGCATCCTGTCGCGCACGGCGAAGGTCTCGGAGTACTACGTCGCCGGCCGCTCGGTCCCGGCCTTCTTCAACGGCATGGCAACGGGCTCGGACTGGATGTCCGCGGCCTCGTTCATCGGCATGGCCGGCACCATCTTCACCCTGGGCTATGACGGCCTCGCCTACATCATGGGCTGGACCGGCGGCTACGTGCTGCTCGCCGTGTTCCTCGGCCCCTACCTCCGGAAGTTCGGCCAGTACACCATCCCCGACTTCCTCGGCGCCCGGTACGGCGGCAACGCGGCCCGGTCCATCGGCATCATCGCCGCCATCACCGCGTCCTTCACCTACCTGATCGCGCAGGTGACGGGCGTGGGCATCATCATGAGCCGGTTCCTGAACCTCGACTTCACGGTCGGCGTGTTTGTGGGCCTCGGCGGCATCCTGGTCTGCTCCATGCTTGGCGGCATGAAGGCCGTTACGTGGACGCAGGTGGCCCAGTACATCATCCTGATCGTGGCCTACCTTATCCCGCCCACGGTGATGTCCTACAAGGCCACGGGCAATCCGATCTCCGAGATCGCCTACGGCCAGGCGCTCCAGAAGATCGATGCCAAGGAAAAGAAGATCAATGCTGACCCGAAAGAGATCGAGGTCATGGGTCTCTGGAAGAAACAGGCCGACGAACTCGATGCGGATATCAAGGGCCTTCCCGGCAGCCTGGACGCGAAGAAGGCGGACCTGAACGCCAAGATCGCGGCCGCTGCGATGCCGGCGGACAAAGACAAGCTTGAGAAAGCACTGAAGGGGCTTCCGGCGAACGCAGACGAAGCAAAAGAAAAGTGGGGTGCTGCCAAGACGGCCGCCCTCGGCAAAGCCAAACCCATCAAGCCCTACCTCCAGCCGTTCGCGCGGCTTGACATGAAAAACATGCTCGCGCTCACCTTCTGCCTCATGGTGGGCACCGCCGGCCTGCCCCACATCCTGATGCGGTACTACACCGTTCCGTCGGTGAAGGCCGCGCGCATGTCCGTGGGCTGGTCCCTGTTCTTCATCTTCCTGCTCTACTTCACCGCGCCGGCAGTCGCCGCGTTCGGCCGGAGCGAAGTGCTGAACAACATCATCGGCCTGCCCATCGCCCAGTTGCCGGCGTGGATGGCGAACTGGGGCAAGGTCGGCCTGGTGTCCTTCAAGGACATCAACGGCGACGGCATCCTCCAGTTCTATGAGCTCACGATCGGCGCCGACGCCATCGTTCTTGCCATGCCCGAGATCGCCGGTCTTCCCTACGTGATCTCCGGCCTCGTGGCTGCGGGCGGCCTGGCCGCGGCGCTCTCCACGGCAGACGGTCTTCTCCTGACCATCTCCAACGCGCTGTCCCACGACCTGTACTACAAGATGCTCGACCAGCACGCGTCGATCACCAAGCGGCTCACGATGTCGCGCATCCTGCTGGTGGTCACGGCCCTCATTTCGGCCTGGGTGGCGACATTCAGACTGACGATCATCGTGGAACTGGTGGCCTGGGCGTTCTCCATCGCCGCGGCCTCGTTCTTCCCGGCGCTCGTCATGGGCATCTGGGACAAGCGGTCCAACAAGGCCGGCGCCCTCGCCGGCATGTATGTGGGCTTCCTGTCCTGCGTGATCTACATGGTGGGCAGCCGGTTCTACGGTCTCGACATCTGGGGCATCAAGACTATCTCGTCGGGCCTGTTCGGTATACCGCTCGGGTTCATCGTGACCTATGTGGTGTCGCGCATGACCGCGCCGCCGAGCCAGGAACTTCAGGACTTCGTCGAAAGCGTCCGCATTCCGCGTGGCGCTTCGAAGGGTGTTGAAGAATAATCGCACTGTTTGTTTCCGCAGGCAGCCCCGCATGGGCGGGGCTGCCTGCTTTCTTTGTCTGAAACCGCAACCGTTATGAAAAGACTTTGAACCGCCAAGGCGCAAAGGTCGCGAAGGTTTTGAATGTTGTAGGGGCGGCCCTGCGTGGCCGCCCTGATCAGGGGTAACCATCCCGTATGAAAAAAATACGGGACAGGCTGCGGGTTACCCCTACGGGAAATGAATTCCTTCGCGTTCTTCGCGGCTTCGCGGTGAAATGTTGTTATCTCTAATTTGCGTGGAATAGGAACCGGATCTTCATGAACATCTTCGTCTTTCAAATAATCAACTACACGCTCTCCTTCCTGATGTGGATGATCCTGGGAAGGATCGTCGTGACGCTGATCACCGCCGCAAAGCCGAACCTCATCCTCGGGCTGTTCCAGAAGGTCACGGACCCGGTGTACCGGGCGGTGAGAGCCATCGTGCCCTTCGCGGACGTGCCGCCGGAAAAGCAGGGGACCCTGTGGGGGGCCATCGGCGGATGCATACCGTTCTTCTCGTTCTTTTTTGTTATTGTCCTCCGGATCGCCCTGATCCTGTTCTTTACCCCTCCTCCGCTGGCGAAATGAACGGCGGGAAGGGACGGCATAGTCCTGTTCCTGCCATATTCTACCTGTTGCACGATGCATCGTTTCCCTTTCAAGGGACGGTGCACGTTGTGTGTTGAGGGAATAATGGAACCTTCCGCATCCATAGAGAGCGCCAAGCACGTCATGCTGGTGTTCGGCATCATCCTGGCCGCAGGCGCTCTCTCAGGGCTTCTTGCCCAGAAGCTCAAGGTCCCCGACGTGGTCGTGTTCCTGGTCACCGGCATCCTGCTCGGACCCGAGGTGCTCCCGATGATCGACATCAGGGCCGATTCGGCATTGAACCAGATCATCCTGATCTTCGGGTCGAGCTATATTCTCTTCGACGGCGGGGTCTCGCTCCGGTTCAAGGTGCTGAAGGAGGTCTGGATCACCATCGTCGTGATCGCCACGGCCGGCGTGCTGATCATGACCGCCATCACCGGGCTTGCGGCCTACTTTATTCTCGGCGTTCCCCTGATCGTTGCGCTTCTTCTCGGCGCTGCCATTGCGTCAACAGACCCGGCGACGCTCGTTCCCATCTTCAAACAGGTCCCTATCAAGGACCGGGTGTCCCAGACCGTGATGAGCGAGTCGGCGTTCAATGATGCCATGGGCGCCATCGTCACGTTCGCGGTCCTCGGCATCGCCATGGGCTCCGGCGGTTTCTCCCTCGGGAAAGCGCTGTTCGACCTCCTGTGGGAGTCGGTCCTGGGCATCGTTGCCGGCGGCGTGCTGGGATATGGCGCCGCGTTCCTCATCGCCCATGAGAAGTTCGACTTCCTCGTCGAATACGCGCCGCTGGTGACGCTCATGGCGGTGATCGGGGCCTATCTGGGCGCCGACGGCCTGCATGCCAGCGGGTTCATGGCGGTTTTCGTTTTCGGTATCGTACTGGGGAACAAGGACTCCTTCGGGTTCCGCATGGAGGACCACGAACAGGAACGGCTTGAGGAATTCGTGCTGACCACGGCCTTTATCATGAGGATGTTCATCTTCATCCTGCTGGGGGCGCAGGTGGATTTCAGCCTCATGAGCAAGCACCTCGGCGGCGGGGTGGCCGTGGTCCTGATCTTCATGTTCATTGCGAGGCCGCTCACGGTATTTGCCTGCGCGATGCCGGACCGGCGCGCGAAGTGGGACATGAAGGAACTGCTGTTCATGTGCTGGACACGGGAGACCGGCGTGATCCCCGCGGCGCTGGCGGGCATGCTGGTGGGCCTGAAGGCCCCCGGGAGCCGGATGATCGCATCGGTCACGTTCATCGCCATCCTGATGACGATCCTGATCCAGGCAACGACTACGAAATGGCTTGCAGGCAAGCTCGGACTGCTGGTGGAGAAACAGTAACAGGCAAAGCATCAGACCAATGAAACAAAACAAATATATGGGTGCGCTGAAGCGGACCTGCGCACTGCTCGGAAAGAACAAACCAGGGGATCGCAACCCTTAACTTGTTATATAAGGAGGATACCGAATGGCGAAGGAAGAAAAGAAGGGCATCGAGGTATTGTCGACGGAGAAGCGGACGTTCCCGCCGTCGAAGGCGTTCAGCGAGAAGGCGCACATCAAGAGCCTGAAGGAGTACGAGAAGATGTACAAGCAGTCCGTCGACGACCCGGAAAAGTTCTGGGGCGAGCAGGCGGAGAAGAACCTGACGTGGTACAAGAAATGGGACAAGGTCCTGGACTACGATTTCCACAAGCCCTACATCAAGTGGTTCCAGGGCGGCAAACTGAACGCGTCGGTGCAGTGCCTCGACCGGTTCGTCAACACGGCCACGCGGAACAAGGCGGCGCTCATCTGGGAATCCGACGGCGGCGAGTACAGGACCTTTACATACCAGCAGCTGTACATGGAAGTGAACCGGTTCGCCAATGTGCTGAAGAAGAAAGGCGTCAAGAAGGGCGACCGGGTGACGATCTATCTTCCCATGATCCCCGAGCTCGCGATCTCCATGCTGGCCTGCGCCCGCATCGGCGCCATCCATTCCATCGTGTTCGGCGGGTTCTCCGCCAAGTCCATGATCGATCGCATTCAGGACTGTCAGTCGTCGCTGCTCATCACCGCCGATGAAGGCATGCGGGGCGGCAAGTTCGTGGCGCTCAAGGCCAACGCCGACGAAGCGCTGAACGAGTGCCCGACGGTCAAGAACGTCATCGTCGTCAAACGCGCAACGGGAAAAATGCCCATGGAACCGGGCCGCGACACGTGGTGGCATGAGGAAGTGAACGCCGCCGATATCGGGCTGTACTGCGAGCCCGAGAAGATGGACGCCGAGGACCCGCTCTTCATCCTGTACACCTCCGGCTCCACGGGCAAGCCCAAGGGTGTGCTGCATACCACGGCAGGATACATGCTCTACACCAACCTGTCATTCCGGTATATCTTCGATTACCACGATGAGGACATCCACTTCTGCACCGCCGACATCGGGTGGGTCACGGGCCACAGCTACATCGTCTACGGCCCGCTCTCGAACGGCGCGACCAGCATCATGTTCGAAGGCATCCCGAGCTACCCGAACCCGGGCCGGTTCTGGGATATCGTGGACAAACACCGCGTGAACATCTTCTACACTGCGCCCACGGCCATTCGCGCCCTGATGAAGGAAGGGGAGAAGTGGGTCACGAACCACGACCTGTCGTCCCTCAAGGTCCTGGGCTCGGTGGGCGAGCCCATCAACCCCGAGGCCTGGATGTGGTATCACAAGAACGTGGGCCGCGAGAAGCTCCCCATCGTGGACACATGGTGGCAGACCGAGACCGGCGGCATCCTGATCACGCCGCTGCCGGGCGCCATGACCACCAAACCCGGTTCGGCGACAAGGCCATTCTTCGGCGTGGTTCCCCGGGTCCTGAGGGACGACGGCAAGCCCGCCGGCGTGAACGAAGGCGGCAAGCTCGTGATCGAGAAACCCTGGCCGGGAATGCTCCGCGGCACTTACGGCGACCCCGAGAACAAGCGCATCAAGGAGGTCTATTTCTCGACCTACCCGGGCGTGTACTTCACCGGTGACGGCGCGCGGATCGACGAGGACGGCGATTACTGGCTCATGGGCCGTGTCGACGATGTCATCAACGTCTCGGGCCACCGTCTCGGCACCGCCGAGGTGGAGTCCGCGCTGGTCTCCCATGCATCCGTGGCCGAGGCCGCGGTGGTGGGATACCCCCACGACATCAAGGGCGAGGGCATCTACGTGTACGTAACGCTCAAGGACGGCCAGACGCCGTCGGACGATCTGAAAAAGATCCTGATAGGCCATGTGCGCACGGTCATCGGCCCCATTGCCACGCCGGACAAACTTCAGTTCGCGCCCGGTCTGCCGAAGACGCGAAGCGGCAAGATCATGCGGCGCATCCTGCGCAAGATCGCCCATAACCAGGTCGACGAGCTCGGCGACACCTCGACCCTGGCGGACCCGTCGGTGGTGGACTCGCTGGTGAGGGGAAAGCTGTAAAAGAAAACCATATCTGTCGACACGTATGCAGGGCCGGGAACCATCCCGGCCCTTTTTAACGGTTTTGTTCCCTTTTCGTCCGGTGTATCTTTCGGTTCCTTTCGTCGAACGGTGTTTGCTTGCAATTTTCGCGACATTGATGTATTGTTGCTCTACGGGAATACCGGAAAGCAACGGATTCTCACCACAATTGCGGACTGACGCGCCTGGATCTATTGATTCCGGGAAAGATGGCCAGCGGGAAACATCTCTGATGTTTCCGCTGGCTTTTTTTATATCAAAAGGAGGATCTGCATGCAACCCCTGATGAACTCGTGGGCGGGTTATGCCGCCCTGGCCGGATTCATTATGGCCTACGTGCTGGTCATATTCGAGGAGCGGCTGCATCTCCGGAAATCCAAACCTGTGGTCCTTATCGGCTGTCTCATGTGGATGTTCATTGCCCTGTACGAGCGGCAGGCAGGCGGCGGCCATGCCGGGGAGCAACTCAAGCACATCATCGGCGAGATCGGGGCGCTCTTCTTCTTCCTTCTCGTCGCGATGACCTATATCAATGCCCTGCAGGAGCGGCTGGTCTTTGATTCCCTCCGCGCATGGCTTCTCAGAAAGGGCTACGGCTACCGCTCCCTGTTCTGGATCACCGGCGGCATCACTTTCTGCCTCTCCCCGGTGGCGGACAATCTTACGAGCGCGCTCCTCATGGCGACGGTCGCCGAGGCGGTCAGCGGCGGCAACAGGCGTTTCATCGTACCGGCATTCATCAACATCATCGTGGCCGCCAACGCGGGCGGCGCCTGGTCGCCCTTCGGCGACATCACGACCCTCATGGTCTGGACCTCCGGCAAGGTGGCCACCGCCCAATTCCTGACGCTGCTCCTTCCGTCGATCGTCAATTGGGTCGTGCCGGCCGCGATCATGTTCCTGTTTATCCCGAAAGAGACGCCGAAGGGAAGCAGCGACAGGGTGACGATGAAGCCGGGGGCAAGACGGATCATCATCCTCGGCTTCATTACGATCGCGACTGCAGTCAGCTTCCACCAATTCCTGCATCTCCCGCCGTTCATGGGCATGATGACGGGGCTCGGGTTTCTGATGTTCCTGGGGTTCTATCTCAAACGGCAGGGGAGCGCTCGGCCGGCCGTCTCGGAGGGCCAGTTCAACATATTCCGCAAAGTGGAGCGGGTCGAATTCGACACACTGCTGTTCTTCTTCGGCGTGATCGCCGCCGTCGGCGCGCTCCAGTACATCGGTTATCTGACGCCGGTCAACAAGGCCCTCTACGGCACACTGGGCAATACCTATGCTAATATACTTATAGGGATATTCTCCGCCATCGTGGACAATGTCCCTCTGATGTACGCTGTCCTGCAGATGGACCCCGCCATGGGCATCGATCAGTGGCTGCTTGTCACCCTGACCGCCGGGACAGGAGGCAGCCTGCTTTCCATAGGTTCGGCAGCGGGTGTGGCCGTCATGGGGATCCGCAGGGACGTCTATACCTTCGGGGCGCATCTCAGGTGGCTCCCGGTAATCGCTCTTGGATATGCGGCATCCATCGTCTGCTGGTGGATCATCAGGGGATAGCGGGAGGGGCGGCTTATGCACGCGGCTTCAGGTGATACATATGGAAGTATCTGAATTTTTCATCAAACTTCTGGCGATCATCCTCTCGGCGAAATTGTTCGCCGAGGTCTTTGCGCGCCTCCGCATGCCGTCGGTGCTGGGAGAGGTCACGGCAGGCATCGTGATCGGCCCGAGCCTGTTCGGATTCATTGAGCCCGACGCCACGTTCCATCTCCTGGCGGAGATCGGGATCCTGCTGCTCCTGTTCGAGGTGGGTCTGGAAACGGACGTGGGCCGGATCATCAAGGTCGGCGTGCAGTCGATCCTGGTGGCGCTGACAGGCGTTATCGTCCCCGCGGTATCGGGCTTTTACATCGCCTATTCCTGGTTCGACCTGCCGCTGATTCCCTCGCTCTTCATTGGAGGGACCGTCGTGGCCACGAGCATCGGCATCACGGTGCGGGTCCTGGCGGACCTGAAAAAGCAGAACACAGTGATCTCCCAGATCGTCCTGGGCGCCGCGGTGCTCGACGACATCATCGGCGTCGTGATCCTGGCGGTGCTGTATGATTATGCCGTCAAGGGGGCGGTCAGCATCGCGGACACGATCAGGATCGTCGTGTTTATCTCGGTCTTTCTGCTCGTCGCCCCGATCATCGCAAAGCTCTTCGTTCCCACCATGGCAAAACTCTCCGCGAACAGCAAGACGAAGGGGATGATACCCACGCTTATTATATCGATGATCCTGGGCCTGGCGGTCATTTCCCACAAGGTGGGCGCGCCGGAGATCCTTGGCTCTTTTGCCGCCGGCATTGCCCTGGCAAGGAGGTTCTTTCTTCCTCTCGGGTCCGCTATCGAGCACTACAGCCACGATATCGCAAAAAAGATAGAGGACAGCATGACGCCCATCATCGACCTGTTTGTGCCGGTGTTTTTTGTCATGGTAGGGGTCTCTCTCAATTTCCGTGTGATCGACGCGACCTCCGGAGCGTTCTGGTGGTTCGCCGGGTCGCTGTCCGTGACCGCCATTCTTTCCAAGCTCGTAAGCGGTCTCTGGGTGAAGGGCGGGTGGGACTGCAAACTGTCGACAGGCATGGCCATGGTGCCGCGGGGAGAGGTGGGGCTCATCTTCGCCGAGGTGGGCAGGAGGAACGGAATATTCGATGACTCTGTGTACGCGGTGGTCGTGTTCGTCGTGGCTGTGACCACGCTGCTCGCTCCTCTCGTACTGAAACCCTTAATGAAGGACCTGCCCGAGGAATGTTCTGTCTGATATCGCGAAGGGAGTTATTCGATGATCTTGCTGTGGCTTGAATTCCTGCTCTGCTCCGCGGTGATCGTCTACTGCGGGACGAAGCTTTCACGATATGGGGACGTGATCGCGGAAAAGACAGGCCTTGGGAGAGCGTGGATCGGGCTGATCCTGATGTCCGGCGTCACGTCGCTGCCGGAGCTGATCACGGGGATCAGTTCCGTTGCCTTTGCCGACGCGCCCGATATCGCCGTCGGCGATGTGATGGGGAGCTGCGTTTTCAACCTGTCCCTTATTGCCCTCATGGACATGCTGCACGGTCCTCAGCCGATATTTTCCCGGGCAGAGCACAGCCACAACCTGAGCGCGGGATTCGGTGTGATCCTGATAGGGTTTGCCACGCTTTCCATTTCAGCAGCAGGCATGCCGTCGTTCGGCCGTATCTCCTTTTCGACTCCGCTCATCATCGGGTTGTACGCGCTCGCTATGCGCAGCGTTTTCCTGTTCCAAAAGAGAAAGATTGCAGAGCATATCGGCGAGATCGCGTCCGATCTTCAATACGGTCACATCTCCACCAAAGAAGCGTCTGTGAAGTACACGGCGAACGCCCTGGTCATTGTCGGCGCAGCCGCGTGGCTTCCCTTCATCGGCGACCGGCTGGCGGAGGCGACCGGACTCGGCAGGAGCTTTGTCGGCTCCATCCTGATCGCCATGACCACGTCGCTGCCGGAGCTGGCCGTATCGATCTCCGCGCTAAGGATCGGCGCCGCGGACATGGCGATCGCGAACCTCCTGGGAAGCAATCTGTTCAACATGGTCATCCTCGCCATCGACGACCTTGCCTACCCAGGCGGCCCCCTGTTCAGCGCGGTATCGCAAAACCATGTGATCACGGGAACGATTGCCGTTATTATGACCGGCATCGTGGTGGTAAGTCTGACGTACCGTCTGGAAAAGAAGACCGCGCTTCGTATCGGATGGGATGCGGCGGCATTGCTCCTGGCCTATGGAATAAGCGTCTACCTGCTCTACACTCTCCGGGCACGGGGATGAGCAGAAGCGGTGTTGCTTAGAAATAGAAGTTAGAATGGCCTCTCATCGATCACATACCTTACTGTATTTGTCCAAGTATCTGGTGCAAAATCATCATCGCTCGTGGTCGCCCAGGGGAAGAAAATGAAGCATATCGGCGCTATTGAATACCAGCCTCATCCAGAAAGCATAACCGAGGCTTTGAGAAAGGGTTTCAAAAAGATCACGAAGAAGAAAGACCGCGATGAGTAAGCGGACAGCGCCTCCCCGGCGCCTGATAATCGTTACCGATCTGGATGGCTCGTTACTGCATCCGCGGACCTACTCCTTTGAGGAAGCGGGACCCGCGCTCGAGCTGATACGGCAGAGGGACGTCCCTCTGGTCCTCTGCTCCAGCAAAACGCGGAAGGAGCTCGAGGTGTACCGGAAGCGCCTGGATAACGGCCATCCGTTCATTTCCGAGAACGGTGGGGGGATTTACCTTCCCGCGGGATATTTCCCTTTTCACGGGCCCGGTGACCAGCGCGAAGGGTATGAAGTTATATCTCTGGGTTCGCCCTATGAGGAGATCCGAAAACGGTTCGTGACGATGCGTGACCGGCTCGGGATCGCCGTTCGCGGTTTTGGCGACATGAGCACGGAGGAAGTGGCCGCGCTGACGGGACTGACCTTCGAGGAGGCCCGTCTTGCCAAGCAACGGGATTATGAGGAGCCTTTTATCTTTACCGATAAGCCTGAAGACCGGTTCTTCAGGGAGATCGAAGGGGAGGGGCTCCGATGGACACAGGGGAGGTTCTTTCACTTCATGGGGGACCACCATAAGGGGAGGGCGGTCAATATCCTCAGAAGGCTCTATGAGCGCAGGGATGGACCTGTCATGACCATCGGTATCGGGGACAGCCTGAATGACCTCCCTTTTCTCCTCGCCGTGGACCGGCCGGTGCTGGTCAAAAAAGAAACCGGCAGGCATGACGCAAGGATCGATATTCCGGGACTGGTCCGGACGGAAGGCATCGGTCCGGCCGGGTGGAACGAGGCAGTGATGAGATTGATCAGCGAACTGCCATAGCATCGGTATGCTATACTTATCATATCGAACGGCATCAACAAGAGACGATCTATCCTAACCTAGGCGGAAGGAGGCAATACCATGGGTTATTTTGAAAGCATCGATTGGGAAGGTATCAAGAAAGACCTGCAAAAGGGCATGGAGAAGGGCATGGCGGCGATGAAGAAAGGCGCCATCGTCGCTCAAAAGAAAGCTGGGGACCTGACGGATGAGGGAAAACGGCAGTATAAGATATTGGCGCTCAAAACGAAGGTGCATGAGGGGGTTACCGACCTGGGCGCCCGCGTCTATGCGCTCATGGGCTCCCGGGTGAAGAACCCCGCGCTTGACCCCCAAGTGAAGAACATTGTCGCGCAGATAAAAAAACTCGATGCGCAGATCGCGGATCTCGAAAAAGAGCCTCGTTCAGCCAGGACAAAGAAAACGAAATAGAAGATTCCTGTTCGCCGTCATTGCGAGGAGCGATAGCGACGAAGCAATCTCAAAATGCATGAAAAATCGAACCGCG
>CAYILT010000054.1:0-15818 GCA_964364055.1 uncultured Nitrospiraceae bacterium | reverse complement strand
TTGTGCGGAATAGGACATGATACCATAACAAAGGACCTGACCCTATGGGCTTCTCCAGCAATGACTTTAACACAGTTGCGAAGCACAGAACGCAAGACCAAATGGATAAAAGACGAGATGGAGCGTCGTCTGTGGCTTGCAGATAAGTGGTTTGCTCAGATACAGTCTGCAGAGCCGAAGCTTCGCGACAAGCTCAAGTCCATGACCGACTGCATGGTCGTCTTTCTGAACTACCGCGAGAAATATTACGGGATCGTCTCAAAGAACGATAAGATCGTTCTCGAGACCGCGTTGCTCCAATACAATGCATCTGCGGTCCGGTCAAAGCTGACAGAATATAAGACTTGGTGGACGAAGAATAAAGAGAATGCGATCAACTTGTAAACAAAGACCTAATCTATGTGAACCGTTGCGAATTATGACATAACCTGTCGTTCCACGCCGACCGCTTCGCGGCGTGTGAACTCGGCGTTATCTCTAAATCTAATTTGAAAGCAGGTGATATTATGGCTTATGGTTTTCCGTCTGGTCCGCCCGATTTAGGAAAGTGGGGATCAATTATATTTGGAGTAGTCACTTTAATTGGCCTCTTAGCTTTCCTTTGGCAAGTCATTAGCGGTGTCCTCGCAGGCAACTACATTGGTGTCAAAATTACTGTCCCTATCGTTGTCATTTGGATTTTGCTCTACCGATGGGCCTCTCGAAATAAAATGATATAGACCAACGATTCTGATAAGAGCAAACCTACTGACCATATGAAACGTACAAATCTAAATATAGTTGTAACAATCCCGCTATTGCTTCTACTTGCGGGAATATTACTACCACATCTATTGCCAAGTTCTGAAACCGTGGGAAGATACCTACTCGCATACCCGACAAATAAATGGCTGCTGTTGGCAGCCAAATCATCAATTGGTGTATTAGTGTTGGCTTTACCATATTATATTTATCAAAAAACGATGGCTCACATTTCACCAAAAAAACAACAAGAGATTCTTGATTTAATCAAGAACAATACTGCTGCAAAATATGATCTTCGCATTGCAGAACGCGATGCAAATATTGAAACAATTCTTGAAAATTGCGGATCACGCGGTTTTACCTTGCCGCAAGGATTTGTAGCTGGAGATACAGCCGACTTATATAAAAAAGAGCTTCATGCTTTTTCAGAAATTCTATCATCAACAATGTCCGAAATAGTCCAAAGTGATAGTTTACGAATGCCCTCAATGCCTCTCGCTTCACTGGCAGAAGAGATGATCTCAAACAAAGCGAAAGAATTTGCATCATTATATGCTGACTTTATGGATCATTATTTCCGCTTTTTAGAAAACAACGAAAGAACTGAAATAAAAAACGAATATTACGCTGAAATAGAAAATGAAGCTAAACTGATAACTACGAGAATATCAACGGCCATACAAATAAAAGAAAAATTATAACCAAGCGGGTCTAGAGAAACGCTGTGAACCGCGTTCCTCACCCCCCCGTTATTTTGATCCGTGACGAATATTCAGGAAGGAAAAAACCATGAGATGGTCTCGACCCCAACAGATGATCGACGTTTTTCACGCCCGCAGTTGGAGTGATGTCATAGAGTTTTATGAATGGACTGCAAAAAATAAGAATCAAAAGTGGATTTTTCGAGGTCAGAAAAAAGCTGAATGGGGCTTGGAGACGAGCTTGGAGCGTGCCGTCAAAAGGTTCGATCGATCCGGAGAACCAATTTCGAAACTTGAAGGTGGCCTCCTGCGCCAGTTTCAACGGAGGGCACATTACTATCTTCCGCAATTTCCTGAAAAAGACGCGTGGCTAGAGTGGCTAGCGCTCATGCAGCACCATGGTGCACCAACACGCCTTATGGATTGGACTTACTCATTCTTCGTAGCTCTGTTTTTCGCACTTGAAGAAGCTGAAATAAGCTGTGCGGTCTGGGCACTCGATGCCTCGTGGACAGATGAGCAACTCAAGAAAAAGTTATCAAAATCAGATTGGAGATTGATCAGCGAGATTGATAGAAACGTGGAAAAGCCAGCGACATTTCGACGAATATTTGCAAGGCCAAAAAATAGACGAATACCCCTTGTCTGCCCAATTAATCCTTTTTGGATGAATCAAAGGCTTTCAATTCAGCAAGGTGTTTTTCTTTGTCAAGGTGATGTCTCGCGTCCATTTATGGAAAACCTCTCCGCTATGTTTCCAACTGAAAAACCAAATAAGCGACTCGTGAAATGCGTGATTACATTCGACCGGAAGCAAATGCAAGACAGTATAATAGGATTGCTTCGCATGAATATGACGCAGACCAGTCTCTTTCCAGGACTTGATGGTTTCGCGCGCTCTCAGAAGCTAGCCCTCGCCTTACCCAAGGTATTAGTGCCTCAGGCGGAATTTTCGTATAAATGAGCCACTGCATAACCAGCGCATACAGTGGTCGATCGGGTAGAACCACGTGCAACCCGACGATGATTATAACGAGGCGGGTCCACAGCGACGCGCCGGAAGGCGGCGCGTGACCCGCGTCGTTAATCTGAAATGGATAGGAGATGCAGATGAGGCTTTCTTTTAGAGACTTCATGGTCATATATCTGGTTCTTATTAGCTTTCCTATCGGAGCCCAAGAACAAACACCGGACGGAGGCGTCGTTTACTTCTTAAGGAATCATAATATCTGGGTCCATGACTTAAAGTCAGGACAAGGCAGACAAATAACTCACGATAAAAAAATAAGCACTTATACAGTATCACATAGCGGTAACCAGATAGCATATGCCCTTGATGATGGGCAATTATATATTTTAGATTTGATCGACAACAAAGAAACCTTATTCCTTAAGAAGACGTCTTTAGCTGACCCTTCCTTCTCTCCGAAGGACGATCAATTAGTCTTTACTTGCTCTGTTCCGGATGATCCATATTTTCTATCGAATACCTTTGGCTTTGTTTATCATATATGGCTGTTGGATATCAAAACAAAGAAAGCGATAGATCTAACCGAAAGCCGCTATCACCATATCAATGCAAAATGGTCTCCCGACGGAAAATGGCTATCTTATTCGGCTATGGTAGATCCATGGTGGACAATGTTCAGGGATGTTCCCTGGGAAATTTATTTAATGAATGTCAACGACAAGAAGGATTTGGCAATCAAAATCGGGAAAGGTAAGGATTCAAAATGGGTTGACAGCAAGCGGCTTTTTATTTCTGATAACAGGTTATTTAAAGTGTATGACGTTCAAACTAGAGCTGTCGTAAAAGAATTCAATATTGATGACCCATGCTCTGGGGATTATTCCTTTGGGCCAACAATGGAAACAATATATTATCAAGCTTTTTGTGGGGGCGAAGGAGAACGGCCAGTTATTAAGATGTTTGATCTCAAATCGCGAAAAAAGAAAGAGCTAATTTTTGATGGCGAAAATCCGCTTTATGTTAAGTGAGTGATGTTGCGGCTTATGAATCAACCAGCGCGTCGAGTGAGTCGCGAAAACCCGCTCCTCACGCGCGCGTTAGCTGAGGATGGCCCAAGATTTCCTGATATTTCGGCAAAGTTGCGTATTGGAGCGAGGATCCGGATGAAACATATTTTTTCTCTTGTTCTTGCATTGGTCATTGTACTGCTGATCGTCAACATCGTGTCCGAAGGAGTCCTGCCGGACGGAGCGGCTGTTGTGTCACAGGTCGAGGGAACCGTCAACCTCTTTACCGGTGACGCGCCTGCAGGACGCTTGATCAGGAAGAACGACAGCATCGCAAAGAACGATCGGGTCGAGGTGCAGGGGAATTCCAGGGTTGAGCTCCGCTTGCCCGACGGGGGCTACTTGAGGTTGTCGGAGAACGCGCGCCTCACGGTGCGAATGCTGCGGTTCGAGAAACGGACGGGCACCTTGTCCTTGCAGGCGTTTCTCGACAATGGCAGGTTATGGGCGAAGATGAAGAAGCGCGCAACGTCCGACTCATGGGTGGAGGTGATCACCCGTACCGGGCTCGTCGCCGCAAAAGACACTGTCTGCGGTGTGGATGCGGAGGAAGACGCGAGCACCACGATCAACGTGTACGAAGGTGTTGTTTCGGCCGTGAGCGCGGCAAGGGAAGCGGCCCCGGCCGCCGGCCGGACTACCGCGCCTGCGGAGGTCCAGCCGGTCAGCGTCCAAACCTTCCAGCAGGTCTCCGTTTCGGCCCGGGAGGGCGCAGTGCAGCCGCGGGATTTCGATCCGAAGGCCACGATCAACGACTGGGTCCGCTGGAACCTGCAGCGGGACGCCCGGGAGGAACTCCTGTCAATAACGGTCGCGCCGGCTTCATCGACGGTCATCAGGGGGGGCTCCCTGCAATTTGCCGCCGCTGCGCATTATCCGGACAAGACCGAAAAAGATATCACCTGGTTCGCAACGTGGAGTTCGTCAGATGTCAACGTCGCGAAGATCGACCCGTCGGGGAGGGCTGCGGGAACAGAGCTGGGAGCGGCCGCGATCTCGGCCGCGATCGATGATATGAACGGGTCGACCGTGCTCAACGTCAGCCGGGAGATCCTTTCCATCGCCGTGACACCCGCCTCAAGATCGATCGCGAATGGTTCGGTCCAGCAGTTCACGGCAACGGGAACGTTCTCGGACAAGACGGTCAAGGACATCACCTCGTCTGTGGTCTGGAGATCCTCCAATATCAATGTTGCGTTCGTTGACGCCACCGGCCGCACGGTTGCAGGCAACGTGTCAGGGACCGCCGTGATATCGGCCTCGCTCGGGACCAAGCGAGGAAGCGCCAGACTCAAGGTCAGGCGTGAGCTTGTTTCCATTACGATCATGCCGGAAAGCGCGATGATCATGGCGGGCGACACACAGCGGTTTGGGGCCGTCGGCAGCTATTCGGACAGGACCACACAGGACCTCACGGAAATAGTGAACTGGGAATCATCCGACATTACTATTGCGGTGATCGACCAGGCCCAGGCAGGCCGCGTCTTAGGCCAAAAAACGGGAAGCGCTACGATAAGGGCCTCCGTCAGCGGAAAATCCGGGTCGGGAACCATTACCATAACGCCATAAATACGATCTCGCCGCCTTGACCGTCCAACGGGCCCAGGCGTCGGAACATTGGGGACGACGTGTCCGGAATGCCTTTATCAAGATGATAAATATAAGGAGCGCCGCATATGGCAAAGATCGGTATTTTGACCTGTTCAAATGCCACTCAAGACCTCGGCTGCTCATCGGTGAGCTGTCTCGCGGACTTTCGGAAGCGAAAAGGGACCTTCGCCGAATATCCCGAGAATGAAAAGCTCACCCTGGCCGGCATCATCAATTGCCCCGGCTGTCCGACGCTTACCGGCCCGGACAAGCTGATCGGAAGAATCCGCGCGTTGACTGAATTCGGTGTTGATACGATACATTTTTCTTATTGCGTGAAGGCCCTCTGTCCGTTCAAGGAGAAATACAAAGACGCGCTCGAAGAAGCATTTCCTAAGATCAGGATCGTGATCGGGACGCACGAAGAACATGTAACCCCGGAAGAATTCCGCCGCCGCGTCAAGAAACTGTTCCGCCAGCCGCGGAAGACGATGGTTGATATCATTTTGAACAAAGATGAGTAGCACTACGGGTCTTTCGTATTTTAGTCGAAAGAAGGCTGAACTGACCTAAAACCGAGAAAGGCTAAGATTTGTCCGCAGATTACACAGATTAAATACGACCATCCTGAATCGTGTTTTAAAGAGACTAAATCTGCGTCAATATGCGAAATCTGTGGATAAGTTTTTTCTCCTAGCCCCTGTTTCTGTGGTCATACATTGCTTTTCAACTTTATTACGAATGAACCAGGACTACCAACCTGATCGAACGGACGCGGTTAATCCCCTTCGCGGGTGATAGTTTGGGGACCTCTTGCTCTACCCGTATAGAGCGTTGTATCTTTTTTCCATAGGAGCAATCATGACGATACACCCCACCAGGCTGTTTTGGACGGCCCTTGCCGTATTGATGCTGACCGCGGCGCCTTCCCCTGGCGCGCAGAAAGCGACGACACGAACACTGTCGAACGAGCCGGGCACGTGGCACACATGGACCTGCAACGGTCTCTCGCAAAGCGATCTCAAGCTCCTCGGCTTTACCCTGTCCGACGCCAACGCCTTCAAGACGCGGCTCCAGCAGATCGCTGAGATCTTCAGAACATCGCCGGTCTGGAATCCGCCGATGGGGGTCGATCCCTCGCTCACGGGCGCGCTCTTCGGGCCGTCAACCTATTTTCCCTACGCGAAGAAGCTGGAGAACCAGCCGATCGCAGGCTCCATCATGATGGGCAGCTTCGAGCACTTTGAGGTGATCCGGACGACAGGCGGCCAGGAACAACACGAGCGGCACATTGGCGACGAAACCGTACACCTCCTGTTCCATGTGAATTTGCTCCCCAAAGGCGGCGGTGTCAACATGCTCAGCGACGATGAGGGGGAGTTTTTCGAGGAGCCGGTCCGCACTGCCGACATCGGAGGCTTCCCGACCTACGGCGATATGCTGATCATTACGAAGAATGGACGGTCCCTCTGGACGCCGATCTCCCGCGAGCGCTACCTCAAGGCCTTCATCGCCAAACGCCGGCCGGACGCCGCCAACGCGGAGATCTACATCGCCGATCAGCAGAAGAAGTATGAGGCGTTTATCGCTCCCGACGCATACGCCGCCCGCCAGGCGAAATACAAGGCGGCGATCGACAAGATAGCCTCCAAGGGCGCGGCGGCGGTCGAACACGAACGGCGGTACTGGGAGCGTGATGAAGCCGATTCGCTCGCCGTCTTGAAGCGCGGGGCGTCCCGCGACCCGAAAGTCTCTCCCCTCGCCGGCGTGATCGCCGGCGTGAAAGCCGCCGAGGAGCAGCTTGCGGCCATGTCTCCTGCCGAGCGCAGCGCACCCGCCTGCCTCCTCGAGGACCGGAACGACCCGGCCAAGAGCGGTCTGGTGGCGATGGGCACGCCCAAGTGCGTGCCGCTCGTCGGCAAGAGCCCGAACTTCTTCGATCCGCAGCTGCCCCGCAGCGTGCCGCAGATCATCGTCGTCAACCGGATCCGGACGCTCGAAAAAGCGTGGAAGGAAGGCCGGCCTGGCGAGAACAAGAAGGGCTCCCTCGATCTCTGGACCACCTACGAGGCATTCCGCCAGACCGACTTGCAGAAGGTGGCCGACCAGATCGGCAGGTGACGACGGGGAACCCGCTAGAATATATTGCTATGCTGCCGCGACCTGTGTTATAATTTTTTCGTCAGAATACGAGGTGCGTCCATGTCACCAACAAAAACCATAATTTCAAAAGCCCTACATCTTAAGCCTGCTGAGAAATCGCTTGTAATCGAGGCCCTTCTCAAGAGCCTTGATGTCCCCGATCCCAAAATTGAAAAAATATGGGCTACTGAGGCCGAGAAAAGGCTCAAAGCCTACAAAGCCGGTAAAATCAAGACGGTCTCATTCGAGGACATGTTCAGCAGAAAATAATCATGATCATGAAGATTCTCGAAATTGCCCGTCGGGAATATGATGAGGCTAAAGAGTTTTATGAAATAGAACAACCAGGCTTAGGAACTCAGTTCGAGCGACAGATCAGGCCTTCCCTTCTTCGCATTCAACAGTATCCTCAAGCATGGCCGCCGGAGCGAAAAGAGAGCCGGCGGTACATGGTCCACAAGTTCCCCTACAAGATCCTCTATTCCATTCAGGATGAAATAATAGTTGTTCTCGCCTTTGCGCATTTACACAGACAGCCGGACTATTGGATAGACAGAATAAAAGTGCGCTGATGAGCCGATCGGGAGGGTCAGACGCTAAAAGCCCTCCCCCTCAATTTGTCGATCAGGAAACCTGCCAACGTGATCAAAACAAAGAGCGCTCCCGCCAAACATCGGCCGAAAGGGCTTTCCGTTCTGTACGAGGACCAGGACGTCATTGTCATTGACAAGCCTGTCGGCCTTCTGACCATGGGCACCGAACGGGACAAGTCCCATACCGCCCAGGCCATCCTGAACGACTATGTCCGCAAGGGGAACGCCAGGTCACGTAACCGGGTATACATTGTCCATCGGCTGGATCGGGAGACCTCGGGCATCCTTGTTTTTGCCAAAAGCGAACAGGCCAAACGATATTTGCAGGCTGACTAGACAAATACGGAAAAAAAATATCTGACCGTTGTGTACGGTCGTCTTACCCCGCCGGAGGGTATCATCAGCAGCTACCTTGTTGAGAACAGTGCGCTCACCGTCTATTCCACTTCCGATGTCTCGAAGGGGAAACTGTCCCATACCGCATACCGTACTCTTAAGGAAGCGAGAGGCTTCAGCCTGCTGGAAATAGACCTGCTCACCGGCAGAAAGCACCAGATACGCGTCCATTTATCGGAAAAAGGGCATCCGGTCGTCGGCGATAAAAAGTACGGAAAGAATGGTGATGGTTACAAGTGGCTGGCACTGCACGCGCAGTCAATAGCCTTTACCCATCCAGGTACCGGTGAGCGACTTTCTTTTGAAACAGAGGTGCCTGAATATTTTACCAGGCTGATCGGAAACTTCAGGCTGGGTTCTCCCGTCGCCAAGGAACCACTTGATAAGGGACCCTGTTAAAGGAGGCCACCATGTTTGCAGGTCACATAGGCGCAGGACTGGCCATAGGCAGGCTGGAACGGCGCGTCAATGTCGGTGTCTTCGTTTTTGCCGCCGTCCTTATTGACTTCATGCTCTGGCTTTTTGTTCTTCTCGGCTGGGAGTCCGTAACTATCCCCGCCAATTATGCCGCTACCCATCAGCCGGACTTCGTCTTTCCCTTCTCCCATGGTTTGCTGGCCGTCATTGCCTGGTCGGCACTGGCAGGCGCGGCCGCATTCCTTTACTATCCGCGCCTGGAAAAAGTAAGGTTCCGCGCCGCAGCCCTCGTCGCCGCATCGGTCTTCTCCCATTGGCTACTCGATGCGCTCGTCCATGTCCCGGAGTTGCCGGTCGCGGGCGCAGATTCGATGAAGGTTGGGCTCGGGCTGTGGCAAAGCATGCGCGTTGCTCTCATAGCCGAATCGCTTATCGCCGCGTTGGGACTCTACCTTTTCGTGTCCGGCGCCGGTATGTCTCGGGCGAAGAAACTCGGGTTCACGGCGCTGTGTCTCGTCGTCCTCGCCTCCACGGTAATTGGAATGACCGTAGCGCCGCCTCCACCCTCCGTGACCGCCATGGCGGCGACCTCATTGATCACGATCGCTGTGGTCTGCGCGCTCGCCGGCTGGCTCGGAAGGCGTCCCAGGTGAATCGCAATGGTACTTGCTCATGACTAGCTCTTCTTCCCTCTTTATTTCCTATTCCCGAATGTGTTAATATGCAGCCATATTAGATCATGGGTGAACACACGACAAAAGAACGGCCCGCGTATTCGACACTGGTTTCGGAAGCGCCTCGAAAAAAAGGAGCCTTCGCCTTTTTTTCACGAGACCCATTGCACACCGACCAGCCATCGCTGATCCATTTCAGCTCAACGCCCCTCTTCCAGCTCGAGCGATCTCCTGAAAAATACGCCCACCTCTTGAAGAGTAAGGACGCGGTGCAGATCGGCCCGATCGTCAATTACTTTATCGGCAATTCAGGTCACGTCGCCTATCTGGGCGGGGATGTGGTTAAGAATCTCTACCTCCGGGGAAGGAAAAAGTATAAAACCCTCAATATCCTGGCCATACTGACCGCCGCCGATATCGAAAAATACTCATGCATCATGAACAATATCATTTCGGCCAACGACGGCGCATTTTCGCTGGGGTTGAAGTACCAGGTCAAAAAGAACCGGTGCGAAGGTTGCTTCAGGGAGATCGCCCTTGCCCGCTACATCATCGAGCCGCGGCTGGAAGGCCCCGAAAAACTGCTCTATCCCTTCAGGCCCGCATCGATCGAACTGGACCTCACGACCCAGGAGAGGTTTTCCGATGCCTTCGGGCTCGAGGTGAGGACGTAAGGTCGTTCCCGCGTCGAGCCTCGCCGTCAACACTCCCCGGAAACGCATTCTCGTTCCGTCATTTCAGGAGGTTGTTATGAAACGTTCCGGATTTCCGTTCCTTCTCTCTTTTGTCCTGATATTTGCGATGGTCGCTGCCGGCCGCGCAGACGACCAGAGAAAGCCGTCCGTCTGCAGTGAATGCAACATGAAGATCAGCGAGGCGGGGAAGAAATTCTCCGTGGTGCTGCCGAACGTATCAGGAATGGGGCCCTCGTCCTACGACGATATCGGCTGCGCGGTCATCTCACGGAATGCTGAATGCGCGACGCGTCAGATGACCTTCGACAGCAACGCCATCGTCTATGATTACCTGACCGTGGAAGAGGTCCTTGCTGAGAAGGCCTTCTTCGCCTTCAAGTCGGGCGCATGGACGCCTATGGGTTACGGTATCGTGGCGTTCAAGAACAAAGTTCAGGCGGAAAAGTTCGCCGCGGAACACGGCAAGGTGAAAGTGGTCAGGTGGTTCGAACTGGTGGATATGAAGCTGTAGTTTCGATCATCACGAACATTCCTGCCTTCTTACCTTCCCACCTTCCTACCCTCTCAACCTCTCACCTTCGCAATTTCCGCTTTCTTCTCCAAGATCCCCTTCACCCGCTTCAGCCGGTAGAACGCCTCCCGCTCCCGCTCGCCGATATACTGGCCGATTCTCCTGATCTGGTGCTTGATGCCGGGAAGGACCATTTCCTCGAGGACCTTGATCCTGCGCGTGGTCCGTACGATCTCCTCCCCCAGCCGCTTCAGTTTGCTTTCATACTCGGCAATGGTCAGCATCGACTCAAGGAGCTTCTCGAACAGGTTAATGCTTTCCTCGAGATGGGGCGTTGTCCCGAACTCGTTATACCCCCGCGTGTTCGGCGCCCGGACCGGAGTGTCGTGGTAGGCGATATCCTTGTACCGGAGACCCCAGATGCTCTTTTCCCGCACCTCGATGCCGAAGTCCCTTTCCGTCGCCTCGGTCAGGGACTCGATGGTGTCCCTTCCTTCCCGTCCCAGGGAGAGTGCAAGTTCGCGGATCGCCTTTCCATAGGACTTTTTGATCTCCTCACGTGAGCGCAGGAACGGCAGGGTGGTGGACAGAAACTCCTTGATCAAGGCCTGCTTCCGGGCCTTCAGGATGCCGATGCTGTTGACGATGGACCGGGACTTCTCCTTCAGCATCAGCAGGTTTGTTCGAGTAGGATGGATCATATCGTTCCTAGGGCATTGCAAAGTGTAAATTGCATATTGTAAATTGCAAATTTAAATTCATCGATCAAAACCACAGCTCCTTCTTCACTTTTGCAATCTGCAATTTCCAATTTGATATTTGCAATCAGCTCTTCACGACCTCCGGCCTCACCCTCTTCATGACCATGATCAGGGCCCATGACACCAGGATCACCCCTGCCAGGAGTGCGATCGAGGCCAGCACATTGTTCAGGACCGCGGGGTTCACGATAAGGACCGCCCCCAACGACAGCATCATGAGACCCGAGACGAGCTTTAGTTGCCTTCCCTGCCACTCGGTCAGTTTCCGGGTTCCCAGGGTGACCGTGATAATCCCTACGATGACAGCCAGGGGCAAGACATATACAATGTTATAGAGAACAAGGTACTGGTAGTACTGGAACGACGTGAGCTTATGCAGCGTGAGCACCCGGGTGTAGACCATGGGGAACCCGGCCGTGCACAGAAGCTCATAGGCGTTCGCGGTGACCGCGAGGATGATGGTCCCGAAGATCATGGCCGGGAGCGTAGGCGCCTTCAGCAGCCCGCGCATCCGCTCGAAGAGCTTCGGCTTCGCGGACTCCGGGATGACCAGGGAGATCCCCTGTTTGAACAGGAAGAAATCCTTCACGTTGATGCCGCCGATCAAGAGCGCGACGGTGCCCCCGGTGACCGTGATCGCCGCGATCTGCCCGACGACCAGGAACACATTGAGCCACGCGGCCATGAACAGGAAGTAGATGAGACCGGAGAAGAACACGAATACGCCGCCAATGAGGAACATGCGCCTGCGGGACCGGGCGTGGATCAGCATGCTCAGGAGGAAGAGCAGGACAAAGAACGCGCATGGGTTGAAGCTGTCCAGAGCGCCGATGATCACCGTAAATAAGGGAAGTGATACCCTGGCGGGGTCAATGCTGCCGAGGAACGGTACCATGAGAGCCTTATCTCCGTCTCCGGCAGGCGCAAGCTGACCCTTGTTGATCTCCGCCACGCCGTCCGGGCAACCCTCTCGGATACAACGCTCAACGGAAGCAAGAATATCCTTACGCGTTTGGTCGTTAAATCCCATGAAAACAGAGACGCCCACCACGGTACCCGGAACCCCCGCCTGCTTGATGCCGGCTGCCTGGAGGATCCGCTTGTAGATCGCGGCGTTCTCCTTGTTGCGCCAGACCTCATAGTCCCTTACGGTGAGACCGGGATATTTCCGGGCCAGCCCTTTCAGGAACTCTTTTTCCTTCTCACAATGGGGACATCCCTCTCCCCAGAACAGCGTGACGACCGTGCTCGCCTGATCGCGTCCCGGCGTTTCTACGTGAGCCGGCAGCGAAGAGAACGGCGCCATTATGAGCACGATGAGGCCGATCAGAAGATATCCCGGATAGGGTAGCCGGTGCAAAAGGGGCCGCATCACTTCACCTCAAGGGAAAATTTTTTCATCAACGCAAGCCCCGCGTCGAGGCTTTCCTGTACCGTCCGGCGCGCGGGGCCCTGGCCGATGATCTCCTGCTCGAAGGCGTCGGCGAAGTCGAGCATCAGCGCGTCGGCCCTGGTCATGCCGTCCCTGCCTACGATCGCCTCGAGGCGCCGAAGGTCCCTTCCTTTCGCATAGTACTTGTACAAATGGTTCGCCACGTTCCGGTGGTCCGCCCGGGTCCGGCCCTCGCCGATCCCCTTCTGCATGAGCCGGGAGAGGCTCGGGAGCACGTCGATGGGCGGGGAAACCCCCTTCTGGTGCAGCTCGCGGGAGAGGACGATCTGCCCCTCGGTGATATACCCGGTGAGGTCGGGGATGGGATGGGTGATATCATCCTCGGGCATGGTCACCACCGGCAGCATGGTGACAGAGCCCTCTCTGTCGCGGATGCGCCCGGCCCGCTCATAGAGCGACGCCAGGTCCGAATACATGTAGCCGGGATAGCCCCGCCTGCCGGGGAGCTCCTCCCGGGCCGTTGAGATCTCGCGCAGGGCGTCGCAGTAGTTCGTCATATCGGTCATGATCACCAGGACGTCCATGTTCTTCTCGAAGGCCAGGTACTCCGCAACGGTCAGGGCGAAGCGCGGGGCAAGGAGCCGCTCCATCACCGGCTCGTCCGCCATGTTCACGAAGGCCACGAAGCCCGTCCGCATCTCGTCCAGGACGCGCTGGTAGAACGAGTATTCGTGGAAGGTGAGGCCCAGGGCCGCGAATACCACGACGAAGCCGAGGCCGGCCTGCGCCTGCCCTGAGCCTGTCGAACGGGCAAGCCGGGCGTTCCTGAGGATGAAGGCGACGACCTCCTTGGACGGGAGCCCGGCGCAGGAAAAGATCGACAGCTTCTGTCCCCGCACCAGGGTGTTCAGACCGTCGATAGCGGTGATCCCGGTTTCGATGAAGTCCGCGGGCCGCGCCCGGGCCGCGGGGTTCATGGGCGAACCCGTGAGCGGCATCCATTTCTCCGGGATGAAGAGCGGCGCGCCGTCCTTGGGGACAAAGGACCCGTTAAAGATCCTCCCGACGATGTCCGGGGACAGCGGCACCTTCTTGATGGCGTCGGTGAACGTGACCGTGGTCTTCTCGATGTCGACGCCCTGCGTGGTGCCGTAGACCTCGACGAGCACGGTCTCGCCGTCGATCTCGAGGACCTCGGCATCGGTCGACCTGCCGTCGGGCATGACGACCCTGACCACTTCGCCGATCCGGGCTGCCTGCACCTTCTCCACGAACAGGAGCGGCCCCGCGATGGTCGATATGGTCCGGTAGGTATGTTCTGAAAGGCGCATGGTAATAACCTCAGAATACAGGAGTCAGGAGCCAGAATTCAGGAGAACTGCATTTCAAGCCTTGGCCTCTCTCCTGTCTCCTGACTACTGACTACTGACTACTGTTTCTTTCAATGCTTCATCCAGCGATACTCCCTGATTCAATTTCTCCGCAGCCCGGTCATGGCACTCAACGATCGACTTGATGAGCGCCAAAGTCTTCACCGGCGGAGAGAACGCGTCATCGCTGTAAGCGTTCTGGCCCAGGAACTCGTTCCTGATGCGCTCGGCCACGCGCATGACCAGCCGGTCCGCGTCCTGCAGTCCTTCGATGCCGACGATCTCCGCGACTTCACGGATCGATTCCTCCTGCTGCAGAAGCTGGTTGCAGCGCCTGCGAAGCTCTTCCCACTCCGGCGCGACCTCGCGGCAATAATGTTCGGAGAGTTCCCTGGCATAGAGGGAGTAGCTCTGGAACCAGTTGATGGCCGGGAAATGCCTGCGGTGCGCCAGAGACGTATCGAGCATGAAGAACGCCCCGGTGGTCCTGAGGCACGCCTGGGTCACGGGCTCCGTGAAATCGCCTCCCGGCGGCGAGACCGACAGGATCATGCTGAGCGAGCCGATCCGGCCGTTCATGGTCTCCACCACGCCGGCCCGCTCGATGAAGGCCGAGAGCCGGGACGCGAGGTACGTCGGATAACCCTCCTCGCCCGGCATCTCTTCGAGCGACGTCGATATCTCGCGCAGCGCCTCTGCCCAGCGCGAAAGGCTGTCGGCGAGAAATAGTACGTTGTACCCCATGTCCCGGTAGTATTCCGCCATGGTCACGGCGGTATAGATGGAAGCCTCGCGGGCGGCGACCGGCATGTTCGACGTGTTCACCACGAGGATGGTGCGGTCCCTGAGACGCCGCTTGGTCCAGGGGTCCTCCAGTTCGTCGAACTCGGCGATGAGGTCCGCCATCTCGTTCCCTCGCTCGCCGCACCCCACGTAGACCACGATGTCCACGTCGGCGAACTTGGCCACGGATTGCTCGAAGATGGTCTTGCCCGTGCCGAATCCGCCGGGGATGATGGCCGCGCCGCCCCGCGCAAGGGGGAAAAGAAAATCGACGATCCGCTGGCCCGTGACCAGCGGCGTCACGGGCGCAAACTTCTTCCGGTAGGGCCGCGGCATCCTCACCGGCCATTCGTGGCATCCCGGGATATCAAGACCGCCCACGAAATCGCCGAAGGGTTCATCAAGGCTGATATCGCCGGAGGCGATCCGGGCCACCGTGCCTTTCTCGGCGCCGCACATGATGAAATGCTTGAACGCCCCTTCCTGCACTTCACCGACGATCATACCGTACCGCAGCTCATCACCCGGCCGTATCGACGGCGTGAAGGTCCATCGCTTGATATAATCGAGCCCGTACATCTCCTTCCATACGCGGATAAAAGGCCCCATCTCATTTCTCATCCGTTCGAGAGGGCGCTGGAGCCCGTCGTACATGCCGCCCATGAGCCCCGGGCCCAGCCTGACCGTGAGCGGCATGCCCAGGCCTTTCACCGGCTCGCCCACCCCCAGGCCGCGGGTCTCTTCGTACACCTGGATCACGGCGTGGCTGCGCTCAAGCCGCACCACCTCGCCGGTGAGCATGGCGTGGCCCACGAAGACCCGTTCGTAGAGCTTGAGCCCCTTGAGGTCAACGCTTACCGTGGGTCCTGATATGCCGAGGATCTTTCCGGTCTGCATGTTACTCCTCGCGAACCACCTCCCCAACCCCTCTATCATAATTCCCCTCACCCCTGCCCCTCTCCCTCGGAGGGGAGAGGGAAAAAGGGAGAGGGTGCTTCATGATCGAGGGGC
>CAYILT010000053.1:7432-16204 GCA_964364055.1 uncultured Nitrospiraceae bacterium | reverse complement strand
ATTGGAAATTGGAGTGCACGTTTATCAGAAACTGCGTTTACGTTCACTTTTCAATCTGCAATTTCAAATTGAATATTTCCCGTTGGTCGTTCATTGGACTGAACGTCGATCGAGCGAACGGTATATTGACACACCGCGGCCGAAATGTCAAGCAATCCGCCGGGAATTTTACTCCACGAAGCTCTTGAGCTGCTTGCTCCTGCTCGGATGGCGAAGTTTCCGAAGCGCCTTGGCCTCAATCTGGCGAATGCGTTCGCGCGTAACGTCGAACTCCTGACCCACCTCTTCGAGGGTATGGTCAGTATTCTCCCCGATGCCGAACCGCCAGCGAAGGACCTTTTCCTCCCGGTCCGTCAGCGTATTCAGCACCTTGCGGACCTGCAGGTGGAGGTTGTTGCGGATGGCGAACTCAAGGGGCGAGGCGATCTTCTTGTCCTCGATGAAATCGCCCAGATGGCTGTCCTCTTCCTCGCCGATGGGCGTTTCGAGGGAAATGGGCTCCTTTGCGATCTTCATGATCTTGCGGACCTTTTCCACCGGCAGCTTCATGGTGGAGGCGATCTCCTCGGTCGAAGGCTCCCTCCCCAGGTCCTGCACCAGGGCGCGGGACGTGCGGATAAGCTTGTTCATGGTCTCGATCATATGGACCGGGATGCGGATTGTGCGCGCCTGGTCGGCGATGGCCCGGGTGATCGCCTGGCGGATCCACCAGGTGGCATAGGTGCTGAACTTGTAGCCCCGCTGCCATTCGAACTTGTCCACAGCCTTCATGAGGCCGATGTTCCCTTCCTGAATAAGGTCGAGGAACTGGAGCCCGCGGTTCGTATATTTCTTGGCAATGGACACCACCAACCGGAGGTTCGCCTCAACCAGCTCGCTCTTGGCGAGCTTCGCCCGCTCCTCGGCGCGTTCATAGGCGCGGAGGGCCTTCTTGAGGTTGTCAGCAGGTACGCCGCAGTCCTGCTCCACTTTTTTGACGCGCTTGCCGGCGTTCCGATAGGCCTTTTCCATATCGAGGAGCGCTTCGGGCTTGATGCCGGCCTTCCGGGCCGCATTGGTAAGATCCCGGCCGCCCAAGCGCACCTTCTTGAAGAGTTCCCTGAGTTCGGTGATGCTCTTCCCCGTTTTTCGCTCGAACGCGTGAACCTCCCGCTCACAATGGTTGATCTCCGTCACCATCTCGTGGACCTTCAGGACCACGCGGTCCGTCTGGCGGCAATGAATGTTGAGCGCCTCAAGCTTGTCGAAGAGGGCATTCCGCGTCGTCAGCATCTTGTCTCGGAGGACTTTTTTCTTCGCCTCGGTCAGACGTGTGCTGCCGGCGCTCTTGTGGAGCGCATTCAGGTTCTTGCTGTGCGTGTCTATCTCGTTGATCAGCTTGAGCACCCGGGCCTGGAGTTCCTCCTCGTTCTGCGCCTGCATGTCCTCGAAATCGTCATCGCCGGCATGTACCACCTCGTGGATGCTGACCTTGCCTTTGCGCAGCCGTTCGCCGAGATCGCGAACATCCTGCATCGAGAAGGGAAGGCTGTAGATGATCTGGGCCGCTTCCCGTTTGCTCTCTTCGATCCGCTTGGCAATGGCCACCTCGCCCTCCTTGGACAGAAGCGGCACGGTTCCCATTTCCTTGAGGTAGAGCCGGACGGGATCGTCGGTCTTGCCGAGCCCTACATCGACATCCTCTTCTTCAGCCTCTTCCTCGGCAGCCTCTTCGTGGCCCGCTTCTTCGGTCTCGACAGTCTCCTCCGCATCCTCGTCGCCGACGGCACGGGCCTTCCCGTCCTGGCGCGGCGAGCCAAGCTCGCTATCGGCGTCCTCATCGCCGAACAGCGAGATGATGCTGTCAAGCTGCTCCGTGGAGACCTCTTCAGCCGCGATGGGCTCGGCGCCGTCCTCGAAAGACAGGTAACCCTGCTGCTTCGCCGCCGTTGACGGCTTCCTGGCATCGCCGGTCTTGCCCCGTTTTACCATTCCCTTCAGTTCCTTTTTTAACATACCCGTTCTTCCTTCCCCTGATATCTGCTCGCATGACCGCGGTCACTGCGTCTCTCGCCGCCGAATCTGCACGATCTGCTCCTGAAGCGACCTCAGTTGTTCTCTGTCTCCCCGGGACTCCGCATCATGGATCGCCGCCAGCAGCGACTTCATCTTCTTTGCCGAGCCATGCTGTTTGATCCGTTCCACGCAGTCCGAGCAGGTTTTTTCCAGATTCATCTTCTGGTCCTTGCTCTCCTGATCGCCGTATTCTATTTCCAGGACGCTGTAGTGGGACAGGAGCCGGTTCAGTTCATCGTCCCCTTCGATGGAAATATCGCGGAGGTCGATCCCCCTGCCGCTCTTCAGCGTTGAAAAGATGCGCTCCGCCGCGCGCCGGAACAGCGGGTCCGTGAAATCCTCCGGTGCGAGCTGTGCCGACAGGCTTCGGGCAACGGCCTCGTCCCTCAGCATAAGGTGGACCAGCATCTCCTCGGCCCGGGGACGCTGGCCCTTCGGGGCAGTCGTGCCCGCCGCGGTCCGCTCCCGCGGGCCCGCGTGCGCGGTGCGCTGCTTCGCCATGTCCTGGCGCAGGGTCGCTTCATCGACGTTCAGGGCCTCGGCGGTCTTCTTGAGATAGTGGTCCCGCTCGATACCGGAGGGGAGCCTCGCGATGAACCGCAGCATCTCCGCCTCGCGCTCCACCTTCTCATCGATGGAAGCGGCCGCGCCGTCCTTCACCACCTGGGCGAGCACAAAATCCATGAACTTGGCCGAACTTTTGAGACAAGCCGCGAAGGCGTCGTATCCCTTCTTCTTTAGAAAGGTGTCCGGGTCGTCGCCATCAGGCAGCGATACCACGTTCACCTTCATGCCACTCCCGGCAAAGAGCTCGAAGCCGCGCAGCGTGGCCTTTACACCCGCCGGGTCCGGATCAAAGATCAGCATGAGCTTCTGGGCGAACCGCCGCATCAACCGCAGGTGCCCGTCCGTGAGCGCCGTGCCAAGCGTGGCCACGGCGTTCTTTGCGCCGTACTGGTGACACGCGATGGCGTCCAGGTATCCCTCGACGATGATGAAGTAGCCCTGCTTCCGGGCCGGCTCCTTCGCCTGGTCGAGGCAGTAGAGCACGTTACTCTTGCTGTAAAGCGGCGTCTCGGGCGAGTTCAGGTACTTGGGCAGGGAGTCGTCCATCACCCTGCCGCCGAAGGCGATCACCTGCCCGCTGATGTCCCGGATGGGAAAGATGATCCTGCCCCGGAAACGGTCATAGTGGCCTTCGCCCTCGCTCCGCTTGACGATGAGCCCGGCCTTTTCCAGCAGCGCCGGCGAATGACCGTTTTGCTTCAGCTGCTTGAGGAGACCGTCCCATTCCGGACGGGCATATCCCAGGGAGAAGTCCCTGATGACCGCGTCGGTCAGGCCCCGCTTCGCAAGGTAGGCACGCGCCGAGCTACCTGCAGGGCCTTCGAGCTCGCGACGAAAGTAGTCCGCCGCCTCGGCGGTTATCTTGAGGAGCGACTTCCGCTCGTCGTCGCTCTTCTTTTCGTCCGCCCGCGGCCTGCTCTCAGGGAGCGTGATGCCGGCCCGGGCCGCGAGCTGCTTGACCGCCTCGGGGAAGTTCAGCCCCTCTTGCAACTCCAGGAACTTGAAGGAGTCGCCGCCGACGCCGCAGCCGAAACAGTGGAAGATCTGCTTGGCCGGGTTCACATTGAACGACGGCGTCTTCTCGCTGTGGAACGGGCAGAGCCCCAGCCAGTTCTTGCCCGCTTTCTTGAGCGAGACATACCCCGAGACCAGGTCGTAGATGTCGACGCTGTCCCGCACCCGCCGTATGATGTCTTCGCTATACACCGCCACACTTATCGTTTCAGCTCCGCCACGGTCACCCCGGCCCCGCCTTCTGACGGCTCGCCGGTCCGGAAGGAAGCGACGAGCGGATGGCCCTTCAAGAGCTCCGTCACTGCGTTCTTGAGCGCCCCGGTGCCGAGGCCGTGGATGATGGTTGCGTGGTGGAATCCCTTTACGCCCGCGCGGTCCAGGAACCGCTCTGTTTCGACCAGTGCTTCGTCCACCCGCAGGCCCAGCAGGTTCACGCGGTCGGGCAGACCCTCGCCCTCTTCGGCGTCCGTGCTCCAGCCGGGGACCGCGTTTCCCTGCTTCGCGTCAGCGGTCTGGTCCAGCGGGACCGCGTCCCGCAAAGCTATCTTGAGCTTCATGCCGTCCGCGTCCACCTCGAGCTCATCGTGATGGGTGAACAGCACCGTGCCCGTTCTTTTCAGCCTCGGCATCCGCACGCGGTCTCCTGGATGGATCTTTCCGCGATAGATCGGCGGCTCGGCAGGTTCTTCTTTCGCCGGTTCGAGCCGACGCGCAAGGATCTCTAATTCTTGTCGTTCCTGCTCCACCTGCCCGCGGTCGATCGCGGCGACGCGGGAAAGCTCCTTAATCTTCTGCCGGAGGGCGGCGAGGACCTCGCGCGCCTCAAGTTTCGCCTTCGCCCTCGCGGTCCGTGCTTCATCGGACGCGGTCTTGTGGAGTTGCTCCGCTTCAGCCTTGAGCCGATGCGCCGCGGACAGGTCCTGCTCAGCCTGCTGACGCTCGGTGCGGAGATGACGGGAATCCTCCTCGACCTGCTCCAGGAGCCGGTCAAGGCTTGCCTCGTCCCGGCTGAGACGGGCGCGCGCGTCCCGGACCACGCTGTCCGGCACGCCGAGCCGCGACGCCATGTCCAGGCCGTAGCTCCTGCCCGGCCTTCCCGGGAGGAACCGGTACGTGGGCTGAAGGGTCCCGGGGTCGAACTCCATCGCGGCATTGACGGCGCCCTCGGTCCGGGCGCCGAACAGTTTGAGCACATTGTGGTGCGTCGTGATCACGCTCACGCAGCCGCTCTCCTGCAGGCTCGCCAGGACCGCCGCCCCCAGGGCGCCCCCTTCGGCGGGGTCCGTCCCCGAGCCCAGCTCGTCCAGCAGCACCAGGGAATCGCTCTTCGCTTCCCGGAGGATCCCGGCGATCTGGCGCACATGCGACGAGAACGTGCTCAGGTCCATTTCCAGGCTCTGTTCATCGCCGATGTCGGCGAACAGATCACCGAAGACCGGGAGTTCGCTTCCCTCGGCGGCGGTCACCGGAATGCCTGCCTGCGCCATGAGGCACAGCAGGCCGATCGTCTTGAGGATGACGGTCTTGCCTCCGGCGTTCGGGCCGCTTATGATCAGCGTCCTGCCGGTATCTGAAAGATCGATGTCGTTCGGTACAACGCTCTGTGTCGCGCCGGACCGCTGCTTGGCGATGATGAGCGGGTGCTTGGCGGCGCGAAGATGCAGCCGGCGCTGTGCGGACAGCTCCGGCACGGCCCCCTGATACTCGGTCCCGAACCGGGCGCGGGCAGCAATGGCGTCGATGCCTGCCGCTGCGTCAAGATTTGCCCCGATCGCCGCGGCGTCCCCGGCCAGGAGGCCGGTGAGCTCCCGGAGAACACGCTCAACTTCCTCCCGCTCTTCCATGCGGAGCTCGGCGAGCCGGTTGTTCTGATCGACGACCTCGAGCGGCTCCACGAAAACGGTGGCGCGGGAGCCGGAATGGCCGTGCACCACGCCCTTGATGCCCTGCCGGAAGTTCGGCTTGAGCGGCATCACATACCGGTCGTCGCGGACCGTGATCACCTGGTCCTGAACGATGTTCTGCGCACCGGAATCACGGAGGATGCGGGACATGCGGTCCATGATCTCATCCCGCGTCCGCGCTATCAGCTTCCGGACCCTGCGGAGCGCCGGACTTGCCGAATCCTTCACCTCGCCGGTCTCGTCCACGGCGGCGTGGACCGCGTCTTCGCTCTGCTTGAGCGGCGTGATCCTTGCCGCCCGGGCGCACAGGAGCGGCGCAGGCGTGCCGGTCCTGCCGGTTCCCTCGAACCGCTGAAAGAACGCCTTGATCCTTCTCGCGGCGCCGAGGGTAACGGCGATGTTCAGAAGCTCCGCCGGCTGAAGCATCATTCCGGGAACGGCAAGCTTGCCGGCCTCCGCGTGGATATCGCGGATCCCGTCCAAGGGAGGATGGCCGCCGGAGCCGAGGATGAGCAGGAATTCCCGCGTCTCGCCGAGCCGCTCGCTGACCACGGAGAACCCGGCTGCCGGCAGGAGCCCCAGGACCTCTGCGCGGCCCGGCTCCGAGGCGGCATAGCCGGCGACAATGTCCCGGACCTTGTCGTATTCGAGGACCTTGAGGGCGTGTACGTTCATCCTAACCCGGACGAGCCGCGGAAAACAAGAATAAAGACCGGCTCCTGACCATTAACAGGAGGTGAGCACAGACCGTCTCGACCGTAACGCCCTTCTCGTTCAGCCTGTCGACGAGCGGGCGTTCCGACGTATTGATATCGATGCCGGCAAAGACCGTATTCACGTTTTGTTCGGGACTGCTGTGGAGGATCCTGCTGTCGGTGTAAGGATTGGAAAAGGGCTCAAGATCGGAAACGGCCCTCTTTTCGGGCTTGCGGTCGTCGTGGATCGCTTTGCTTTCCTGCAGTTCCCGCGAAAGGGCAGCCCTGCCGCGGGAATCGACATCCATACCGGACTGGAGCGCCAGCCGACAGAAATCTACACGCTTCACTGATCAAGGCTCCTGAAAAAAAACAGGAGGCCCCGATTCAGATGGCCCCCTGTTTTATTGATGTGTGCTATATCATTCGTACCTGCCACCAGGCTTACCCCAGTGAATTTTTTACCAGTTCGCTCACCAGCTTGTTGTCCGCACGGCCTGCGATAAGAGGCACAAGCGCCTTCATGACCTTGCCCATGTCCTTGGCGCCCTGGGCGTTGGTCTGGGCAATGGCCTCGCGAACCAGCTTCTCAACCTCTTCGCGGCCAAGCTGCTGGGGAAGATACACCTCGAGGATGACAACCTCGGCCGTTTCCTTGTCCACCAGGTCCTGCCGCCCGCCCTTGGCGAATTGCTCGATGGAGTCCTTCCGCTGCTTGATGAGAGAACGCACCGAGTCAAGGACCTCGCTGTCCAGGAGCGGCGCCCGCTTGTCGATCTGCTTGTTCTTGAGCGCGGCCGACAGCATCCGGAGGGCTGAAACCTTGTCCTTGGCGCCGGACTTCATAGCGGCCTTGATATCCGCGTCGATCTGCTCCCGTAATCCCATTGCCGTCCTTTTCGTCCCGATGCTAACTATCCATTCCGGTACATGCGCGCCGTTTTTGCCGCCTTCTTCCTCGCTGCGATCGCCTTCTTCTTCTTCTTCACGCTCGGCTTCTCATAGGCCTCACGCTTCTTCACCTCGGAGAGGACGCCTTCCTTTTCGATGCTTTTCTTGAACCTGCGGAGCGCTACCTCAAAAGGCTCATTGTCTCGTAACCGTATGCTGGGCACTGTCTCCAACACCCCCCTTCTGGATGCAACTCTATGAATTACTTAGGTTAATATTCCGTCTGCCGATCTTCGTCTACTCTCATTTCCCTGCCGGCAGAAGAGATCAAAGATTATACTTAACAACTCCGCCCCATCTTGTCAAGGGAATTATAATGGTTTTTTCTCATTTACTTGCGAGCTTCCGCGGGTACGGCCTTGCCGGCGATATCCGGGGCCTCCCCTCATCAGTTCCGGTAGGCAGCGTTTATTTTGACATATTCCGTGGACAGGTCGCAGGTCCAGATCGTCGACTCTCCCTTCCCCTTATGGAGATCGATGCCGATGTGGATCTCCCGCTGCCTGAGTGCGGCAGCAGCTTCTTTCTCAGCGTGTCTGCCCATGGCGACGCCCTTCTCAACCAGCTTCGTCTTGCCGAAGGAAATATCCGTGCGAACCTCATCCATGTCGACGCCGCAGCTGCCCAGAACGGCCATGATCCTTCCCCAGTTCGCGTCCTCGCCGAAGAGCGCGGTCTTGACCAGGCTGGACTTTGCAACGGCGGAGACCGCGCGCCTCGCTTCCACGGGGTCCTTCGCCCCACGGACCGTGATCTCGACGAACTTCGTGGCGCCTTCTCCGTCCTTTACGATCTGCAGGGCGAGCGAGCGTGTCACCGCGTCGAGACAGGCCTGGAGCTTTTTGAGATCTTTGCTGCCCGGCGCGACCCGCTTGTTGCCGGCTGCGCCGTTGGCCATGAACAGGACCATGTCGTTGGTGCTCGTGTCGCCGTCCACCGTGATCCTGTTGAACGACCGGTCCACGGATGCAGTCAGCATTTTCCGGAGCATGGGAGCCGCGACGAGCGCGTCGGTCACGATAAAGCAGAGCATGGTTGCCATGTTGGGGTGGATCATGCCGGAGCCTTTGGTAATGCCGGCCAGGGTGATGGTCTTCCCGCCGACCTCCTCCTGTACGACGGCGATCTTGGGAAAGATGTCCGTGGTCATGATGGCCTCGGCGGCCTGGCCCCAGCCCGTCGGCGCGAGGAGCCCCGCGGCCGTGGCGATCCCGGTCCGGATCCTGGGGAGCGGGAGCGTCTCGCCGATGACCCCGGTGGACGCGACGTAAACGGCCTCCGGTTTCGCGCCGAACTCTTTCGCCGCGATCTCCGCTGTCTCGCGGGCGTCGAGGAAGCCCTGTTTGCCGGTGCACGCGTTCGCGCAGCCGCTGTTCGCAACAATGATCCGGCCCTTGCCGGTCTTCACCCTGGACATGCCCAGCACCACCGAGGCGGCCTTCACCCGGTTCTTCGTGAAAACACCCGCCATGTTCGCTTCACGGTCCGAAACGATGACCGCGAGGTCCTTCTTGTCGGTCTTCTTGATCCCGCAGTGAATGCCCCAGGTCTTGTAGCCGGGGACGGAGAAATTCTTGCTATCGAGA
>CAYILT010000053.1:0-7332 GCA_964364055.1 uncultured Nitrospiraceae bacterium | reverse complement strand
ACGTTCGGGAACTGCCCGGGCGGGAGAACGCGGACAAACGGCTCGTTCTCATAGAACGCGTGATAGGCGGCGTGAAGCCGCTCCGTGTCGACCGGCGCCGTGAGCTTCGCATAGATCGTCGAGAGGATGCCGCGGTTCATGGGCACGAGGTGCGGCGTGAACGACAGCGTCACCGCCGCTCCCGCGATGAGCGAAATTTCCTGCTCGATCTCCGGAGTGTGGCGGTGGGTCCCCACCTTGTACGCCATGAACCCCTCGTTCACCTCGGGATAGTGATGGGCAAGGGAGACGCTTCTGCCCGCGCCCGACACGCCGGACTTGGAGTCGACCACGATGGTCGAGACATCGATCATGTTCTTCGCAATGGCCGGCGCAAGACCGAGAATGGCGCTCGTGGGGTAACATCCCGGGTTCGCCGTGAGCGATGCCTTCCTGATCTTCTCGCGGTGGAGCTCCGGGAGCCCGTACACCGCGCTCTTCAGAAGGTCCGGGTACTGGTGGCTGTGCTCGTACCACTTCTCGTACACTGCGGCGTCGGCCAGCCGGTAGTCCGCGGAAAGGTCGACCACCTTGACGCCCAGCTTGTGGAAGCGGTATGCCGCCGCCTGAGCCGTCACGTGGGGCAGCGCCAGGAAGACAAAGTCCGCCTTCTTCGCGATGGCCTCGGGATCGAGGGGCTCGCAGACAAGGTCCGTCAGTCCGCGGAGGTGAGGAAAGATGTCGGTGAGAAGCTTGCCCGCGGACCTCTCGGAGGTCACGGCCGTGACCGTAACGCCGGGATGGTGCAGCAGGATGCGGTAGAGCTCTCCCCCCGTGTACCCGCTGGAGCCTGCAATGGCTATTTTCAGTTCGCCGTTCTTCAATGGTTAATAAAAAAGGGAAGGCATCTTCACCTTCCCTCGATCGTTCGTCATAGGGTGCACGTCATCAACATGATCGCTTGCCCTTTCCGGATGCCGGCCATGGAAGCATGCTGGCTCCCAAAACCGCCCGTATTATCTCTTGGAGAACTGGAAGCGGGCGCGGGCGCCCTTCTGCCCGTACTTTTTGCGTTCCTTCTTTCGGGGGTCGCGGGTGAGAAGCCCTTCCTTGCGCAGCTTGCCCCTCGCTTCCGTATCCACTTCAAGCAGCGCCTTGGAAATGCCGTGCCGGATCGCGCCGGCCTGGCCCGAGGACCCGCCGCCGACCACCGTGGCGAGGACGTCGAATTTGTCCACCGTGCCCGTCACTTCAAAGGGCTGGCGGATGATCATCTTGAGCACGTCCCGCCCGAAGTAGTGGTCCGACGTACGATCGTTGATGGTGATCTTCCCGCTGCCGGGCATCATCCACACCCGTGCGATGGAATTCTTCCGCTTGCCGGTCGCATAGAACCGTGAAACCGCTGCTGCTGACATTCCGTATCCTCCGTCTGCCATGGGCCCGAGGCCCACGCATTGAACTGCGATTATTAGAACTTCATCTCCGCCGGCTGCTGCGCGGCATGGGGGTGTTTTTCCCCCGCGTAGACCTTGAGCTTGGAAAGCATCAGCTTGCCGAGCCTGGTCTTGGGGAGCATGCCCTCTACCGCCATCTTGATCACCCGCTCCGGCTTGGTCTTTATGAGCTTGCCCGCGGTGACGGACTTGAGGCCTCCGGGATAGCCCGAATGACTGTAATAGGTCTTCTGCTCAAGCTTCTTCCCGGTGAGGTGTATCTTGTCCGCATTCACGATGATCACGAAATCACCGGTATCCACGTGGGTGGTGTAGATAGGCTTGGTCTTGCCCTTCAGCACCGATGCCACCCGGCTCGCGAGCCTGCCAAGGGTCTTGCCGTTGGCGTCCACGACGAACCAGCTTCTCTTCACATCCACTGCTTTTGCCGAAACCGTAGCCATAATTCCCGCCTTCTGAAAACGATTTTGAGAAATGTGAATATAAACAAGTTGATGATCTTTGTCAAGCGTTTTTATAAGATGTCCGGAAAAAACCGCGGGGGAAGCCATCTGTTCTGTTTTCAGGAAAAGAGAATGTTTTTAGTCAGTTAGAGAAAGACAGGCCCTTGGCGATACCTTCTCCCTATAGCGTTGCTGTTGTGTTTTGAGGTTGTCAGGGCCGATCATCATGGATTCAATGCCAAGGCCGCGATTGCATCACTTGAGCCTGTTTTTTGGAAATTCCGCACTTTTCCCTTGAACAGCCGGGTGGAGTATGGTAATTTAAGGGTCGCCTTTTTAGTCTGCGAAGGCAATCTCAAAATCCACACGCGTCCGGGACTCACTGCGGGGTTGCCCTGTCCGAAAAACAGGGTCTGCAGGGGGGATGATCGGCGCGGAGGGAAAACCAGAAGGAGGACATCATGTCCACGATCACGATGAAGGAGTTGCTGGAAGCAGGGGTTCACTTCGGCCATCAGGCCAAGCGCTGGAACCCCAAGATGAAGAAGTACATCTTCGGAGAGCGGAACGGGATCTACATCATCGACCTCCAGAAGACGCTCAAGCTGTTCAAGGAAGCATACGATTTCGTCCGCACGTCCTCCGGCCAGGGCAAGGACATCCTGTTCGTCGGCACCAAGAAGCAGGCACAGGACGCCATCATCGAAGAGGCCAAGCGGTGCGGCATGTATTACATCGCGAGCCGCTGGCTCGGCGGCATGCTCACCAACTTCGCCACCATTAAAAAGAGCATCGACCGGCTCAAGAAGCTCGAGAAGATGAAAGAGGACGGCACCTACGACAAGCTCACCAAAAAGGAGGTCGCACGCCTCGAGAAAGAGCGCACGAAACTCGAGAAGATCCTGTGCGGCATCAAGACCATGCCCGGCCTTCCGTCACTCCTGTTCGTCATCGACCCGCGCAACGAGCAGATCGCCGTGCAGGAAGCGAACCGGCTCGGCATCCCCGTGGTGGCCGTTGTCGACACGAACTGCGATCCCGATAACATAGATTACGTCATTCCGGGAAATGACGATGCCATCCGCGCCATCCGTCTTATGGCTTCCAAGGTCGCCGATGCCGTCATCGAAGGCAGGCAGGCCATCGCCAAGGAGGCGGGCGAGGCCATGGAGGCGGCAAAGGCCGAAGGAGCTGCCGGGCCAGCCGAAGTGCCGGCCGGCGCGGCCGACGTTGCCGCGGCGAACGAGGAGTAGGTCCATCTCATCTCATACCACCCGCCCCCTCGCTCAGAGGGGGCGGTCAATTCAGTTCAGCGATCATTCGTACTTAACTATGAGGAAGGGGATCTACCTACCATGGCGGCAATCTCAGCATCTGCGGTAAAGGACCTGCGCGAAAAGACCGGCGTGGGCATGATGGAAGCAAAGAAGGCGCTCGAGGAAGCCGGCGGTGACTTCGAGAAGGCCGTTGACGTTCTGCGAAAAAAAGGACTGTCCGCCGCGGCAAAGAAGGCGGCGCGCGTGGCCGCCGAGGGAATGATCGCCTCGTTTAACGAGGGCAAAGTCGGCGTATTGATCGAGGTGAACAGCGAGACCGACTTCGTTGCAAAGAACGAGGAGTTCCAAAAGTTCGCGAAGGGACTGGCCCGGCTCGTTGCGGAGAAGGCGCCGGCCGACGTGGCGGCCCTCTCGCAGCTGACCATTGACGGCGAGAACGCCGAGGCGAAACGCAATGCGCTGGTCCAGAAGATCGGCGAGAACATCTCAGTCCGCCGTTTCGAGCGTTTTCAGACGAGCGACAACCTTGCCATCTACCTCCACGGCAGCAAGATCGGCGTGATGGTCGAGTATACGGGCGGTGATGAGCAGCTGGGCAAGGACATCGCCATGCACATCGCCGCTGCCAACCCGCTCTACCTCTCCCGCGAGGCGGTCGCCGCAGACGCGGTCGCCCGGGAGCGTGCGATCTGCGAGGCCCAGGCCAGGGAGACCGGCAAGCCGGCGAACGTCATCGGGAAGATCGTCGACGGCAAGATGGAGAAGTTCTACGGCGACGCCTGCCTCCTGGAGCAGATCTTCATCAAGGACCCGGACGGCAAGCAGAAGGTCAAAAACATCATGAAGGCCGCGGCGGTCAAGCGGTTCGTCCGGCTCCAGCTCGGAGAGGGCATCGAGAAGAAAAAGGCGGACTTCGCAGAAGAGGTTGCAGCACAGCTTCAAAAATGATAGAATCGGTCATCGTTCGCCGATGTGGTTTCGGGCGCTGTCGAACTTCGTGGTGCGCAGCAGGCATGGGTTCGACACTCGAGGATTGAAGATCGAGACCCCTTCACTCTGCCGTTCTGGAGCGTACTCCCCTATGACCCAGTCACCGTACAAGCGCATCCTGCTCAAGCTCTCCGGCGAGGCCCTCATGGGCTCCCAGGGACACGGGATCGACCTGACGGTCATTGACAAGATCGCCTCGGAGATCAAAGAGGTCGCCGGGAACGGCATCGAGATCGCCATCGTCATCGGCGGCGGCAACATCTTCCGGGGGCTGTCGGCGGCCGCCAAGGGCATGGAGCGCGCCAGCGCCGACTACATGGGCATGCTGGCAACGGTGCTGAACGCCCTCGCCCTCCAAAACATCCTCGAGAACAAGGGCGTGGCAACGCGGGTGCAGTCCGCCATCGAGATGCGGGAGCTGGCCGAGACCTACATCCGTAGGCGCGCCGTGCGGCACCTGGAGAAGAAACGCGTGGTCATCTTCGCCGCCGGGACCGGCAACCCCTACTTTACCACGGACACGGCGGCGGCGCTCCGGGCCATGGAGATCGGGGCCGAGGTCATCATGAAGGCCACCAAGGTGGACGGTGTGTACAGCGCGGACCCGGTGAAGGACCCCTCCGCGGTCAAGTATGATCGTCTCTCCTATCTGGACGTGCTCCAAAAGAACCTCAAGGTCATGGACGCCACGGCCATCTCCCTCTGCATGGACAACAATCTTCCCATCATCGTCTTCAATCTCAATGTCCCCGGCAACATCAAGAAGATCGTGGCCGGCGAACCGCTGGGGACGCTTGTCACCGGGAGGTAACACGGCTATGGTGAATGAACTGATCAAGAAGGCCGACGACAAGATGAACAAGGCCCACGAGACCCTGAAGCGGGAGTTCGCCGCCATCAGGACCGGCAGGGCGTCCCTCGGCATTCTCGAGGGCATCATGGTGGATTACTACGGAACGCCGACACACCTGAACCAGGTGGCAAACCTCGCCGTGCCCGATCCCAAGACGATCACCATCCAGCCCTGGGAGCCCAAGCTTCTGGGTGAGATCGAGAAGGCCATCCTGAAATCGGATGTCGGCCGCAATCCCGGGAACGACGGCAAGACCATCAGGCTCTCCATCCCGCCCCTCACCGAGGAGCGGCGGCATCAGATCGTGAAGCACGCCAAGAAGCTCGCCGAGGACTGCCGCGTGGCCGTCCGGAACATCCGGAGGGACATCAACGACGACATCAAGAAAAAGAGCAAGGACAAGGACGCCCACATCTCCGAGGACGCCACGAAGAAGCTGCAGGATGATATCCAGAAGCTCACCGACAACCATATCAAGAAGATCGACGAGTTCCTTGCCCACAAGGAAAAAGAGATCATGACCGTGTAAAAAGCACGGAAGGAGGACTTTTCATGCTGAACAGGCCGTTCTTCAAGATCCTTTCGCTGTATCTCATTATCGCAGTATTAGCACTCACGCTTCCCGCGCAGGGTTGGGCAATGCTCGTTCCCGCTGATCAGTCCGGGGTGCGGTCAACGGACCTGGCAAAGGTCCAGGCATCCATCGAGTCTTCGGTGATCAAACAGCGGCTGCTTGATTTCGGCCTGACTCCGGAAGAGACCACAGCGCGGTTGAACAAGCTTTCGGACGAGCAGATCCACCAGCTTGCCGCGAACATGGACGCAGTGCAGGCCGGCGGCGACGTGCTCGGCGATGTGGTCGTCATCCTGCTGATCGTTATCATCGTCATCGCGGTACTCGAACTGACCGGCCACCATGTCATCATGAAGCGCTAGCTCTCGACTGGTCACATCCCGGAACAGGAGTTTTTCCATGAAGCACATGCTCACTGCATTTTATGCCCGGCCCCTTGCCAGCTACCTGATCGCTGCGCTCCTTGTCATCTCGACCCTTGCCGGTCATGCCGAGGCCATGCACCTTCCGGCCTCCCCGGATGCGCCGCGGGCCGCGCCGGTCTCCGACCGCGCATCCGACGTTGCGAAGATCCAGAAGGCCCTCGAGACGAAAGAACTGCGGCAGCGGCTCCTGGACTACGGGCTCACCCCCGACGAGACCACGGCCCGCATCGACAAACTCTCCGACGAACAGCTCCACCGGCTCGCTTCGAACCTGGACTCGGTCCAGGCCGGCGGTGACAGTGTTCTGGGATTCTTACTCGGCCTCGTAATCATCGCGCTTCTGGTCGTCCTGATCATCTATCTCCTGGAAGGCAGGATCGAGATCAAGAAAAAATGATCCCTGAGACAAATCGGAACAAGGCCGTGGACAGCTTCCTGACTGTTCACGGCCTTTTTTTACTGGGAGCCCTCACCGCGCTCATCCTGGCGCTGTCCGGATGCGGAGCAACAAGCTTCGATGCCATCAGGCCCGGCCTGGACGCACGAGGGCATTACATCGAAGGCGTCCCCTTCGTGAAGCAGACGGAATATGACTGCGGTCCCGCGGCGCTCGCGAGCGTCCTTTCGTTCCGGGGCAAGGCTGTAGACCTGGAGCGGATAACGGCGAGCGTCTACCTGCCCCAACTCCGGGGGACCCTGCCCATGGACCTGGAGCGCTACGCGAAGGACGAAGGATTCAAGACCTCGTCATCCGCCGGGACCGCTGCAGCCCTGAAAACCGCCATCGGAAGCAATATCCCGGTCATCTGCCTCCTGGACCTCGGCTTCGGGTTCTACCGGCAACCGCACTTTGTGACGGTCATCGGCTTCGATGACGGGAACGGCCTGTTCATCATGCACGACGGCGGAACGCCGAACAAGACCATAGCGTATGAGGATTTTGAGAAAAAATGGGCGCGGGCGGGGACGTGGATGATCGTGATCACACCCTGAGGGTAAGAACGTAAGAAGGTGAGAAGGTAGGAAGACCGTTGTGTGTCGATCACGCTTACCTTTTTACCTTCCTGACTTCCTACCTTCACGGCTAATGGAAATCGATAAGAATAATGCCCCAGCGTAACTCTCTCATTGCCATTCTTCTGCTTGCACTGCTGCTCTCCGGCTGTTCCCTGCCGAAGCTCATCGTGCTTCACGACCCGCTTTCGGCGGACGAACATGTCCGTCTCGGCGGCATCTATGACGCCCAGGGCAAGATCGAACTCGCCCGTGACCAGTATCAGGCCGCGGTCAGACAGGACGCGAAGCACGGCAGGGCGTGGGCGCTGCTGGGAGAC
>CAYILT010000052.1:0-16300 GCA_964364055.1 uncultured Nitrospiraceae bacterium | reverse complement strand
TGTTCCTTGATGGATATGATTTTCTCGAAGGAGGGGATTTTATGCTTGAAGTCTTTCTCGGACGCGACCCTGATGCCGTTCACATAGATGCGGGCGGACTTGATGCGGGTCTTCCTGGAATCTCCGTTTGTGACCTTGAGAATTCCCTGGGTCGCGGGGTTGCAGCGCTCGAAGGTATCGGTATAAACCGTGGGTTTGCCTTTCAGCCGGTCATAGCGCTTGGGGCCGAAGATGGTGAGATCGATGAACGCAGCAGAACCGGCTGCCGTGACAAGAACGACCGTAACGGCGATGATGAGCGTAACGAGGACGGGCCGGGGCGGCTGTTGTCCGAAGCCGGGAACCGCGCGCGGTGAAAATGCAGCGAAAGACGACCGGAGTTTCCTCCGCATCCCGCGTAACCATTCCTGCGTATGACGAAAAGCGCTTAAAGGCAACACGGCTCCTATCAGTACCTTCTGACTGGCCTTATGGAAAGCTACTTCCGGTAACGCTCGTTCGAATAACAGTTACTGCACATGATTTTGCATGAAAGGACTGGCAGAATAGCAATAAAGCACAATTAATGTCAATAAAAAAAGCAGGGTATTTTTAGGGTATGGTTATGCTACTTTGTGCTATCAAGGGAATTGTGCGTAGAACGAAAAAAAGGCCCGCCCCGTTATGGGGTGGGCCTTGCGTGATGCCTAAGTGAAAAGCGCGTTTAGTGGTCGATCTCCACGCCGACGGTCTGCTCCCGCACGGTGATGGCGATCTTGTACAGGAACGTCAGGACCAGGAAGCCGATGGCCCAGACGCCGATGGTGATCATGGTCTCAGGCATCGTCGGCCAGTAGGGATGGACCTCTTCGAACGGATTCGGCACGAACCCGCCGATGATCAAACCGAAGCCCTTGTCGATCCAGAGCGAGATGAACAGCATAACGCAGGCCAGGGCCAGCGTCCCCTCGTTCTTACGGATGGCGGGAACGACCAGCATCAGGAGCGAGATGACCGCAAATACGCTCGACGTCCACATCATGGGCACGAGCTCGCTGTGGCCGTCAAGCCCCGCGTAAAGATAGTGGAACGGATGAGCATGACCCGGGATCCCGCTGTAGAACGCCGTGAAGACCTCCAGTCCCAGGAAGAAGATGTTCGCGAACATGGCATAGGCCACGATCTTGCCCAGGGTCTGGATCTGCTCCTTGCCGGGATCGAACTTCGTGAGCTTCCTCACGATCAAGGCAAGGATGATCAGCAGTGACGGACCGCCGGCAAAGGCCGAGGCCAGGAAGCGCGCCGCCAGGATGGCGCTGAGCCAGAAGTGCCTGCCCGGGATGCCGGCATACAGGAACGCCGTGACCGTGTGGATGCTGATTGCCCAGGGTATGGAAAGATAGATGAAGGGCTTGATCCACGTGGGCGGCGCGATCCCCTTCCGGTCGGAACCGAGGGTGACCCAGCCGATCACCAGGTTGAGGAACAGGTAGCCGTTCAGCACAACGACATCCCAAAAGACCATTGAATTGGGCGCCGGATAGAGCAGGATGTTCATGACCCGCATGGGCTGGCCCATGTCCGCCATGATGAACAGGATGCACATGATGACGGCCGCAATGGCGAGAAACTCTCCAAGGATGACGATCTTGCCGAACTTTTTGTAGTCATGCAGGTAGTACGGGATCACCAGCATCACTGCGGAGGCCGCCACGCCGACAAGGAACGTGAACTGGCCGATGTACAGGCCCCACGTTACATCGCGGTGCAGGCCGGTGATGCCCAGTCCGTACATGTACTGCTGAAGGTAATAGTAGCATCCTACCGCGGCGAGGCCGCCCAGAAAGAACACCCATGTCCAGTATTTTTTACTCCCTTCCAGTGCTTTCTCAAGCATGGTCGCCACCTCCAATCAAGTAGTAAACGGCCGGCCCCGTGCCCAGATCGGGTTTGCGACGGATCGTGTACGTATTCGTCACGATCTTCCGCACGCCGGAGTTCGGGTCCTCCATATCACCAAAGAGGAGTCCGCCCTTGGGGGCTGCTTCGACACATGCGGGAAGCTTTCCTGCCTGAAGCCGCTCGGAACAGAAGGTGCATTTTTCCACCACACCCTTCGTCCGCGTAGGATATTCCTTGTTCGGCAGGTCCCCTTTCAGATTTGAGGCCGTCCGCGGGTCGGTCCAGTTGAAGCTCCGGGAGCCATAGGGGCAGGCCGCCATGCAGAAACGGCACCCGATGCAGCGATGCATGTCCTGCATCGTTATCCCGTCCTTCAGTTTGAAGGTCGCCTTGGTCGGACAGACCCGTACGCAGGGCGGGTTGTCACAATGGTTGCAGAGCACCATGAACGGCATGTCCTTGATATGCTCGCTCATGTACTTGTTATCCTGGCCGGGGAAGGACCGCTCATAGGGCGCCGTCCAGATCCACTTGATCTCCATCTTCCGGTCGACGGAACCGTCGGCATTCCGGAAATCGGGGACATTGTGGTTCGTATGGCAGGCGCTGATGACCTTTTTGAAATCGTCATCGGTCTTGAACTTGCTCATGTCCACGACCATGGCCCACCGCTTTGCCGTGAGGGCCTCCTTGTTCGCATCCACCTGCGGCGGGACCAGCCCCTTCTGCAAGGCGTAGTTCCTGGCCGAAGCAACGGACGCGCCGAATCCCAGGATGGAGGAGATGCCCGCGACCTTGAGGAATTTTCTCCTGTCCATGCTCATGATTTCGCCTCCTCCTTCTCCTTCGGCTGAATATGGCAGTCCCAGCAGAACGGCTTCACCGCCATGTAGTTGTGGCATTCGTCGCAGAACTTCTTCTTGCTGGAGTGGCATTTCATGCAGCCGTTCTGGATGCTCATGTTGAACCGCTTGCCGTTCGCGGTGCTGATGTACCCCCGGTAGGCGTCGCGAACAACGCCATCGCGCCAGTCGTTCAGGACCACCATGTGCTCGGCCCGCATGAACGCTTTGGACTCCACGCACTCCTTCTTGCCGTTCAGTTTCTCGTACTCCATGATCTCAGGCGTGTCTGTTTTCGGATCGGGCTTCTTATTCGTCTTCCCGAAGTTATTGTAGAACGGGAAGAGCGCCAGGGCCAGGAACACCACGATGCCCAGGAACACCGGACCTTTGTCATAGATCTTCATCAGGCTTTTTCCTCCTTCGCTTCGATTCCCGGAAGAGCCTCGCCGCGCAAATCGGTCGTCCGCTCCTTCTCGCCCGTCATGATCAGGGCATTCGCCACCAGCTCATGGAGTCCGCAGACGTTCACGCTGGGAACCCAGTATTCCATCAGGGCCTTCAGAGAGGCGCGGTCAATGGCGCAGACGTTGGCCAGCATGTTCACACCGTGATGCTCGGCAACGAACTTGACCGCGTTCGCGCGGGGGAACCCGCCCTTCATCCTGAGATCCATATCTTCCGAGGCATTCAAGCCCGTGCCGCTGCCGCAACAGAAGGTCTTTTCGCGAATGGTGTCTTCCGGCATCTCGATGAAGTTATTGACCACATTCTTGAGCACGTACCGCGGCTCCTCGAGCATGCCCATGCCGCGCGCAACGTTACAGGAATCATGCCAGGTGACCTTGAGGTGATCATTGCGCTTCGGGTCGAGCTTGAGCTTGTTGTTCTTGATCAGGTCGGCGGTGAACTCCGCAACGTGGACCATCTTCATGGATTTTGCGTTTTCGAAGACCGTGCCGGTGATCGGCGATTTAGGAACTTCGAGGAAGTCGGCCGGACCGTTCCACGTGTCCATGTACTGGGAGAGCACCCGCCACATGTGGCCGCACTCTCCGCCGAGGATCCACTTTACACCGAGACGCTTGGCCTCCGCGTAGATCTTGGAATTGAGCCGCTTGCCCATCTCGTTCGAGGTGAAGAACCCGAAGTTTCCGCCTTCAGAGGCATAGGTGCTCCAGGTGTAGTCAAGGCCGAGTTCCTCGAACAGCATAAGGTAGCCCATGCACGTGTACGTGCCCGGGTCGGCGAACAGGTCGCCTGACGGCGTCACGAACAGGATCTCTGCGCCCTTCCGGTTGAAAGTGGGTTTGATCCTCTTGCCCGTGACGGACTCGATGTCGTCCAGCATGTATTCAAGGTTGCCGACGATCGTGTGGGGCTCGAGGCCCAGATGGTTGCCCTTCATGTAGCAGTTCGAGACCGGCCCCGCGATCCACTCGATGTTCAACCCGAGCAGATTGAGAAGCTCCCGCCCGATCATCGTGATCTCGGCCTGGTCGATGCCGTAGGGGCAGAAGACCGAGCAGCGGCGGCATTCGGTGCACTGGTAGAAGTAGTACCACCACTCCTTCAGCACATCGATCGTCAGTTCCCGCGCGCCGGCCATCTTGCCGAATATTTTCCCGGCCACGGTAAATTCTTTCCGGTAAACCGAGCGGATGAGTTCGGCCCTGAGCACCGGCATGTTCTTGGGGTCGCCGGTGCCGATGAAGAAGTGGCACTTGTCCGCGCAGGCGCCGCACCTCACGCAAATGTCCATGAACAGGCGGAAAGAGCGATACTTCTTGAGCCGGTCCGCGATCCCCTCGAGGAGGATCTGCTTCCAGTTCTCGGGGAGCTTCCAGTCCGCGTCAGCCGGTCTCCAGTCCCGCGGGTTCGGGAAACCGACGAGCTCCAGGCTCTTCGGCTTCGATCCGTGGCAGAACATGCCTTCCTTGAAGACCACGGGCGTGTCCATCCAGTCCGTTTTCGGCGGAGTAACGTCTATCTTCGAAAGTTCTTCTGGTTTCGGAAGTTTAGCCATGTCTACTCCTTTTCTACCGGCAGGCCGGCGCCTTTCATTTTTTCCCTGAAGTCGTTCTCGTACTCCTCGTAGGTGTGGACATGGACCGGGTAGTTCCAGGGATTGACATGCCTCTTCATGCGGCTGTTGTTCGCCAGGTTCCTCGTGGGGCTCATGAAGACGCCAGCCATATGCACGAGTTTGCTGAGGGGAAAGTAAGCGAACAAGACCGAGAGGAGGAACAGGTGGATGTAGAACATCACGCCGATGTTCCCGAGCATCTTCGGGTCAGGGCTGAAGCTGACCAGCCCCATAGCAAGCACTTTCACGCTCACGATATCCGTCTTCGTGAAATACCGCATCAGAACGCCGGTAACGGCGATGCCGAGGATGAGAAAGAGCGGGAAGTAGTCCGCGATCAGCGAGATGTACTTCACCTGCGGAAGGCCGATCCGCCGAATGAACAGGTAGGTCACCGACGCCAGGATGACCGCGTCGGTCATGTAGAAGAGCGGCGCGCCGACCTGGAGGAAGCTGTCGAGCCCCTCGATCAGTTTGATCGCCGCGGGGACCTGTTCGATGAAGAACCGCATATGCCGGACAAGGATGATGAGGAACGACCAGTGAAAGGCCAGCCCGGCGGCCCAAAGCCACTTGGCCTCGCCGTAGGTTACCTGTTTCCCGTCACCCACCTGGGTCTTGAGGTTGCGGAAGAGCGACCGGAAGAAGAGCACCTCCAGCGCCATGCGCGCAATGACGCCCAGCCCGGAGGAAGGGCTTTCAATAATGCTGTGCTTGATCCAGGGAAGCGATTTCTGCTGTCCCGTGGTCGTGGGGATGCGGAACGGCACGGGAGAGCTTGCCCATTTCAGGATGCGAACGACCATCCCGACGACAAAAATGATGAAGGCGGCATACGGAATGACCACGCCGAAAAGGAACCGCATGCCCGGCATTGACGCACCTGCATAGGCGATGAGCGCCAGCAGGAGTACCGCGATTAAGGATACCAGAGCTTTCATATCGTTACCTCGTTTCGTATAAGATAACCGGAATGCTCGTGCTGCTCAAACCTATTCCTGGTTTTCCGTGATGAGCTGCGCCTTCTGCAGCAGCCGGAAGGTCATGTTCCGGGCTTCCTTCGCCTTGATATCGTAGATCGTTTCCCGGCACTGCATGTAGAGATCGAAGGCGAACAGGGCAAGTTCATCGATGGCGGACTCGAACACGGCAAGTTCTCCCGCCGTCGCCGGTTCCCGCAGCGTCTCGCCCAGTTTGCTCCGAACCACGGTCTTCAACTGGAAGATGAACCTGACAGCCTCGGAAGGGGTGAAGTCCTGCACCGCACGGATCCGGACGATCCCGTCCAGAAAACGGGACGTTTCCGAGGGCATCATGCCCTTCAGGAGGCCGTCGAACAGGCCCTCAAGCCCTTGAAGGGTGTTGAAGCCCACGGGATTGGTGAAGGGCGCGTTCTGCCGCCGGAGCGGCCCCCGCGTCCCCTCCTGATAGGTCCCGACCACCGTCTCGAACCACTGATTGACGATGGCGGACCGGTTCTCCTGCAGATGTTCCTTCAGGCTCATGTTCAGCTCACGCGATCCACTATTCAGCAGAGAGTCCGCCCTGCGCCGTGAAGCGCAGAGCGGTGTCGGTTAAAAGAAAAAGAGATGCGGGCACGCGTCCATCTCCTTCAGGATCTCGTCGAAGGAGGCGAACTTCATTTTCAGCTCCGCGCCCATGTCCTCGGCATCAGTGATCACCTGGGCCTCCGTCAGACCGAGGCGCTGCATGTCTTCCTTGCATATCCAGATCGGCATGTCGATGAGCAGACCGTTCTTGATGTGGCTTTCCGTGCTCGTCACACCGTAGTGCTTCATGGCCTGCTGGTTCTTTACCGCGTTGAGGACGCCGTCGCCGACGAAAATAAGCGTCGGAACCACCGTATCGCCGTCCTCGAGATGGATCTCGGCGGTCTGGCTGGATATGGAATGGGTAAGTGCCAGCCGCGCGTTCTCGCTCTTATACGGCGGACGCTGGACAACAAAGCACAATTTCGTAGCTCCCATTACTCACCTCCTATATGAAGGACCCTGTCCGACTTGAAGGTCTTTGCCAGGTACCAGTCCATGCTCGCGCGTTTCATACCGGGAGGCGTGTCCTCCTTGTGATAGCCGCGCGCCTCTGCGCAGGCCTCGCACACCGTTGTCTCCATGCCCTTGCCGATGAGTTCCATCATCTTTTTTTCAAGATGGGAATAATCCTTGAACGCCCGCTGTCCTTTTTTCGCCATCATCACCGCATTCCCGGAAAGCCACAAATTCACCGTGTGCCCCTTGGCCAGCGCCGCTTCAGCCAGTTTAAAGGAAAAATCAAGGGTACCGGAGCCGACCAGGGAAGGGAAAACACCCATTGTCAGAACGCCCATTTGTTCCTCCTTCTAAAATAGTATATAGTTCTGAATCCCCCGAAGTGCTCGATCGCACTAAAGCCACGCCGTCTTTTCGTAGTCGTTCATGATGAGGTCGACAACATCTCCATAGCTCACGACCTTCACCTTCGGGTTCACCTGAGCGGAAGTGAATCCGCGGGTCTCCAGATCTTCCGCAAGCACATAGAAATTCGCCCCGGCCTTGTTGAGGACAGGAGAGTCCTTGCCGCCTTCCTTCATCACTGCATGGTAAATGGCGTTCTCAACCAGAATGACACCCAACTTTTCAGCCTTCAGCCGTTCGTAGGTATCTTCGGTCCTTCGCAAATCGCTTAGAAACACAGCCAGTTTCATCAGATCACCTCCCTGCGGTATTCAGTTCATACGACTCACTGCTAAAAAAAGAGGGGATAATTTTTTTCAACTATCCCCTTTCGGTATGGAACCTTCATCTTTCTCTCATTAGGGTTCTTGCACCGTAATGGCCTGCTGAGGGCAGCTCTCAACGCAGGTCATACAGTTGATGCACTCAGACATGTTGACCGGCTCGGCCTTGCCGGCCTCGATCGCGAACACGGCCTGCGGGCAGACGTTCACGCAGGCGCCGTCGCCGTCGCACTTATTCTTGTCAACCGTTACCATGATCATGCCGCAACTTCCTCCTTAAAGCAATGAGCACGCAGTTGCCCTGCGCCTCATCGGTTCCTCAGCATGAGTCCCCGGGGATGCACGAGACCGCACGTACCCGGGGAGTTGTCCCCGAATACGCTGAGCCTGAATTTCATTAAGCTACCGGTCCTAGACGCAGCCGGTCGGCTTCGGAAGTCCGGCGATCTTGCAGGCCTGCTTGGCCGGACCGCCCGGATAGAGCTCATAGAGATACTTGGTGTTGCCCTTGTCGGGACCAAGCTTCTTGCCGATCTCCTTCACCAGGATCTTGATCATCGGCGCGATCTGGTACTGCTTGTAGTAGTCGCGCAGGAAGTTCACTACCTCCCAGTGCTGGTCGGTCATCTCGATCCCTTCCACCTCTGCAAAATACTTGGCCGCATCCATGCTCCAGTCGTCCAGGTTGGCCAAAAAGCCATCCTCATCCACTTCTATCGCCTTGCCTGCTACTGTGATCGTTCCCATGTTCTGTGTCCCCTTTCTTAAATTGAGCGGACGCTTCGATGAGCGCCTCTGCGTGATTAGGTTCCCGTGCTTGTGGCACCGTACCTGTTGATCTGATCGTTATCGGCCGTGTAACGCTGAGCATCACCTCCGTCATGCATATATACAGGAAGCTCAACGACCTTATTATAAGAATGCCATCAATACAAGCTGGCGGGCATTATGCTGTTTTCTCGCCGGCCTTCATGACATAAAGCCGGCCGTATCGGTCCATATATCCCCTGCTGATGCCGGTTGAACTGTGCGTCCTCCAGTCGTAACTGAGGATCGCGTCCTGGTAGTCAACATCGGGCGCCAGGTCGCCCACACCTTTTCCGATCGTATCTGCTGCCCAGTTGAGTGCCTGGGCCATCATGGATCCCACGTCCTTGCCCGTGGGATCCACAAGATAAAGCGCACCGCAGAAGCAGATCCCGCCCGAGCCCTTTTCCGTGCCGCTGATCGTAATTTCTGCGGGCCTTGGCAGATCGGCTCCGCAGAACGGGCACCGTGGAGCGTTTTTCTCCTGTCCCCTCATCATCGGACTCCTTGTTTACCGGTCACCCGGTATTCACGGGCCTTTTTCACCATACCCTGGGCCCAGAGAGGAGACCCCAACGCGTGAAGATGGGTATAGGTCGCCAACACGTTCTTATACACGATCCCGTCATGCGCACCGTCTATCCCGTGACCTCGTCGCATGGAAAAGACCATACCGTGCAGTTCTTCAAGGTTCACGATGCGGGAGTAGTGGAATTCATGCCCCCGCAGCGTGCGCGTCATTTCAAAGAACGGGTTCGGACCGATTATTTCCAATTGCGTATAGCCATGCGCCTGCGGCTTCTTTTCCAGGATAAAATCCGCCGGCAGGACCGACGTCATCGGATATACCGTATCGTCCAGCCGCAGACTTCTGCCAAGATAGATCAGGCCGCCGCACTCGGCGTAAACCGGAAGTCCCTTCTCCACCGCCGCCCGAAGCGAGCTTGCAAAGGACACATTCCCGGCCAGTTCCGCCGCCTGGGTCTCGGGAAATCCCCCGCCGATATACAGTGCGTCTATCGACGGCAGTTCCCGGTCATGCAACGCATTGATCTCCCGGAGTATCGCGCCCTGCCGCTCAAGAGCCTCGAGATTGTCCGGGTAATAGAACTGAAATGCCTTGTCCCTGATCACGCCGACCGTCGGCCGGTCAGAATCCGCCGATGGTATGGCAGGTTCCTGAACGGCCTTAAGGGGACCTGCGTCACCGGCGATCCGCCACAAGGCCGCAAGATCGAGATATTTCTCCGCGACTGACGCTGAAGCCGCAATCGCCTTTTCCACATCCGGGTGTTCGTGAAAGGGCGTGAGCCCCATGTGCCGTTCAGGGAACTCGCCATGCCTCATTCTCGGAACTGCACCGACAACGCGGATCCCGCTGCTTTGCTCGATCGCCTTCCGTATGACCGATTCGTGCCTTCCCGGTGATACATTGTTCAGAATGATCCCTCGGACCGCGACCGATGGATCATACAGCTTGCTGCCGAGAACGACCGCCGCTACCGTGGCGGATGATTTGGTGCAGTCAACGATCAGAACCACCGGCGACCCGGTCAATTTTGCGAGCCGGGCGGTGCTGTAGGTCCCGGACTCGTCCACGCCGTCATAGAGGCCGCGGTTCCCTTCGATCACGGCGACATCCATGCCGTTCGCATGCAGGGCAAACGAACGAAGGATGCTCTCCTCCTCCATCAGGAAGAGGTCAAGATTATAACAGGGCCTGCCCGCGGCGGCCCCGAGCCATCCGGCATCGATGAAATCGGGGCCCTTCTTGAATGAAGCGATCTGCTTCCCCTGGTTCCGCCAGGCAGCGATGATTCCAAGCGAGAGGGTCGTCTTGCCGAGCCCTCCCCGGACGGCTGAAATTACCAGCCGAGGGATGTTCCGCATTGCACCGTTACGATTGCGGATTGGCCGAACCTTCGACGTGCGGGATCTCGATGAAGCTGCCGCCGAAGTAGGAATACACCAGCTTGCCGCCGTCAACGAGCTCGCGGATCGCGGCCTTGACCTCATCCCGCGTAGCGCCCTCGGCCTCCATGGCCTTGGTGATGTCGCCCGCCTTCATCTTCTTTTTCCCCTGATTCTTCTCAACCAGCTCGAATACTTTTTTGACTAATTCCTGGGCGTCCATGATTATCCCCCTGGTTAGTGATGCGTGTGTGAAACCAAAAACCGGCCCCCCGAACAGACGTTCGGAGGGCCGATCCATTCACTTTCTCGTTACTAATCCCACTTGAAGGTGGGGGTCATCCGGAACGTCTCACGCGCAAAGGTGAAATCGTCGATATGCTGGTAGGTGAACGGAAGACCGGTCAGCGTAAAGAACCGCTCCCAGCCGATACGCTCGATCCACTCGCCCATGCGTTCATGCTTCTTCGCATTCGCAGCATAGACCTCGACCAGATGCTTCACCGCTTTCACGGTTTCCGGCCACCTTGGAGGATTGTTCGGCAGGAACGGGATGACCAGCTTGGACATGCGGGCCGGACCACGGGCGTTCGAGACCTTGCCGCCCACATAGATGGAAATAGCGTCGCCGGTACCATCTGCGATCGGGAGCGACGGGCACATGGTGTAGCAGTTACCGCAGTACATGCAGCGCTCGGCCTTGATCTTGACCGTCTTGGTTGCCGGGTTCGGGCTGATTGCACCCGTGGGGCAGGACGCGATGGTCGTGGGGATCTCGCACTGGTTCGCGAGGGTCGCCTCGTTCACCTTGGGAGGCAGGCGATGGATACCGAGGATGGCGATGTCGGAGCAGTGGACCGCGCCGCACATGTTCAGGCAGCAGGCGAGCGCGATGCGCACGCGCGCCGGAAGGCTCTTCGTGGTGAAGTACTCATGGAGCTCATCCATGACCGCCTTCACAACGCCCGAGGCGTCCGTAGCCGGCGTATGGCAGTGGATCCAGCCCTGGGTATGCACTACGTTGCTGATACCGTAGCCGATACCGCCAACCAGATGACCGCGCTTCTTGAGGTCGGCGACCAGGCCATCGACCTGTCCCTTTTCCGGGAAGAACTCCACATTGTTGCGGGTCGTCCAGCGAAGGTGCCCTCCGCTGAACTTCTCGGAAATGTCGCCCAACTCGCGGATGTAATCGGTGCTCACGAGGCGGGGCGTGGCAATACGTACGGTGTAAAGCTCATCTCCCGTCTCGGAAACATGCTTCATCACACCCTTGCCCAGCTGTTCATGATACTTCCACTTTCCATAGTTCTTGGAGATCGTGGGGGGCAGGAATTTTTTATAATCAGGTGAACCAAGGTCCGTTATTCTCTTTGGTTTGTCAGCCATTATAGGTCTTCCTCCTGGAAATTATTTTCGTTGGTCGGTCGTTACTGCACTTCACCCGGCGCCCAGAACACGTAGGGGTTGGTCCTCGGCGCCTTTACCATCTGCGGCACGGGCGGGAGGCCGGTCGATTCAAGCATGGACCTCATGCCCATACGGTCGACGAGCTCGCCGATACGCTCGCGGTTCTTTCCGTGCTCATCCCACCACTCCCAGAGCTTGCGGATGAGACCTTGCAGGTTGTCATAGGGGGCCTCGAGCTTCATGAAGGGAACGATGACCCAGCTCATGAGCGCGCCGGTCACGATCGGGGCCTTGCCGCCAAGCATGATGGTCGCGCCCTTTTCCTTGCCGGGACGGAGCGCCTTCGGCATCTGGTTGATGCAGTGCATGCAGCGATTGCAGTCCTTGTCGTTGATCTTCAAGGCGCTGCCGTCGAAGCTGATGCACTTGGTCGGGCACATCTCCACGATCTCTTCCTTGATGTTCATCTTGGAAGCGTAGTTCTTCACCTCGGCCTGGTCGACCCGAATGCTGTCGCGCCAGGTGCCGATGATGGACATGTCGGCGCGGGCAATAGCAGCGGTGCAGTCGTTGGCGCAGCCGGAAGTCTTGATCTTGAACTTATAGGGGAATGCAGGACGATGGAGCTCATCCTGGAACTTCTGGGTGAGGGTGTGGCAGATGTCCATGGTGTCGATATTCGCGAACTCGCAGCGGGCCATGCCCACGCAGCAGCTTGGCGTGCGAAGACAGGATCCTGAGCCGCCGAGGTCCCAGCCCTTTGCCGTGAGCTCTGCGAAGATGGGCTCAAGCTTGTCGGTCTGGGTGCCGAGCCAGATCATGTCGCCCGTCGAACCGTGCATGTTCGTCATGCCGCTGCCGTACTTGTCCCAGATGTCGCACAGCTCTTTGAGCGCCTTGGAGGTGTAGAAGAACCCTGCCGGCGGGTTGACACGGACTGTGTGGAAATGCGCCACGCCGGGGAATTCTTCCGGCAAATCACAGTAACGGCCGATCACGCCCCCGCCGTAGCCGAGGACGCCCACGATGCCGCCGTGCTTCCAGTGGGTAATTTTATCCCGATACGATCTCTCAAGGATACCGAGCAGGTCCTGCGCGGTGTTGCTTCTCTTTGCGGCCTTCTTGATCTCTTTTACGAAACTCGGCCACGCTCCTTTTTCCAGGTCGTCAAGCATTGGTGTCTTCACATCCTTGCTCATAGGGAACCCTCCTTAGGAAATTGTTCTTTCTCTTAAACTAAACCGGTATCAGAATTCGCGACGCACATCAGAACCGCACCACCGCACGTTCGGCCGTGACGGACGAACGACAGGTCATGTTTCTTCGTTCACTGTAGTGTGTTGCCGGACCCCCCTTTCCTGACAAAAGTGAGCATAAGATTCTAACCCGCCTCTGGCGAGGAACGGGGAAAAGAGAACAGAAAAAAAGGACCGTGATGTTGACTCTTTAGAACAGAATGGCTTCAGGTATTTTCGGAGTAGTGCAGTATTCAGCAAACCGTCTTTTTTGTCAAATAAGAAAAATTTATCTTTTTATAAATGCGTGTTGAACTTCGCAACTGGCTGTATTAATGATCATTAGCACATAATTATAAATGGAACCACTGTGTATGTGCAAATCAATTGCCATATTATTGTGTAATAATAATTTAGATAACCTATATTAATCATAAATTTATAAATAATTACAATTGCCAGAAAAGCCGCTAATTTTGGCATTAATACCAAATTATATTTATTAACAGCTATAACATATTGTTAATAGACGATTAATATACATTTCTATGAAATTTTGTTTATTTGGCATTGTTACCAATCACTTTTATGATAGAATGTAAACTCTTTGCGATGAAGGCAAACTATATCTAGAAGTCGAGCGGAGGCAGCTATGGTTGAAGCCAAAGTAACGCTGGTAGCCAATATGCATTTTGAGGGAAGTTCTTCCTCCGGTCACCTGCTGACGATGGATGCAGACGATGCATCGGGCGGCCACAATAAAGGTTTCAGACCGATGGAACTGCTGCTCGTGGGCTTTGGTGGTTGTTCCGGTATGGATGTGATCTCCATTCTTCGGAAAAAACGCCAGAACGTAACCGGTCTTGAGATGAACGTGAAGGGCGAGAAGGCCGATTCCTATCCCCATGTCTATAAAGAAGTGCACATCGAATATGTGGTGAAAGGCAAGGGCGTGGACAAAGAGGCCGTCGAGCGCGCCGTCAATCTGTCCCTGGAAAAGTACTGTTCCGTGGGCGCAACGCTCGGCAAAGCGGGCAAGATCACTCACAGCTACAGGATCGTTGATGAGTGATGCAGGAAGCACGATGAAAAGGGCCCTCACCTGATTCAGATGAGGCACACATTCACATTGCAGCAGAAACCGCCTTCCAGAACGTGTCTATGGCCGCGTTCACGGCTTTCTGAATAGCTGCCGTACTTACGGCCTTTACCATTGAGAGACCGGCTTTCAATGTGTCCCGTTCATCTTCGAGTTGGCTCTTGAGATCGTCGTCGTTGATTTTGCCAGCGGCATACGCAGCAGCTATCTTCTGCAGGGCCTCGCGCTCATCCTTGAGCACTTGCTGCATCGCGTCCCTGATCTTGGACCATTCGCCACCCATTACGGCCTGCACCGACGCCAGCATGTCTTTTTCAGCCTGTTCAGCGTTAAAGGACATGTTCGGTCTCCTCATGTCGTAGCCCCTCCCTCGATGGGAGGGGTTGGGGAGGGTGATGGACGGCAGCATGACGATGATCGAGTTTCATACTCTCATGTGAACGCAGTTCATGAATGTTTCTTCATGGTTTCTTTGCATCTTCAGCCCGCACCGCATACGCAAAGAGACGCGCAAAACGGTCACGCTCCAATTCAGCGTTGCCTGTGCTGTATGTGTCATCCTTCTTATGCCGAGCTTTGTATTTTTGCCAGAACGTCAATATTTGTCTGGTAATATCTACAGAGTATGTATTTAACTTTCGCACCTTGTTGCGAAGCACGAGCGCGTTCAGCTCCGACTCTATAGCGACGTACTGATCGGCGAATTTGGCATATTGCCGGTTCTGCTCGTTCGTTTCCAGGAGCTTTCCGTAAAAATGATCGACCAACTTTGCGCATTCAAACGTTGTTCGCTGCGTATCGGCATCGTAGGGGGCGATAAGTTGGATGCTGCATCCGGTGAAGATCGTGAGGGATACAGCAAACAATAAGAGCAATCGCTGATACATTCGGGTGAGCTTTATGTTGGTTTGCATAAGAATGCTTTTGCAGGATATACAGAAACTGGACTTGAATCTCGCGGGTTCCATTTTACTGGAAAATATCAAGGATCGAGAAGCGACCCTCAATTCACTTTCGACCCTCAATTCACTTTCTTTCATCCTGCTTGACGAGATCGGCCTCGATGTGGCGCACAAGGTCGCCGTCATCCTGCACCGGGGTCTGGGCGAACGGGTAAGACCCTCGCCGCTTCTGGAAGCGCTCTATAAGGAAGGATACTACGGCAAAAAGAACGGCAAAGGTTTTTACCTCTACAGCGGCAGAAAACGCGGCGGGCCCGACCCCGCCGTCACCCGTAATCTTTCAACAGGGCCGGAGGGAAAGAAAACGTTCGGCCATGAAGAAATTGCTGACCGCGCGGTACTTCTTATGGTAAAAGAAGCTGCGTTCTGTCTCGAGGAGAAGATCATCGACAGGCCGGACCTGCTCGACGCCGCGCTCATCTTCGGCATCGGATTTCCCCCTTTCCGGGGCGGGCTGCTCAGGTATGCGGACACGCTCGGTGCGAAGGCAATCACCGGGAAGCTCGAAGGATTCGCCGCGAAGTACGGCGAACGGTTCACCCCGCCCGCGTCTTTGGTAGAAATGGCAAAAATGGGAAAGGGATTTTACGCTTGAACCGTGATCGCAGAAGCAGCCGCTTTATTCCATACCCCATCCATCAGTGATCACACTTTTACATTGCGGCAGAAACCGCCTTTCAGAACGTGTCTATGGCCACGTTCACAGCTTTCTGAATTGCCGCTGCTAAGCGCCTTTTTTTCAATTGACCTAAGTTATCCGTTCACCTATACTGTTATTAAAGGAACTTGAAAAGGATCGAACATGGCAAGGTCTGACGTTACGAACATAGCTGCATTACCGAATCTTGCGCAAAATGAAAAGGCGGCTGTTCAGGAATTCGCAAAGCGGCTGCGCCGGCAATTTGGATCCGGGGTAAGGGACATCATTCTATTCGGCTCCAAGGCAACCGGAACAGGCCAAAAGGATTCCGACATCGATATTTTGATCGTCCTTACCAGCCTGTCCTGGGAAACGAAGAAGGCCATCTCCGAAATGGCGGCGCAGGAGAACATCAAGTACGACGTGCTCATATCCACGGTGCGGTACGATGCCAAGACCTGGGACAGCCCCGTCATTCGCTCCTCGCCTTTCGGCCACACTGTCAGAGAACAAGGACTATGGCTATAACGCCCGAGCAAAAGGCCCTCGCGCGTCACCGCTTCGAGAGGGCTGAAACCACGTTGCAGGAAGCGCAAGATGAATTATCACGCAAGAATTACCGGCTGACGGTCAACAGGGCCTACTACACCGTATTCTACGCAATGCGGGCCTTTCTCGCAACCGTGAACA
>CAYILT010000051.1:0-16462 GCA_964364055.1 uncultured Nitrospiraceae bacterium | reverse complement strand
ACCGGAAATCCGTTGTTGAAGAGCCCCATAGATAATAACGGATTTGCGGTGTTATCTAGTTTAGCAATGAACATGCCAAACAACTCTCGGTATCTTGGGCGAATATATGCTTGATGCCATGATTTGTCAACGTCAGCGCTGGGGTAATTTAATGGTATTACAATGAATACAGTTTGAAACATTATGTGTTGCTGAGGATCGCAACTTCGGCAACTTCAGGAAGAAGTCAACGAATTGTCTGATTGTGCAAGATAGCATGTATAACGCTGAATTGTTCACACTTCCGCCACCTTCCTGCCCCACTCCTTCAGCTTCCCTCTGATGAAATCGATGGTCTGGATGTGCTCCTGAGAGTCGCGGCTCGAAAGACGCTTCCTGGTACCGTCATGATCGGGAACGCTCGTTCAACAGTGACTGGAGTGCGCGGTCCTTTCCGATCCGCTTTGCGAGGTCCTTTATCGTCGCGAGGTCCTGCTCAGGCAGGTCTCTGAGAAGGTCGAGGATATCCAATTCATCCTTGCGACCGCCGGCCATCAACTTCATCGCGATGAGATACGGCGCTGGCATGACGGCAAAGTCGAGCCCCTGGATAAAGTCGGCTTGCTCCAGTCCCAGGATTTCCCACTGATATCTTGCCAGAAGGATATCGATGTGGGGATATTCTTTCTCCGTATCGTCGATGATAATAAGGTCGTGTCTGAGGGGATCAGAAGGGTCTTTCGTGGCTTCGATGATCCGGACAGCGTAGCGGGGCGGAAGGTGTTTCTGCAGGAAGCGGAAGAACGAAATCCCCGGCTGCTTCTCGACTGCATGGAAGCAGATGTCAACGTCAAGCGTGGTCCGCTCGGCGCCGAAGAACACGGCGGCGTGACCGCCGATGAGCGCTGCATAGGCCTTGGTTCGGGTCTCGATGCTATACCGGTCTATGGCGTCCTTGACGATGAGCAAGGTATCTTTGATAGACTTCACCGTCGGTAACTCCTTCTTCAGCCGCTCTGGCGCCAAGAAGCTCGTAGAGGACCCGCTCCATGGCAAGGATCCGCTCGACGGGATCGAGCCGTCGGAACGCGGCCAGTTCCTCGTCCTTAAGCTGCGTCATGATTTTCGATCGCATGGTGTATATCCTTGAGGGACAGTCCCCATTCTCTTGCGCAATTATGCCAGAGGGATGGGGGAAATGCAATCACAATACAGGCATGGTCGGCCCTTTTTTCGGTCGTGAGCGTTCCGCGGCTGTCGCCCTGTGCCTGTGTCTCTCCGTCACCGCGTCTCCGCTTCCGCCACTTTCCCGCCCCACTCCTTCAACTTCCCGCTGATGAAATCGATGATCAGCTGATGTTCCGCGTCGCCGCGTCCGGTGATGGTCATGGGCTTCCCGAACTCGAACCAGACCTTTTTCGATACATCCACCTTGCCGTAGTCCTTCAGGTATTTTCCATTTCCCCAGGCGTCGGTCTTGAGGGCGATGGGGACCACGGGCACGTTCGCTTTCTTTGCCAGTTTGATGCCGATGGTGTTGAACTGACCGGGGTCGAAGACCCCGGTGCGCGTTGTCTGGGGGAAGATAACGATGGATCGGCCGGCCTTCAGCCGTTCTTCGCCGCCTTCGAACACGGCTTTGAGGTCGTCGCGGGGGTTCGTGCGTCCCACGGTGATGGGATCTCGGGAGCGCATGATGTGTTTGAATATCGGGTAATCCACGAGGCTCTGCTTCACCACGAACGTGGAGTCCTTGAATGCTGAGATGATCGCGGGCAGGACCATGGTCTCCAGGGTGCTCATGTGGTTGCCGATGAAGACGCAGGGTCCGTTGAGGGTCCTGAAATTGTCGACGCCGTTGATCTCGATGACAGCGCCGATCTCTTCGAGCGCACGAAGGATCTCCATGCTGCTTGCGCGCCAGTCAGCGGTAACGTAGGGACCGCGCTTCGCCTTCGAGCTTCCCCTCCAGACGACGGAGAGCAGACGGGAGTAGAGTCTGACCTCGGGCAGGAATCTGCCCAAAAGCGAACGTCGACCGGCGCCGGTCCGGTAGGAACCGTTAACGTACGTGATAGTATCCAACGGGAACTCCTTGGTCGTGAGATTGGTGCGATAGACGGTCACAGTATAGCATCAGGCAGGGGTGAAGGTAAAGAGGATGATAGGGGCGTGAAAAGAGGGGTGGCCGGGAGAGAGCAGGCTACGCAAGGTTCGGTGACGGTCTCTGAATATGGTAGCCCTGGGCATAGTCAATGCCGGCAGTGTCGACCTCGTTCAGGATCGATTCGCTCTCCACATACTCGGCAATGGTCTTGATCTTGAGGCGGGTGGCGAGGGACGCTATGCTGGTGACGATCTCCCTCTCCATCGTGCCGTTACCGCCCATGGTCCGGATGAACTCGCCGTCCACCTTGAGATAGTCGACGGGGAAGTTTTTGAGATACTGGAACGAGGAATAACCCGCACCGAAGTCATCAATGGCGAACCGGAAACCCTCATCCTTCAGTGTGCGGACGAAGTTCTCGAATAACCGGACGTTCTTGACCGTGTCCCGCTCGGTGATCTCGAAGACCATGCTTCCCGGATTGATGGCGTAATCGCGGAACAGGGCGCGAATGGTGGGCATGAAGTCGCTGATCACCATGGCTTTGGGAGAGAGGTTCAGGAACAGTGTGCCGGTATAATGCTTCTCCGTCACCATGATAAACGCCTTCTCGATGAGCTGGTAGTCGATCTTGCCGATGGCGCCCATGCTCTCCGCGGCCTCGATGAAGTCCGCCGCCGGGATCACTCGGTCGTCCACGACGATCCTCGTCAGCACCTCGTAAGCCATAATGGACCTGTCCTTGACGTCGACGATGGGCTGAAAGTAGGGTACGATATTCTTCTTCCGGTGCCGGAGCGCATCGAGGATCATGATGTTCTTCTCGCTGAGGTTCTTGAGCATCTCCACGTTGTCGACGTTGCTTGGGAAGGCCATGTTGTCCTTGCCCGACGATTTTGCCTGGCCCAGCATGCTGTCCGCAAGAAGGAAAAGGTCCTTTGCGTCCCTGGCATGACTGGGGAACACCGCCACGCCGATGGAAATCGTCTCCTGTACGACGGCGCCGTCAGGGAGCGTGATCGAGTGGCTTCGCAGGCCGTCCATAAGCCTCTTGGCGACGACGTAGGCCTGCTCCTCGTCGCACACGGGAAGTATGGCGGTAAAATTATCGCCGGCGAAGCGGGCGGGGATGTCTCCCTTGCGGACAGCGGCCCTCAGGATGTCGGAAAAATCCTTCAGAAAGCGGTCGCCGACCTCATGACCGTACGTGTCGTTGATGATCTTGAAATTATCGATGTCTATGTGCAGGAGGGAAAACTTGTACTTCTGGCGCAAGGACCGCTGGGTCTCGTACTGGAGCAGGTCCCAGAAGGTGATCTGGTTGTACAGGCCGGTAAGGGGGTCCCGCGTAGTGAAACTTTCCGCATCTTTTGCATATTTGGTCAGCGACCTGAGGAGGACTACCGTGCTCACGGCCGGGAATGGTGAGAGCGCCAGGATCACAAGGATCAAGACGTTCAACGCAGCGGGAATACTGGGGTCGTACGCGAGGAAGATGATGGGGGTCAGGGCCATCGAGAGCGATACGGCAACGGAACCGGCAAGAAGGATCGTCTTGATCTTTTTCAGGTCAACTGCCATGATATATATGAAATCCCGAGGTTTTATGCAGAAATAAACTGGAACGTCATAAGCATATCCTTCTCTGTAGATGTTGTCAAGTGGGGGAGAAAAAAACTTGCATTGACCTTGAAAAAAAGAGAGAATGGCGCCATGAAAATTCCATCGCTGAAACAAGCAGTTGCGCAGATGGTGATGCCGCGGATCGAGGGAAACCGCCTGCCCGAACCCGCGTACCGCGATGCGATGACAGTCCTTGTCCGGGAAGGGCTCGGCGGTTTCATACTGTTCGGCGGAGACAGTGAAAGTACACAGCGCTATCTTGCCGGACTCCAGTCCAGCGCTGAGATCCCGCTCCTGATCTCATCGGACGTGGAGCGGGGGCTGGGGCAACAACTCAGCGGCGGCACGCGGTTCCCGAGCCAGCGTGCCGTGGCATCGGCCATAGGCCGACGCTCGAAGAAGGACGTGGACCTTCTCGGCCGGATGCTCGACGCGGTCCGGACGGAGACCCGGGCTGCCGGCATTCATATCGTCTTCTCGCCGGTCATGGACGTGAACAACAATCCCGACAATCCCATCATCTGCACCCGGTCCTTCGGCGAGGACCCGGAGACGGTGGAGTGGTTCGGAAGGCACTATATCCGCGGTCTTCAGAAACCGCGGGCAGACGGGCATCTGGACCTCCTTGCCTGCGCCAAGCATTTTCCGGGTCACGGGGACACGGATCAGGATTCTCACTCGGTGCTGCCGGTCATTCGCGCCGATCGGGCGCGGCTCAATCGTGTGGAGCTGCCGCCGTTCCGCGAGGCGGTGAAGGACGGGGTGGGCATGGTGATGATCGCCCATCTGCTGGTCCCTGCATTGGACCCGGTGAAACCGGTGACCTTTTCGAAGAAGGTCGTGACGACGCTCCTGCGGGAAGGCATGGCTTTCGAGGGATTGATCGTCTCCGACGCCCTGGACATGGGCGCCCTTGCCGGAGAGTATTCCCAGGACGAGATCGCCATCCGGGCCGTTGAGGCGGGCATGGACATCCTGCTCCATCCCGTCGACGCCAGGGTCACCATCGACGCCGTGGTCAAGGCGGTGGAAAAGGGGCGGCTCACGGAGCAGCGCATCCATGCGTCGGGGGACCGGATCCTGGCCGCGAAGAAGCAGCGCGGAGTGCTCAATACCCCCCTTCATCCCCCCTAGCCCAGGGGGGGAAAAGAGGGGGGTGCGTTGTCAAGGGGGGAAGCGAAGGGGGGTCGCATTCCGAAGATAGACTACGAAGAACACCGTGCGATCGCGACAGAGCTCGGCAAGAAGGCGCTCACGTTGGTTCGCGGCGACGGGAAGAAGCTTCCCCTCGACGCCGGGAAGGGCGCCGCGTGTTTTGTGCTGGATGACGACAGCCAGGGCATGGGCGGCCCGTTCACGCAAGGGTTCATGAAGCGGTTTGGCACGGTGAGCAGCACGACCCTGACGCCGGATGTCAGCGCCGCAGATCTTTCATCCCAACTGGATTTCAACGGTGTCGGCTCTGTCGTCATCGGCATATTCTCCAGGATATCAGCGTCCAAGGGACGTTCAGGCATTTCCCCGAAGCTTCGCGATGCGGCCTTCGATATCCTCCGGCGGGCAAAGGCCGCGGGAAAGCGTTCCGCCGTCATCTCCTTCGACAGTCCCTACATCCTCGACCAGTTCAAGGACGCCGACTTTCTGATAGCCGGCTACGACCGGATGGACGCGATACAAAAGGCGGCGGCGGAGATGTTGGCAGGGGCCAGGGGCCAGTAGTCAGGGTTCAGAGAAATCCAACCCTGTACCCTGTACCCCGTACCCTTTACCCTTTACCCTGTACCCATGACCCATATTTTTCTCATCTGCTTGTCCTTCGCCCTCATCCACAGCATCACCGTGACCTCGTGGTTCAAGGACTTGTGCCGGCGCGTGTTCGGCGAGACCTTCATGCGCGTCTGGTACCGCTTCCTGTACACGAGTGTGAGCGGGATCACCGCATTCGCCGCGATCTACCTCATCATCCAGGTCCCTGTCCGGGTCCTCTGGCAGGGGCCGCTCTGGTTTCGCCTGGTCATGCACGCGGTCCAGCTCTCGGGCCTTATGTTCGGGGTACAGGCCTTCCGGTATCTGGACAAAGGGGAGTTCATGGGATTCCGACAGGTGTGGCGGTATGTGACGAAAGGAGAGATCGCGGGCAACAGCGAGGGCTTGACCGAGAAGGAACTGGTCACGACCGGGGTCTACGGCATCGTGCGTCACCCTCTGTACGTTGCGGGCCTTATCATCTTCACCTTCAGCCCGCATATCACCGTGAACGGGCTTACGATCACCGTCCTGGCGGACCTCTACTTCATCTTCGGCATGTTCATCGAAGAGCGGCGATTCCTGAAGATATTCGGGGAGCAGTACCGGGAGTACATGAAGCGGGTGCCGAGAATGATACCAAGGATTCACTATTACAAACGCACATAATATTGTGTCATTGCGAGGAGCCCCGCTTTAGCGGGATAAACTCCGCGACAAAGCAATCTTTTCTTTACAACGAGATTGCCGCGCTCCCTTCGGTCGCTCGCAAAGACAACGTAACAAAACTTTATGCGTTTGTATTAAGATGTTTTAACTGCCGCTATGTACGGCAGGTTCCGGTACTTCTCTCCGCAATCCATCCCGTAGCCCACCACGAATTCGTCCGGTATCTCGAAACCCCGGTAATCAAGATGGACATCAACGGCCCTTCGTGAACGCTTGTCCAGCAGAGCGGCGACCTTGATGCTGGCGGGGCCTCGCTCCCTATACCGTTCAAAAAGATACTTGATGGTGTCGCCGGTGTCGATGATCCCGTCTGCGAGCAGGACGTTCTTCCCGCGAATATTCATATCGATATCCTTTTTCACGGTAATGGTCCTCGATGAGACCGTGGCGCTCCCGTAGCTTGACACATGGACGAAATCGAGCGCTACCGGGATGGTCAGATGGCGGATGAGATCGGCCGCAAATATGGCGGCGCCCTTCAGGATGCAGACCAGGAGCAGTTCCTTCCCCGCATAGTCATGGGATATCTGCGCGGCAAGCTCAGCAACTTTCTGCTCAATGGCCTGTTCGTCGAACAGTATTTCGAGCTTTTCTTCCATCACGGCCCCCTCTTTTCGCTCCCTTACTTGCCAAAGATATCCCACACTGTTAGAATTGTAAAGAGGGGAAGTGAGAGAAGGTGATCCTCATGAAAAAGGAAGCGTTGCTGATCATCGATATGCTGAACGATTTCGTGCTTCCCGGAGCCCCCCTGGAGGTCCCTGAAATCCGCAATATAATCAAGAACGTCCAGAGAGAGATCGCGGCAGCCCGCGCCCGGAAGGATCCAGTCATCTATGTATGCGATGCTCATGAGCAGGATGACAAGGAATTCGCGAAGTTCGGCTGGCCGCCCCACGCGATCAAAGGGACGAGAGGCGCCGAGGTCATCGACGAACTCGCTCCTGCATCCGGCGACCTTGTGATACCGAAGACCGCGTACTCCGGGTTCTACGGAACACAGCTCGAGGCGAACCTGAAGCGCTTGGGAGTGGATGCGCTCCGGCTGACCGGCTGCGTGACCCATATCTGCATCATGTTCACGGCATCCGACGCGGTGCTGCGCGACTATCCTGTGACCGTTGCCGAGGACAGCGTGGCGGGGATCGCGAAAGAGGATCATGATGCGGCGCTCCGGATCATGAATAACGTCATGGGAGTCACCATAGCGTAGAGTGCGGAGTGCGGAATGCGGAATGAGGAGTGAACGTAGTACCAGATGACGAATCTACTTTCCGCACTTCGAAAGGGAGGTTTCCATGTTTTTCACCGCTGATCCCAAGGATGTCCTGGACGGGAAGGTCACGGACGTATACTTCGAGCGGGCGCTCAAGATTCTCAAGGCGAAAGGCATCGATCCTGTCGTCCGGGCGGAGTTCATCGCCAAGAACCTGCCGGACACATGGAAGTGGGCGGTCTTCACCGGTATCGACGAGGCGCTTCCGCTCCTGAAACAGCTTCGCGTCAAGGTCCGGGCCCTCAAAGAGGGGACGGTCTTTTACCCCTACGAGCCGGTGATGGAGATCGAGGGGCGGTATCAGGACTTCTGCGTCTACGAGACGGCGCTGCTCGGGCTGATCTGTCAGGCGTCGGGCATCGCGACCAAGGCGTCCCGGGTGAAGAAGCTGGCGGGCGACCGGCTGGTCATGAGCTTCGGAGCGCGGAGGATGCACCCGATCCTTGCGCCCATGATCGAGCGGAACGCCTACATCGGCGGATGCGACGGGGTGGCCGTGGTCAAGTCCGGAGAGCTTATCGGTGAGTTGCCCATGGGGACCATGCCGCACTCGCTCATTCTGTGCATGGGATCCACCGTGGATGCCATCAAGGCCTATGACGAGGTGCTGGACCCCACATGCAAGCGCGTGGCGCTCATCGACACGTTTCTGGACGAGAAGTTCGAGACCCTCAACGTGGCCCAGGCCATGGGGGAGAAGCTCTACGCCGTAAGGTTCGACACACCAGGCTCCCGGCGTGGCAACTTCTTCCGCATTCTCGAGGAGACGCGCTGGGAACTGGATCTCCGGGGCTTCAAGGACGTCAAATTCTTCGTGAGCGGCGGCATCAACGAGGCGGACATCCCGGTCTTGAACCCGGTAGTTGACGGGTATGGCGTCGGGACCTCGATCAGCAACGCGCCGGTCATTGATTTCGCCATGGACATCGTGGAGGTGAACGGCAAGCCGCTCGCGAAGCGCGGCAAGTGGTCGGGCAGCAAGCGGCTGATTAGCTGCTCCCTGTGCGGTGAGCGCAAGGTCATCCCCAATGACATCTTCGGGAGCACCTGCTCCTGTGGTGGTGTGTTCAATGACCTGCTCATCCCCGCGCTCGACCACGGGCAGCAGCTGATGAAGACCGAAGCGCCATCGAGGGTCCGGCAGAGCGTGCTCGAGCATGTCAGCCGGCTGGAACTGTAAAGCGCGCGGTCGCGAAGCAGGTCCTGCTACCGCGGTGTCGGATGGGGCGGATTGCCCGACTGTCCGGGAGGGACCGTGCCCAGCGGCCTACCCGTCGGCCCGGATGGGGGCGTGAAGAGAAACTTCCACTCATTGTATTTCTTCTTTCCCTCGAACTCCTTGTAGGGTTCTTCAAATCCAGCTGTTCTGAGCGCTTCCTTGTCGCTCTTGCTGTACACACCGGTTATGCGGTTCCCCTTGGCTTGGTCCCTGATCACTTCAAAATCATCATTGGTGATGGGGTCCTTGTACTTCTGGCGGAGGTGGCGTTTGCCCGTTGCTGAGCGGCTATCTTTCAGAAGCTCGTCGATGTCCTGGGGGTACTGGAACCTGCCGGGGATGGCGAGAAAATATCGTTCGATGGCAAGACGATATTGCCCCCCCCGGAACAGCAGCTCCTCCTCCTGTTCACGCTGCATCACGTTCGACCAGTACTTCCCCGCGGCCCCCAGGGATATCCCGATAATGACGATGGCCGCGAGAAGCGCGATATAGGTGAAGCCCCGCGAGCGGGGATTGCAAATTGGAAATTGCAAATTGGAAATTGGAAATTTCATTCCGCCTTCCCCTGGCTCACGAACTTGCCGTCGCATTCCGAGAACACCTCGGCGGCGGTCTTTACCGCGGCCGGGTTCGCCGGCTGAAACAGGTAGATGATCCTCTGCGGTTCCGGTCCAGCGATCAGTTCAAAGGTGAGGGCGCCGTTCTTGAAAGAGCCCGCAATGCTCGTCCAGAGGACCTTCGCTCCGCGTGGAAGGGTTTCCACGATTTGTGTTTTGACCGGGCCCGTGGGCGATGAGACCAGCAGCTGTACCGACGCGACGTTATCCGCACCTTCCTGCCCGGGAACGACGGCGAGAACGGCGGACCGGAGCAGAAGGCTGAAGGGCGACGTCGTGCCCGCGTTCAGGGCGGACTGTGTCAGCGAGAAGGGTATCACGATGGTCCGGCCCTTGTCCATGACATCCAACAGGACCGCGGGACGTCCGTCCGGGAAGACCGCCACGGCCTGTGCTCCGCGCTTCCGGGGCGGCAGGACGTTCCCGCTGATGGGCATGGTGCCTGACAGGCCGAGGCCCGTGGCGCCGGAAAAGGTTATGCCGGGAACGTTTCCGCTTAGTGCGGGACCGAATTCAAAGCTGAGGGCTTCCGCAACGGCCCGGCTGCGTTCTCCCGAACCGGCCACTACAACTCCGTGGCCGTGTGAGAGACCGCTCCGGATCGCCTCGACGGTGTCCAGCATCCCGTTGATCTCGAAGAGCACATAGGTGTTGAACATACCGGTAAGCGCCTGGGTCGAGAAGTCCTCGGCACTGGTGACGGTCTTTACATAGGCCCCTTCCTGCTCGAACGATTCCTTGAGGAGCTTTTCCATAACAGCCTGTTCGATCGCAGTGCTGTTCTCCCCTCCGGCAAGGATGAGGATGCGCGGCACGGAGGAGGACGATCGCTGGAGCTCAACGGGCCCCCCCACGGTGATGGGCTGCTCCGCCAGCAGGAAGTCCGCGGTAAGACCCCGTTGCTGGTTAACGGCCGAGGCCCGGAGGCTCAGGGTATAGGTCCCCCGGGGGAAATCCACGTTCTCGATCCTGTTTGTCCTGGTGTCCAGGGCAAAAGGGAGCTGCTGCGCATACACCAGCTGCTTCAGGACTGAAGACCTGATTTCGAGCTTCAATGCCCCGTTCGTCGGCTGAACGTTGCCTGTGTTCCGCACCGTGTACCTGATGGCGAACGGCCGGCAGGGCGCGGCGGACGAAGGCGTTCCTTCCAGCGATCCTTTGAGCAGCAGGGTGGGAAGGATCACAATACCCAGGGAGTCCGAGGTGACCGGCTTTGTGGTGATCGCCTGGCCGGAGATGATGTAGGTCCCTTCCTGCGGGACCGGTACGTCCAGGACACGATCGATCGTTCGTGCCTCGCCCGGCGCAACGTTCAACAGCGTAAGGGTATCCGTAGCGACCGTTTTTCCCGATGGATCGGCGGTCTGGAGCTTCACGGTCAGCGTCGCGAAGGTATCGGCGGTGAAATTCACCACGCCGACCCGGTACCTGACCTGCTCGTCGGCCCGGAAGGATGCCTTGTCCGGCACGAGGTTGAGCACGATATCGGGAATTGTCAGGGAGATCGATGCGGTATTATTGCTCCTGTTGGACTCGACGACCCGGGCGTCCCGGTCTACGACGGCAACGAGCGTGCGCGGTCCGGCCTTTCCCGCGAGCGGCCATTTCACGATGAACACGTACTGCCTGCCGGGCTCCAGCGGCGGAACAGGGGATGTCTGGATCAGGACGCCCCCCGAGGCCGGGTCGCCTTCGTACAGCGCTGCCTGGACAGTACCGGACGCCACTTTCCCCTGGTTCATGACCCCGACGCCGAGCTCCATGACCGGCGCGATCGGTTCGGAGGTCTTGACGGTCGCCGTGAGGTCCGGGAGGCGTGCGCCGTAGATGAGCCGGAGCTCGCGGCTGCTTTCCAGATCATCGCCCGCTGCAACGGCCTTGAGCGTATGGATCCCCAGAGCGAGGCCCGTGAGCGGCATCGTGATCGACGTCACCCCCCGCGCTTCGAACTTTTCTTTCCGGATGCGTTTCCCGTCCAGGAACAGCTCGACCTTCGCCGGCCCCTTTGCGTAGGTCACGGCAGTGAATGCCACCGGGCCCGAGGCCTCGTAGTACATCGGCTTGTCGGTGTGCATGGCGAGGATCGCAGCGTCGCCCGCATCGTGAAAGACCCGGTCCGAGAGAAGCATGACCGGCTCCCGGGAGAAGCCGGGCCCTTCAGGCAGGCGGGCCGAGAGTGTGTATCGAAAAGACCAGATACCCGCCCGGTCAGGCTTGAAGGGAACGGACAGAACGGCGTCATTGTCGCCCGCTATGAGCGAAACAGCCGTTTCCCTGCCGGGAAGCACCGTGCCATCCGGGCTGACCGGCTGTACATTCAGAACAGACTGCTGTGCCTGGCTCGAGGAAAAACGGAAAGAAGCCGTGATCGAAGCGGAACTGCGTGGTGACTGCGGTATGACGGAAACGTCTTTGCACGCCACCCGCGCGCCTTGAACGGCCACGGAGATCTCTCCCTCCCGGCGGTCGCCCGCCGTGGTCTGGAACTCCCAGGTGAGCGGATAGATACCTGAGGGCAGGGCCTCCGGCACTGACATTTCGAAGACCCTGTTCTTGCTTGTATGATCGCGGTGGACAGAACCGAGACCTGTGACGGATATCTCCCCGGCCCCCATGCCCGTCACCGAGACCCTGATCTTCTGACCGGTCAGGTACCATGGCCGGTCAACGCTTATGCCGCTCTTTTGAGGAGGGACGACGGGTATGCTTCCTCGGGCCAGGGACCTGCCGCCGGCGTGGTAGACCGCATAGGAGAGCCTGCTGCCTGCCGCGTGCAGCGGAACCTCGGCGGAGATCGTGGCGCGCTCCCCGGTGATCTTGAAATAGAGCTCCTGTCCCCCCAGCCGGGCGAAGAGATCGTAGGCGCCTGCCGTGCCGGAGGTCCTCCGGACCTCGAGAGCGATCTTCACGCGGTCGCCGAGATGCTCGATCGCCGGCTCCGCCGAGAATCCGGCCGGGAAGGCCGCCAGCGGCTTCGCTGTCCTGGCGATCGCCGTTGGCGGCGGTGACGGCGGCATCACGGCGAACCAGCCGTCCGCGGTCTCGGCAGGCGCGCTGAGTGGCCGCTTCTTCTCATCCTGGAGGAAGTACTCGATGTGGTAAATGCCTGGTCCGGCGTCAGCCGGTATCCCGTAGATGAAGGGCAGGGACGCCTCCTGCGAAGCCTTGAGAGGGGACGGGATAGTGCGCTCTTCCTTGGGCTTATCCCGGAACGGCCCGATGACCAGGGTCCTGACCGATGACGCCTCTCCCTCGTCGGGTCCCCGGACCCGGAGTGTGGCCGTCAGCTGTTTGACCGCCGCGAGCTGGGCCGTCCTGCCCCCGGACTTTGCCCAGAGGACCATGCCGCGGACCAGTGCCCGTTCGTCGTCGGCAAGCAGTCCCTGTACGTAAGATACATCGCTCATGAGGGTCGTAACCGCGACCCAGCCCTTGCCGAAGGCATAGAGGATGAACGTGGGATATCCGTCCTGCCGGACGAGGAGCACGCGCGCGATTTCTGGGTAGGACGTCAGGTAACCGTCGGTTTCGAGAGACGGCGTGGCCTTCTTCAATTCAGCGAGGATGGGGTGGGCATCCTGGAGTGACGACGAACGGAAGAGGGGGCCCGAATCCTCGGCCCAGCCCGCGCCGGCGACAACGGCCTTCGATCCCTCGGGGACGGGAAGCGCGGCATAATCGCCGCCCTTCTGCTGGGCGAAGCAGAGGACGATCCCCCCGGAACGAACGTATTCAGCGAGCCCGGCCCGGAAGATGTTCGATGAGGACAGCCCGGCGAGCCCGCCCGACGGGATGATGAGCAAGGGCTTGGTCGCGGCCAGGCCTGCAAGGTCGTCGGGTTCAACCAGCACGGCGGATTCTCGATATTCCGCAAGGAGTCCTGACCACTCGGTGAAGAGACCGCTGCGGAGCACTGCCGCGTCAGGACCGGCGAAGGCCTCTTCCTCCAGCGACAGGTCCGTGACCCCTTTCCGGAAACCCGTACGAAGCGACCAGAGGGGTTCCGGTTTTCCGAGGGCCGGTTTCGCCGGGACGCCGTGCCAGACACCGCCGGGCTGATCACCGCCGGTGAGGACCGCATCAGCCGGTTCCGCCGCCGATGAAGGGTGTACCGCCAGGGGTGACAGGCGGAGTAGCAGGAGCATTATGAGAAGGATGATAGGATTGCGTTTCATGGGAAATGGGGTCGATCAGACAACAGGCTTCGATGTTCAGATTAAAGATTTGGGCCGGTGCATCAGTCTGTCATCTGTCCTCTGACATCTGGCGTCTGTGTTCTGGTCACTCGATGAACGTGACCCGGTTGATCTCCTTGAGCGTGGTTTCGCCGGCCAGGACCTTGGCGATGGCCGACTGGCGGAGGGTGGTCATTCCTTCGGTCATGGCGGCCTTCCGGAGTTCCGACGACGGGCGCTTCTCGATGATCATCTCGCGTACGCGGTCCGACAGGTCCAGGAACTCGGTGATGGCCTTCCGGCCCCGGAACCCCGTGTAGTTGCAATCCTTGCATCCCGCCGCGTCGGCGAAGGAATGGTTCTGGTAGAGTTCGGCGTTCATGGCCGAGTCCTCGAGCTCTTTCCGGGAAATCCGCACCGGCTTCCTGCATTTCGGACAGAGCATCCGCACCAAGCGCTGGGCCAGGATGCAGTTGAGCGCCGAGACGAAGTTGTAGGGTTCGATCCCCATGTTCAGGAAACGGCCGAGCACGTCGAAGGCGTTGTTCGCGTGGACCGTGGTGAACACGAGGTGGCCGGTGAGCGCGGACTGGACGGCGATCTGGGCCGTCTCGGCGTCGCGGATCTCGCCGACCATGATCTTGTCCGGATCGTGGCGAAGGATGGAACGGAGGCCGCGGGCGAAGGTGAGCCCCTTTTTCTCGTTCACCGGGATCTGGACCACGCCCCGGAGCTGGTATTCCACCGGGTCCTCGATGGTAATGATCTTGTCCTCGCCGGTGCTGATCTCGCTGATGGCTGCGTAGAGGCTCGTCGTCTTGCCGCTGCCCGTGGGGCCGGTGACCAGCACCATGCCGTAGGGCTCCCGGATGCTCTTGCGGAAGCGCCGGAGGTCGTTCTCGTCGAAGCCGAGGCTGTCGAGGCGGAGCGTGTTCACGCCCGCGGTGATGGACTCCTTGTCCAGGATGCGGATCACGATGTCCTCGCCGAAGGCGCTGGGGAGGATCGAGACGCGGAAGTCGATGGTCTTGCCGCCGGTGCGGAGCTTGAACCGGCCGTCCTGGGGAACGCGGCGCTCGGCGATGTCCAGGTCGCTCATGACCTTGATGCGCGACACGATGGCGCTGTGGAACTTGATGTCGATGGGTTCCGTGGCGGGATAGAGAACGCCGTCGATGCGGTACTTGAAGATGACATTCTTCTCCGTGGCCTCGATATGGATGTCGCTGGCCCGGCGCTGGACCGCGTCGAAGACCGTGGTGTGCATGAGCTTGATGATGGGGCTTTCGTCCTTCTCGATGTTCTCGAGGGAGAGGACCTCCTCGCCGCCGTCGTCCTGTTCTTTCACGATGGAAAACTTGAAGTCCTCGGACACCGTCTGGAGCGCGCGCTCCGAGGAGCCGCTCCGTTTCAGAGTCTCCTCGATGCCCGAGGGGGTGCTGACGCAGACCTCGATCTGGCGCTGCAGCAGCAGCTCCAGCTCATCGATGACCGGGATGTTCGTGGGGTCCGCCATGGTCACGATCAGCACTTCCCCGTTGTCCTCGAGGGGCACGAACTGGTAGCGCTGCATGATCTCCATGGGGGTCGCCTCGGAGAGCGCGGGAGCGATGCGGAAGTCCGTGAGGTCCACGTAGCGGAGGTCCCGCTGCTCCGCCAGGGCCTGGGCAACATGCTCCTCGGTGATGATCCCTTCGGCAAGGAGGATCTCGCCGATGCGCCTCGCCCGGTTGTCGCCGCGCGCCAGGGTTTCGTTGATCCGCGCCACCGTAACGACCCCCTTGGCAGCCAGGATCTCGCCCAATCTTCGTCTGCGGAATGACGTCATTTCAGTCTCGCCCCCATTTCAAATATCGGAAGGTACAATGCCACCACGATGAACGCGATCACGATGCCCATGGTCAGCATGAGCACCGGCTCGATCATGGTGGTGAGCACCGTGAGCCGGTTCTCCACTTCCTGTTCGTAAAAATCGGCTACGTCCTCCAGCATCTGCGGAAGGTCTCCCGAGGACTCGCCTACCTCGATCATCCGGACCGTCATGTCCGGGGCAAGCTTCGTTCGCTCCATGGAGTCGGCAAGGCTCACGCCCTCGGTCAGGAGCTCCCGGCTCTCCAACAGCCGCCGGGCGATGACGCGGTTCCCGATGACCCCGGCCGTGGTGTCCATGGCCTGCACCAGCGGGATGCCGCCCCGCAGCACCGTCGCCAGGGTGCGGGTGAGCTGGGCCATGATGTACTGGATGAGGAGCGTCCGCACCAGCGGGATCCGGAGCGTTATCGAGTCCAGTGCCTGGCGGCCCGCGTCGCTCCTGTACCCGAGGTACAGCCCGATCCCCCCGGCGATCAGGCCCGCGAGGATGACAGGCGCGCCTGATGAAACGATGCTGGTGAACCTGATGAGAAGCGACGTCAGGAAGGGCAGGGAGCCGGCCTGGTCGCCGTACATCTGGGTGAAGCTGGGGATGATATAGAGGAAGAAGAGCGCCATCACGGCGACGAGCGCCATGACCAGGAACACGGGATAGGCCAGGGCGGTGACGAGCTTGCGCCGGACCATCAGCATCCGCTTCTGATAAGCAATGAATCGCTTCAGCACGTCCACCAGGGCGCCGCTCTGTTCGCCTGCCCGCACGGTCGCCGTGTACAGGGGCGGGAAAAAGGCGGGATGGGACGCCATGGCGTCCGACAGGGAGATGCCGCCCTTGATGGACTCGATGATGCCTGCCAGGGCCGAGCGGTATCCCGGCTTTTCCATTCGCTTGTGGAGGATCTCGAGGGCCTGAAGGATGGGGAGTCCCGCCTTGACGAGCGTCATGAATTCCTGGTTGAAGATGAGGAAGTCCTTCTGGCTCGCGCCGGCTCCCCGAAGGCCCGCCCGCTTCTTTTGGACGTCGAGCACCAGGCAGCCCCTTGCCTCCAGCGCCTGGCGCACCTCCGCGGCGGTCGCTGCCGTTAACTCGTCGGCGACCGAGGTCCCATCCTCACG
>CAYILT010000050.1:13712-16492 GCA_964364055.1 uncultured Nitrospiraceae bacterium | reverse complement strand
CGGTCATGCAGCCGCCATAATCATGAGTCCCGAAGAATTCGAGGGTTGGAAGGAAACGATGGAAATTCTCGCCGACAAGGAATTCACGCGGGAAATTCGTCGCGGGATAAAGGACATAAAGAAAAAGGGAAGAGTGTATCATCGGACCGGGGACATTACCGGCCTGAAAGGATAACCCCCCGCTGATGAGCATCCGCCGTCCGATCCGCGCCACCGAAGAAATATCTTCATACATCCGGTCCCTGCATCCCGCATTGAAGAAACGAATTCATGATGCCCTCGATCAGATCCGCGCGCAGCCGGGCGAGGGGAAACCGCTTCAGCGGGAATTGGAAGGTTATCGTAGTTTCAGGATCGGCAAATTCAGGATCATTTATCGCGTGACGGTGAAAGAAATAGAGGTAGTCGCCGTCGGCCCGCGCCGTACGATCTATGAAGATACGACGAGGCGTATGAAAAAGGATGCTGATGTCAGCTCTGGCTGACACGCTGGAGAATCCTGTTTATCAAGAGAAAAGGCACTCGGGACATTACGTCCCCAAAGTTCCGTCCCCAAAGTTCTTATACCTCGACCGTGAGCAATATCATGCGTCATAGAACGTAACACCATTTCAAAAGACCTGACCCTGAGAAGTTCGACCCTGAGAAGTTCCGCGAGGACCGACACCATAACAAAGGACCTGACCCTATTGGCTATTGGTTCCCTATTGGTTCCCAAAGAATTAAAGTGTAAGTCGTTGGAATATTGCAGCTATAAAAATGCTCTATCCCATAAACTCCTGAGGTTCTCTTATTGTTGGAATAAAAAACGGGGTGAATCTGCGAGAAAGAAGCGAGAACGTCGGTATAAACTCGAGAAGATTTCAACCGCCAAAAGATTTCGGCAGGAGAAGACCCTCCTGCCGAAGTTTTTATGCCTAGGGAGCTTACCTCCTGCAAGGTGTCAACCCCTAAGTCGCAACTTAGGGGACATGGACGGGAATTGGCGGCCAGCCCGAATAATCACGGGGCTGCCGGCTTCCATCCCTCGTCTTTCGAGTAGGGCAGCGCCTTACCATCGAAAATGATGCGAATGCGGCGCTCACCATGCGAGCCCTTGGTCTCTTCGGCGATTATGGAGAAGTCGATAGCCGACATGATCGCATCGCCAAACCGCTCATTCATCCAGCGCTGGAGTGCTGGCCCATACACCTCTATCGCCTCGTGCATGCGATAAATAGCGCCGCTCTGCCAACGTACCGGGGGAGGGGCCAAGGGGGCCAAAGAGCCAGCTTTCAACTCAAGTTCTTTTTCAAGGCATTCCTGCGTACTTTTCTCTAAAGGAGCCTGGCCGGTGAGGATTGCTCCAACCCGGACGGGCAGGAGCTTGCAGGCATTACCCAAGGCTTCCAGGGTTAAGCCCTTTTTATAAGCCGCCTTATTTGCCAAATCCAATGTTGGCTTGCGCTGCTCGTAACTATCAATTGCAAGCGAATCTACTACACTGGTCCGATCAGTAGCTTGTGCCGGTGAAAAGCAACAAAGTCCTGCAACGATAATTGTCGAAACTTTCAGTAAAGTCTTCTTCATAATACCTCCCCTTATTGTAATTAGTACAATTTTTGAAAAAATTTCATTTACAAAGCGCTGTGATCATCACCTCCTATACTTAGAGTGCTTATGCAAAAACAGCAGCTGACAGCAGGCTGTTGTCTGTCCTCTGTCTCTAAAATTTCTCAAACTCGTGATCGCGGTGATCAGCCTTGCCTTTGACTTCATGCCCCATATTGATGGCCACGCTCGAACGATTAACCGGCGCCACAATCTTCGGTTTAGCGAGATGCGCAATATTTATTTTATGCGAAGCCTGAGCAGCCGCGTCGCTTACCTTGAAGAATGCTACCGCGCTCTGAAGCTGCCCGGCCTGCGAAGCCAGTTCCTCGGCGGTGGACGACATCTCCTCGGCGGCTCCCGCGTTCTGCTGGATCACGATATTTAGCTGCTGTATGGAAGCGTTTATCTGGCCGGCCCCGGTGGTCTGCTCCTTGCTCGCGGCGCTGATCTCCTGCACCAGCTCGGCGGTCTTCTGGATGTCCGGCACGAGCTTTGAGAGCAGCTGGCTGGCACGCTCAGCGACATCCACGCTTGACGCGGAGAGCTTGCTTATTTCAGCGGCCGCTGTCTGGCTCCGTTCCGCGAGCTTCCGGACTTCCGCCGCGACCACTGCGAATCCCTTGCCGTGCTCGCCCGCCCGGGCCGCCTCGATGGCGGCGTTCAGCGCAAGCAGGTTTGTCTGCCGGGCGATCTCTCCGATGATTGAGATCCTGGTCGCGATGTCTTTCATGGCGGCCACAGCCTCGGTTACCGCCTTTCCGCTCTCCTGTGCGTCAGCCGCCGACTTCAAGGCGATCTTCTCGGTCTGTGAGGCGTTGTCCGCATTCTGCCTGATAGTGGCGTTCATCTCCTCAATGGAGGACGATGCTTCCTCGGCCGACGACGCCTGCTCGGTAGTGCCCTGGGACATCTGCTCCGTGCCTTCGCTGAGTTGCTGGCTTCCCGAAGCCACGGTGTCCGCCGCGTTCTTGACGTCGACAACGACCTGGCGAAGCTTCTCGGCCATTGTCTTCATAGCGGAGTAGATGCCTGTTTCATTCTTTCCCTCCGCCGCAAACACGACGGTCAGGTCGCCGTGGGAAATCTTCCGGGCGATTTCCGCTATATGCGCGGGCTCCCCTCCAATCGGCACGATTATCGAGCGGCTGATCATTATCCCCCCGACGATGACGGAGGTTCCCAGCAAC
>CAYILT010000050.1:9957-13612 GCA_964364055.1 uncultured Nitrospiraceae bacterium | reverse complement strand
CCGAGCTTATCCGTCATTTCACCGATGACCTGTTCCACCTTCTTGACTCCCTCCGGGTCGGTCATGGCGGAATGTATGATCAGATATCGCAGAACTTCCGAAAGGGTCTTCTCGATCTCATCGACCTTGACCAGCGGAATAGCTTCGGCTTTCACAATCGACAGCGAGATATTTGCAACGCTGTTAGTGAAAAAAAAGCCTATCCCGCCCGCGAAAAGCAGGCAGGCTATCGATATCACGCCATTCAACAGCAATTTGGATTTAATTTTCATGATGGAGAATCCTTCTTTGTCAGCTCGTAATTACTCAACACTCCCGAAACGAAAACCTCTTTGCCGAAAAAACGTTTGTCCGCAGATTGCGCAGTTTTAAAGTCCATGAGTCAAATCTGGTTTACTGTGCGAATCTGCGGAGTTTGAGCAGGCACATCAGCTCTTGCTGAAACTTTCATCCACGAAAGTCTTCAAGTCTGTTTTCTGGATCAAGCCGGCGGACACCGACATGTCGTGGATCGCCTGATAATCCGCAAGTTTGGGCGCGAGGTCGCTGTACGTAATGCGGTTCAAAGGCTGCTGCATTACATTTACGATCACACGCTCGTCGATCTGCACGTACTTCCGCGCCAGGGTCGCGACTTCCTTCGAACCCTTGCCCTTGTCCTGATCGATGAACTTGCCGCTCCGCTGCATGCTGTGTACCCATTCCCGGATCCCCTCGGGGTTGGACGACAATTCCTGTTTGTGGACGACCGCGATGCAGCAAATGTGGTTGGGCATTATATCTTTGGAAAGCTTCAGTATCTTCCCGGCTCCCATCTGTATCGCCCTCTCGCCGGCAGGCTCTGGACCGAGAAAGGCGTCGATGCTGCCGCCCTTTAGCGACTCGGGCATATTCGGAGGCGGGACTGCCATAATGGTCACGTCTTTCAGGGACAGCCCCCCGCTTTTGAGATATTTATCGAGAATGACCGCATGGGTGGATACCCGGTACGGAACCGCCACTGTCTTTCCCTTGAGGTCTGCCGCCGATTTTATCGAAGAGTCGGCCCTGACGGTCAGGCCGGAGCCGTGCCGGTGGCCTATCGCGACCGACCTGATATCCAGGCCGTTGTTGTACATATCCATTGCAAAGTTCGACAGGATCATGGCTCCGCCGATCACGTTCGCCTTGAGCGCGCCGGAAAGCGCGTCCCATGACTTGAACTGCACCGGCTCTATATCTATGGCCTTGAATGAACTATTGTCCCTTGCGTGGGATACCAGCATGGCAAAATGATCGAGAATCGGGATATACCCCACCTTCATCGTAGTTTTTGAAATAGCTATTGAAGGAAATCCAAGAGAGCTTAGGCCGAGAGCGGCGCATCCAACCGCGCTCGTTTTCAAGAATTTACGGCGGTCCATGTTTTTGAAAGATCTTTTCTCGTTTCCCATTTCTTCGTTCCTCCTTTTTTTATTACTTCAACTCGGGCGAATTGAAGTTGTTTCTTTCTTGATCCTTCTCACGGCCTGGCGGTACAATCATTTCCACCGATGCTCATGTCCTTGAACATATAAAACCCCTCCTTGCTGACAACCAATTGCCCCATGTTCCCTCTTGATCGCTTGTCTCCAAACAGTCGACCATAGTTCTCCACTCTCCAGTGCCTCCGGTGCAAAGCGGTTTTTGATCGGACTGTGCCGGTCGTGCCGTGACGCAGCGAGACCAGATGAATGCAATTAAACACGCAGATTACCGCGATGTCAAGTAAGTATTACGTACGTGACAGGATACACTCGCTGAAACGATATCGTTGCTCTACAACTCATTGAAATAACGAAAGAAGTTGTGCGGGCTTATCAGAAAGTATTGCGAGGCGATAACTTCCAGATGGGCGATTCATTTTGTCTATTGAGCATCTTGCAAAAGTCTCAAGGTAAGCGATTTTCTTGGCGGGAAAAGTGGTTTTTTTGAGGTAAGGACCGTATGGGGTCAGGACCGTATGGGGTCAGACATGATTTCCTGTTATTTTCTCGAAGCCCCCGGGGAATCCGGTCTTTAATGTTTTTGTCTCCCCCTACGCAGCTGCCTTGTGCGCCTCGACCCGCAGCCGCACCCGTTCGTTCGCCTGAAGGATCTTGATGATCTCCAGGATATTATCTGCCCGGGGATTTCCGCGCGGCCCGAGCATGCGGTGCACGCTCTTGTCGGTCTTCTTGAGCTTCTTTGCAAGCTGCTGAAACGTGATGGTCGCGTTGATATAATCGCGGAGCATGGCCTTCCCCGCACCCAGATCGCCCGCCAGCAGCTCGTTCACCGCCTCGGTCAGCATCTGCCGGCGAAAGGCAGGATCGCTCGCGGCCCGGTCCATGATCGTTGTTCTGAATTTACGCGTTACCGGCATGTTCCACCTCACTTGTTTCTTGCTTTGATCTGTTTGTACTCGGCCCAGAGCATCTGAGCGGCGAGAATGTCCTTCGTCTGCGTCTTCTTGGAGCCGCCGCCGAGCAGGATGACCAGGTCGTCTCCCTCCTGGCCGAAATAGATCCGATAACCCGGTCCGAAATCCAGCCTATATTCCGAAACGCCTTTTCCAACGGTTCTTACGCTTGAATAATTTCCCTGCTCCAGACGATAGAGGGCGACCGTCACTTTAGCTGCCGCATGTGCATCGAGGTCTGAAAACCACTTTGCAAAAGGTGACGAACCGGCCTTAACAAATTCAACGACCTTACGGGCTGCCATGCAGGCTCCTAGTCCTAGAAGGTAACTTATTTGTTACCATTTGTCAAGATGTCAGTTGACAGAAATTAGATGGGGTATTTTTCGGGGATCTGCACATTATTTGAAATAGATCGCGTATAGAAGATATTCCACATTTCCGTCCTGGCCGGTGATCGGTGACGGGATTATCCCTTTCACCTCAAGACCGGCATTCTGGAATGATGTCCTGACCTTTTCCACCGCAGCCGCCCTTGCAGCTTCGTCCCGCACGATCCCGCCCTTCCCGACCTGTCCTTTTCCGACCTCGAACTGCGGCTTGATGAGGGCTATGATTCCGGCTCCCGGGTTCAGGAACCGCAGGACCGAGGGAATGACCTTCTCCAGGGAGATGAAAGACACGTCAATGACAACAATATCGGCCTTATCCGGAATAAGCGCCGGGTCGATATCGCGGATATTTGTCCGCTCGATAACGACGACCCGAGGGTCCTGCCTGATCTTCCACGCCATCTGGCCGTACCCCACGTCCACGGCATAGACCTTTTTTACTCCGTTCTGGAGCAGACAGTCGGTGAACCCCCCGGTCGACGCGCCCACATCGAGAGCAATCTTTTCCTTTACATCTATGGTGAACTCAGCCAAAGCCTTTTCGAGCTTCATCCCTCCCCGGCTGACATAAGGCATTTGTTCGCCGAGGATGCGGATGTCTGCGTCCACCGGGACCAGCGAGCCCGACTTGTCCATTTTTTGACCGTTCACCAGCACCTTGCCGGCGATGATCATTGCCTGTCCCCGCTCACGGCTCTCTGCGAGTCCGCGTTCGACAAGGAGGCGGTCAATACGGACCTTGATTGTTTTTTGTGATCGTTCCATCGGTATTTTCGCTAGCTAATAACAAAGGCGCCAAGAATTCTCTCAGCGCCTTTTTCTGTCCTAATCCGCAATCCGCAAT
>CAYILT010000050.1:7744-9857 GCA_964364055.1 uncultured Nitrospiraceae bacterium | reverse complement strand
TCCGCAATCCGCAATGGTTCGGCGTTGCTCACCATCATGAGCTGGTCGAATGATCCGAAATCCGCAATGCCTTTATGCGTCTTTCGCTTTGATATTCGCCACCGGGGCAACAGCCTTGAGGCTTGTCTTTTCCACGAAGTCCTTGACCGATGCGAAGATGCCGTCGGTATCGAGCCCGTATTTCTGCCTGAGGACCGCCTGGGGACCATGCTCGATGAACCTGTCGGGGAGGCCTATCCGCAGGACCTTGACAGCGGAAAGCCGGTTGTCCTCGATACACTCAAGGACCGCACTGCCGAACCCGCCCGGGAGGGCGTGCTCCTCAACGGTCACGATTCTGCCGGTTTTCTTTGCCAGCCGGAGAATGAGTTCCTCGTCCAGAGGTTTGACGAACCGGGCATTCACCACGGCTGCGGAGATGCCTCCTGCCTTGAGCCGTTCTCCGGCTTCGTGCGCTGGTTTCACCATATTCCCGATGGCGATGATCACCACGTCATCGCCGTCCTGGAGAACTTCTCCTCTCCCGATGGGAAGCAGCCTTAGTTCCTGGTCCATCGGCACGCCGAGGCCGGTCCCCCGGGGATAGCGCAGGGCTGCAGGGCCGTTATATTCCAAAGCTGTCTTGAGCATATGCTGAAGCTCGTTCTCGTCCTTGGGGGCCATGATGACCATGTTCGGCAAGTGCCGGAGATAGGAAATATCGAAAACGCCATGGTGTGTCGGCCCGTCCTCGCCAACGAGGCCGGCGCGGTCAAGGGCCAGCGTCACCGGCAGATTCTGAAGGCAAAGGTCGTGCATCACCTGATCATAGGCCCGTTGCATGAAGGTTGAGTAGATCGCGGCCACCGGCCGCATGCCCTCCGTGGCAAGGCCGCAGGCAAAGGTCACACCGTGGGACTCTGCTATACCGACATCGAAGAAACGGTCGGGGTACTGCGCCGCGAACTTCTCAAGGCCGGTCCCGTCAGACATCGCCGCCGTGATGGCGACTATTTTGTCGTTGTCTTCCGCCAGGGTCACCATGGTCTGGCCGAAGACCTCGGTGTAGCTCATGACCTTCTGTTTTTTCGCGGCGGCCTTGCCCGTCTCCAGGTCAAAGGGCGGCGTGCCGTGGTACTGCGACGGGTTGCACTCGGCAAACTCGCATCCCTTGCCCTTTTTCGTGATCACATGGACCAACACCGGCCAGGTGAAATCCTTGATGTTCCGGAACGTCTCGAGCAGGTGGTCCATGCGGTGTCCGTCGATGGGGCCGACGTACTGGAACCCCAGTTCCTCGAACAGGAGGCCCGGCGCCATGAAACCCTTTATGGACTCCTCGGCCTTCCTGGCGATGTTGAACATGGACTCGCCGACCCTGGGGATGTTCTGGAGGAAGTTCTTGGTCTCCTGCCTCAGCTTGGTGTAGAAGTTTCCGGTCATCATCCGGTTCAGATATGCCGAGAGTGCGCCCACGTTCGGCGATATGGACATCTCGTTGTCGTTGAGGATGACGATCAGGTTCTTCTTGAGATGACCCGCCTGGTTCAGCCCCTCGAATGCCAGGCCCGCGGATATGGACCCGTCCCCGATCACCGCGATGACCCGGAATTCCTCCCCCTTGATGTCCCGTGCGGCCACCATGCCGAGTGCGGCCGAGATGGACGTGCTGGCATGGCCGACGTTGAAGTTGTCGTAGGGGCTTTCCTCACGCTTGGGGAAACCGCTGATGCCTCCATACTGTCTGAGGGTCTTGAAGCGGTCCCGTCTGCCCGTCAGGAGCTTGTGTGCATAGGCCTGGTGGCCCACGTCCCAGATGATCTTGTCCCTGGGCGTGTCAAAGGCATAGTGGAGCGCCACGGTAAGGTCAACCACGCCGAGACTCGGCGCGAGATGGCCGCCCGTCTTCGAGACGGTCTCGATGATCGTTTCCCGGAGCTCATCCGCCAGTTTCGGCAGTTCCTCTTCCGGAACCTGCCTCAGGTCCGCGGGGCTGTTGATGGTATCGAGTATCATGGGTTACACCTCAGTCGTAATGCAGTCTTGATGCAGTCGTGAATCAGTCATGATGCAGTCATAATGCAGTCGTGAAGCAGTCAAATCATGACTGCCTTTCGACTGCCATTCGACTGCC
>CAYILT010000050.1:0-7644 GCA_964364055.1 uncultured Nitrospiraceae bacterium | reverse complement strand
TTCGACTGCCATTCGACTGCCTCACGACCGCCTCTAATTGACTCTTGTGACAATATACTTCGCCAGCTCCCGTAAGGGATCGGACTTCCGGTCAAAGTCTTTCAGGGCGGCCAGCGCCTGGTCCGTAACTTCCTTCGCCCGCCTCCGCGATTCCTCAAGTCCGTAAAAGCTCGGGAACGTTTTCTTCCCCTTCTTCAGATCGCTGCCCACATCCTTGCCGATCTCCTCCTGGCTGCCCACGATATCCAGGATGTCATCGGCGATCTGAAAAGCAAGACCGACCCGCTCTCCGTATCGGGTGAGGGCCTTCAACCGCTTCTCGCTTGCTTTGGCATAGATCGCCCCTGCCCGGACCGAGGCCCTGATCAGCGCTCCGGTCTTGTGGGTGTGAATGTATTCCAGGGTCGGGAAATCGACATCCTTTCCCTCCGACTCCATGTCCACCACCTGACCGCCGACCATGCCGAAGACGCCGGAGGCAAGGGATATTTCCCGGATGATGGCTACGAGCCGCTGGGCCGGTATTGTTTTCAGACGTCGGGGGTCCGACAAGGACTCGAACGCCATGTTCAGCAGGCCGTCGCCCGCCAGGATGGCCATGGCTTCGCCGTACACCTTGTGGCACGTCGGCCTTCCTCGCCGGAGATCGTCATCGTCCATGGCCGGAAGATCATCATGGATCAGGGAATAGGTATGGATGAGCTCCAGGGTGCCCGCCACGGGAAGCAATCCGGCGGTATTGGCGCCCAGCGCCTCAGCCGATGCAATGGCCAAAATAGGCCGCACCCGTTTTCCGCCGGCAAAAAGGCTGTACCGCATCGCCTCAAATACCTGGGACGGGTAGGTCTTCGCGGGCGGGACCAGCGCCTCGAGAGCCTTGTCCACGACAGCCCGCTTCCTTGTCAGGTATGTCTTGATATCAACGGCCACGGGTATTTGTACCTACTCTTCCTCTTCCTCGAAGGGTTTTGCGGTCATCTTCCCGGTCCGGTCCTTGAGCAGGACCTCCACCTTGCGCTCCGCTTCCTCGAGTCTCGTATTGCAGATGCGGGCAAGTTTCACGCCCTCCTCGAAGAGCTTAAGCGACTGCTCGAGCCCCAGTTCACCCGACTCGAGCTCCGTGACGATCGCTTCCAGTCTTTCTAAGGCCGCTTCGAACTTTTTCTCCGCCATAGGCTGAAGCTCCCAGGATCATGACATCGGACAAGATATATTAAGTTTCAATTATATACGGTAGTATTGCGATAAATCAAGGTAAAATCGTTTTTTCCACGCGCGATAGGACCTCTCCCCGGTGCAGTGTTGTGCGCACAAGGTCTCCCGCGTTAACCTCATCGGCGCTCTTGATGATGGCCTCGCCGGGCACGCTCCGGGTGACGCTGTACCCCCGGGAAAGGATGCCGAGCGGGTTCAGGTGATCGAGAGCCCCGGTCAGCGAGGTCAGCAGCGCCCGGTCGCGCCGCACGTGATGCCGGAGACCGAGACCGAGCCTTCCGAGCAGTTCGTCGACGCGCTGGCTGAACTGCTCCAGCTTCTTCCGCGGGTCCGCGAGGAGACGTCCGGCATGCTGCACCGTGCCCCTGAGGTGCTCAAGCTTCTGACGCATGCCCGTCGCCAACCGGGACTCGAAGGAAAGGATCGCCTCCCGCAAGTGGGCCTCGCTCTCCACGACCATCTCCGCCGCGGCCGATGGCGTGGGTGCACGGAGGTCCGCGACAAAATCAGCAATGGTGTAGTCCGTCTCGTGGCCCACCGCGGAAATGACGGGAATGCGCGACACATAGATCGCGCGGGCGACGGTCTCCTCATTGAAGGCCCAGAGGTCTTCCAGGGACCCTCCCCCCCTCCCGACGATCATAACGTCCACATTCTTCTCTCTGTTGAAATATCCGATCGCCTCGACGATCGCCGGCGCTGACTCGGGCCCCTGGACCGGTACCGGGTAGATGAGTATTGCCATGCGCGGGTGTCTTCGTTTGATCACCCGCAGGATGTCCCGGATGGCCGCACCGGTCGGAGATGTTATAATGCCGATCTTTTTTGGCAGGAACGGCAGGGGCTTTTTGCGTTCGCGGTCAAAGAGGCCCTCTTTTTCAAGCCTGGCCTTGAGCTCCTCGAAGGCCTTCTGGAGCGCGCCGACACCCTTGGGTTCCACATACTCAATGATGATCTGATACTCGCCCCGGGGCTCATACACACTGACCCTGCCCCGGCAGATAACCCGCATGCCGTGCTGGAGCGTGAACTTGAGATGCCGCTGGGAAGACCTGAAGAGGACGGCCTTGATCTGGCTCTGTTCGTCCTTTATCGTGAAATAGGCGTGACCGGACTGGGGAACGGTGAGGTTCGAGATCTCCCCCTCGACCCACACATCGGGAAAGGTCCCTTCGAGGAGGTTCTTGATCTGATACGTGAGCTGCGTGACGGTGAGGATGTGGGTCTGCATAATATCAGTGCGGAGTGTCGAGTGCGGAGTTCGGAGTGTAATAATACAAACGCACTTCCTATTGTGTCATTGCGAGGAGCGTAGCGACGAAGCAATCTTTTACTTTACAACGAGATTGCCGCGCTCCCCTTGGTCGCTCGCAAAGACAACGTAACAAAATTTATGCGATTGTATTGGTCATCAGAATTTTAATCCGCAATCCGCATTCCGCATTCCGCAATTGCTGTACTCAGCTTCTTATTTTTATCCTTTCAATGCTCTTCGCCTTCCCGGTCTTCGCGTCGATGTCGATGACCGCCGCATCGAGGTGGACCGGACCTTTGGGGATCTCGAATTTGTGGGGGCGCTGGTAAAGGAACCGGTTGATGGCCTCGTCTTTCCTTACCCCGATGACGGAATCCGTCGGCCCCGTCATGCCCACATCGGTCATAAATGCGGTGCCTCCCGGCAACACTCTCTCGTCGGCGGTCTGGACATGGGTATGCGTGCCGAGCACGGCGCTTACCTTTCCGTCAAGATACCAGGCGAGGGCAGACTTCTCCGATGTGGCCTCGGCATGGAAGTCCACGATGATCACCCTCGTCTCTTTTTTGAGCCTTTCTACCTCCTGGACGGCTTTCCGGAAGGGATCATCAAGATTGGACATGAATACCCGTCCTTCCAGGTTCAGGACGGCGACCTTGCCGGAGTCCGCCGTTGGTACGACCACGCTGCCGAAGCCCATGCTCCCTTCGGGATAGTTCGCCGGCCTGATGAGCCGTTCCTGCTTGCCCAGGTATGGCTCGATGTCCTTCTTGTCCCAGATGTGGTTGCCGGAGGTGAGCACATGAATGCCGAGCGAGAAGAGTTCCTCGGCGATGTCCGGCGTCAGGCCGAAACCGCCCGCAGCGTTCTCGCCGTTGGCGATAACGAGATCCGGAGTGTGGGACTGCAGCAGTCCGCGCATCTGCTGTTTCACGAACTTCCGCCCCGGTTCGCCGACGATGTCACCGATAAAAAGGATCTTCAATGAACCCCCTTTGACAAACCAAATCCCAAAAAGCAAATCACAAATCTCAAATAATGATGATCTCGTAAGAAGTCGTCACCCCGGTGAAAACCGGGGTCCAGTAATCACAGAAATCATTGAAAAGTCTGGATACCGGCTTTCGCCGGTATGACGAAACAGGGCGAATTACGACTTTTTACGAATGCCATCAATAATATCCAACTAAAATTTCAATTTCCAAAGCATTTGATATTTCGTGCTTGGTGCTTGGCAATTATTTGAGATTTGGCGCTTGTTATTTGGTTTTCCCTATTTCGCGAACTCCACATACCGGCTCTCACGGACCACGGTCACCTTGACCTGGCCGGGATAGGAAAGCTCCGCCTCGATCTTCTTGGCAATGTCGCGGGAAAGCTGCGCTGCATGCGCATCAGAGAGGTCCTCGGGTTTTACGATGATGCGGATCTCCCGGCCTGCCTGGATGGCATAAGACTTTTCCACACCCTTGAAGGAGTTGGCCACGGATTCCAGCGCCTCAAGCCGTTTGAGATAGCTCTCCAGGCTCTCGCGCCGAACACCCGGCCTGCCTGCGGAGAGGGCATCAGCCGCGGCCACGAGAACGGACTCCACACAGTTCGGTTCGCCATCCCCATGGTGCGTCATGATGGCGTTGATGACCTTGGGATTTTCTCCATACTTCTTCGCCAGGTCCCCGCCGATGACGGGATGGGTCCCTTCTACCTCGTGGTCCACCGCCTTGCCGAGGTCATGGAGCAGGCCCGCCCGCCGTGCGAGCTTCTGGTCAAGGCCCAGTTCCGCGGCCATGATGCCCGCGAAGTAGGCGACCTCCCGGGAGTGCATCAGCATGTTTTGACCATAGCTGGTCCGGTACTTCAGCCTGCCGACCAGTTTGATGACATCGGGATGGAGATTGTGGATGCCCAGGTCAAAGGCGGCCCGTTCGCCCTCCTCCTTCATGGTGGTCTCCAGCTCCTTCTTGACCTTCTCGGCGATCTCTTCGATCCGGGCGGGATGGATGCGGCCGTCCTGGATCAACCGTTCAATGGTGAGCTTGGCGATCTCCCGGCGGAATGGATCATAGCACGACAGGATCACCGCCTCCGGCGTGTCGTCGATAATGAGGTCGATTCCCGTGGCCGCTTCGATGGCCCGGATGTTCCTGCCCTCGCGGCCGATAATGCGGCCCTTCATCTCATCGTTCGGAAGGTTTAACACCGACACCGTCGCCTCGGCTACGTAGTCGCTGGCGTAGCGCTGGATGGCCAGGCTGATGGTATGCTTGGCCTTTTTGTCCGCCTCCTCCTTGGCCTCGTCTTCGATACGCTTGATGGTCTTGGCCGCCTCAAACTTGGCCTCGTCCTCCATGGAGAGCATAAGCTGGCGTTTGGCCTCCTCGGCGGTCATGTTGGCGATCTTCTCGAGCATCTGGCGCTGCTCGCGGAGCCCGGCCTCGTACCGCTCCTCCTTTTCCTGAGCGACCTTCTCGCGGGCGATCAGCTCTTTCTCGCGCCGGATCGTGTCGGCCTCGCGCTTATCGACGACGTCGATCTTCTTCTCGAGGTTCTCTTCCTTCTGGGTCAGCCGCCTCTCCTGGTTCTGAAGTTCCTGGCGTTTATCGCGGGTCTCCTTCTCAAAATCGGTCCGGGCCTGGTAGAACTTGTCCTTTGCCTCGAGCATGGCCTCTTTGCGCTTGGTCTCGGCCTCGCGCTCGGCATTGGCGATGATCTTCGCTGCTTCGGCCTCGGCGTCCTTGACCTTGTTCGCAGCTGCCTTGCCCTTGATCATGAGGCCGGCTCCGGCCCCCAGGGCAAGCCCGACAATGAAAATCACCATATACTCAATCATTCTTTGTTTCCTCCTGATGATAGTTCCTCAGCCCGGCAAGGCGTTCCTTGATGCGCTTCTCTTCACCCTGCTCCGTGGGCCGGTAGTATACCCGCTTTTGCGGGAGATATTCCTGTTGCACATAATGGCCGGGAAAGTCGTGGGGGTACTTGTATCCCTTCCCTCTCCCGAGCCTGGCCGCCCCCTTGTAGCTGGCGTCCCTGAGATGATCGGGGACCGGCATCACTGCCCCCTCCTCGATGTCCTTCATGGCGGCCTTGATCCCCGCGTACGAGGCATTGCTCTTCGGCGCAGAGGCCACATAGGTCGCCGCCTGGGCAAGAGGGATCATCCCCTCGGGCATACCGATGCGCTCCACAGCCTGGTAGGCCGCTGTCGCCACGAAAATGGCCCGCGGGTCCGCGTTCCCTACGTCCTCGCTGGCTGCGATCACGATCCGCCGCGCAATGAAGAGCGGGTCCTCCCCCGCAGTGATCATCTTCGCCATCCAGTAGAGGGCCGCATCGGGGTCGCTTCCGCGCATGCTTTTGATGAAGGCCGAAATGGTGTCGTAGTGTTCGTCCTCGTCATAGACCAGCGCCTTTTTCTGGATGGTCTCCTCTGCTGTGTGGAGGTCATAGAGGATCATCCCGTCAGGACCGGGCTTCGTGGACAGGACGCCCAGTTCCAGGGCGTTCAATGCCCTGCGGGCGTCGCCACCGGACCGCGCTACGATAAATTCGCGTGCTTCATCGGTCAGCGTGACAGGAAAAGCTCCGAATCCGCGCTCCCGGTCAGCGAGCGCCCGGAGGAGGATGGCGCTGATGTCCTCGTCCCGCAGCGGCTTGAACTCGAAGATCTGGGAACGTGACGACAGGGCCGGGATGATGGCGAAAAACGGGTTCTGCGTCGAGGCGCCGATGAGGGTGATGCTCCCCCGCTCGACATCGGGCAGGAGCGCGTCCTGCTGAACGCGGGTGAAGCGATGGATCTCGTCGATGAAAAGAAGGGTCCGCCTGCCGCTCCGGGCGCGTTCCTCCGCCGATTCCTGGGCGACGCGCCGGATATCGGCCACGCCGGCCGTGACCGCATTGAGGGCGATGAAATGGGCCTGGCTCCTCTCCGCGATCAGATGGGCGAGGGCGGTCTTTCCCGCGCCCGGAGGCCCATAGAGGATAAGGGACATGAACCGGTCGCTTTCGATCGCCCTGCGAAGGAGTTTGCCCGGACCGAGAATGTGCTCCTGTCCGGCGAACTCGGACAGGTCCCTCGGCCGCATTCTCCAGGCGAGCGGAGCCTGCGGGGACGCTTCAACGTTCTGCGGAGGATTAGGTTGTACGTGCTTCTTGATACCCAAGGGATGCTTCAGGAAGGCTACGGAGAGCTTATGACAGTGCAGTGACGAGAGCGGATCAGACCAGCAAAGAAATGAAATTTTCCGGGGTATGCACTACAGCAGGATACACGTTCCCGACGCTGCCGGATGATGTCTCACAGGACTGATGCGATCCCTCGTGAGAACACCCCTGCAACTCGTGCCTGCGGTGTAAAGTGGTATTTGTGAATATCCCCATGAATATCATGCGTATCTGCTGGTAAACTCTGTTCTCGTGCGGAACCACCTGGATCCATCGTGCTGTCTGTCCCGATGCCTGGTGTTTCTGGCGCCGCTGGTACTGGTTACACTATCAAAGCGCTGGAGCCTTCCTTACTTGACGCTCCTTTTTGCGCTGGTTCTAAACTTATTGGATTACCCTATTCTGATCAAAGGCCTGCGCTTTTTAAAAGAATCCCCCGCTTTGCCGTGCTGATAACTTGGACCTGGTCATAACCAGGTGGGCGCCATTAGAAAAGTTAGGCTACCCAGTCTTATCTGGGCATGCGCACCCTTTTTCGGGGATAGCTCCCTAATAAATTTTTTACGAGGCTCAAGTTATATCAGTCACGCACATTGCAGGGGACTATTTTTTTCTATGCTATATATACCAAAATCCACTCAAAATGGCAAGGGTAATCTAAGGGTGCCACGGAGACGGCACTCTTTTCATGTAAATATTTCAATTAGTTACGTCTGGTGTAATATTCGGGACGCTATTGAAATCAATTATTTCCGTTCTACCCCGTCAGTAATTTCAATCAAGTGGTCAAGAGAAGAAGTTGCTGTTTTTTTCAGGTCATCGTGCTGTGACCGCAATCGATGCAGTTCATCGGTAATGTTCAGCGCCGTCAGGATGGCAATGCGGTATACGTCGGAGGTCCCTGTCCCCTTCTGCACTTCCCTCATCCGAGCGTCGACGAACGAAGCGAGCTCCCGGATGTACCCCGGGTCGTTCGCCACCTTGATGCTGTAGGTTTGACCGAATAT
>CAYILT010000049.1:0-16522 GCA_964364055.1 uncultured Nitrospiraceae bacterium | reverse complement strand
CGAGAAATACTAAAGAAGTTCCCGTACCTGATATAATATCTCACCCGTCTAGGTCGCCGTATAAATATTGACCGGCTGTTCTCTGCCCTTCACCTTGACATTCCCGAGCTGGGCGCAATCGATCTTGTCCTTGATCTTCTCGTAGGTATATTCCGAAAAAATGAGCGGGCTTTTATATTCCTTGGTGATGCTTTCCAGCCGCGACGCGAGATTAACCGTATCGCCGACGATCGTGTAGTTCTTTTTCTTCTCGGACCCGATCTCGCCGATCGTGGCAACACCCGTGTTGATGCCGACCCCGATCTTGACTTCCATGTCCAGACCACGCTCCCTGAGGGTCGCGTTGACCTGCTCGAGCGCCTCGATCATCTCTTTTCCCGCAAGCACTGCCTCTTCGGCATGATCGGTCGTTTTTACCGGCGCTCCCCAGAAGGCCATGATCGCGTCGCCGATGTACTTGTCGATCGTGCCGTTGTGCTTCAGAATAATATCGGCCATGATCGTGAAGTGGATGTTCAGCATCTCCACGATCTTCTCCGGAGGCGCGTTCTCGGACATGGTCGTGAATCCCCGGATGTCCGAGAACAGGACCGTGAGCTCGACCTTCGTACCGGAGCTTGCCTTCTGGTATTCTTTATAGTTGTGCAGTACCTCGTGGAGAACGTCCTTGGAGACGTACTGGGTGAAAAGCATTGAAACGCGGCGTTTTTCCACTGCCTCGGTGAACGTCAGATACCCGAACGATAGAAAGCCGCTCGTCACCGTGGCGAAAACGAACGGTACGGTATCGACGATCATATTTGACTGAAAGGCGAAGAACGAGTACCAGCCATATGCTGCCAGGACCGCCGTGGGAAATGACGCGCGGATGAGGAGGCGTTTTGAAAAGAACACGAATCCCGCTGTGAGGAACACGCCAACCAGGACCGACAGGATGGTCAGGCTCCGGTCGGGAGGCATCAAAAAGTCGTTAAGGAGATAGTTGCTCGCGAGAGAAACGTGCAGGATGACGCCAGGGGTGCTGGTCGCCAGCGGGGTGCTCTTCAGGTCCGCGCCGCCAATGGCGCTGACGCCGATGAACACGATGCTGTCTTTGAACTCTTCAGGATTTACAATGAGGTCTTCGACCTCGCCCTGGCGGATCTTCTGGAGCGACGCGAAGATACCGCCGGCCGAGATCGGTTCCATGGTGTCGATCCCATACATATTGATGAGAAAGTTCCCGTTGGCGTCGATGGGCAGGATGCGGTCATTGATCTGGATCGCCTTGTCTCCGATGATGATCTTCGACGTTTCATCGATGAAGGGTGCGAGGCCCAGGACCGGATAGTAGGCGTTCTGATACTCGCGGAGAGGCCTTGTTCTCCTGAGCACGCCATCCAGATCCGGAGTGAATTCGACCACGGCGACGCTGCGGGAAGCATCACGAAGGCCCGCGATCGGCAGGGAATAGTCATTGTTCTGTTCGGACAGCGGAAGCGTCATGACGCCCTGGACATTTCGCAGGGAATATTTGTGCCGGAAGTCCTCGGGCATGGCGCGGTCCAGCTGGATATTGTATTTCTTTTCCTTGTCCGGCTGTTCACGCTTGATGACCATGCTATGAACTACGTTCCGCGAGTTCCGGGTCGCTTCTACCAGCGCCTGATCGTTCGCTTCATCATACCGTTCGGAGAACAGGATATCGAACAGTACCGCCCTGGCTCCGCCCATGGACAGGAACTCCAGCAGGTCTGAATATATCGCGCGCGGCCAGGGCCACCTGCCGGCCACATTTTCCAATGCCGCAATTGAGGCGTCATCAATGAGGACGATCTTGACGTTTTTAGGAGGGACCTTCTTGGACCGGTAGAATTTCGCCTTTACGTCATAGACGAGATTTTCCGCACGTTCGAAGTAACCGAACTGGTAGGACGTGATAGTGAATGCGGCGACGAGGACCGCGATGACGAGCGCTATAACGATTTTGTTTTTCATAGAGAGCGTGCCGTGGAAAATATCTGCACAAGGGACGAACTTATAGTATCAGAAAATCGTCATTCAGTAAAGGTACAATTACCCGGGAATATTCACTTCGTGAAACTGGTCGCGCGCTGCCCGGGGGGATGGTGAGAAGAACTTCTCTCATGCATTATCGTCGTTCCTTTCGCTCCCCCGGCACATGGATCGCCCTGCCAAAAACATCTTCCGCGGCTTCCCCGATGCCTTCCGCGAACGTGGGATGCGCGTGGACCATATCCCCCAGCTGTCGCGCGGTCGCGCCCAAGCGTATTGCCAGCGCCCCTTCATGGACGAGGTCCGAAGCGCGGGCGCCGCAGATATGCACACCGAGGACCCTGTCCGTTGCCGCGTCGGCGATCACCTTGAAGAGGCCGGTGATCTCTCCAGCAGCATGGGCCTTTCCGAGGGCACGATAGGGAAATCTTCCTACGCTGACCGCGATCCCCTGCTCCCGCGCCTGATGCTCCCGAAGGCCAACACTTCCGATCTCGGGCCGGGTGAATATACCAGCGGGCACCGATGCATAGTTCATGTGTTCATCGCCGCCCAGGGCGTTCTCCGCGGCGACGATCCCCTGATGGGACGCAACATGGGCCAGCATCATTTTTCCGGTCACGTCACCGACCGCATAGATGCCCGGGATGCTCGTCTCCATCTTTTCGTTCACCGTGATCTCACCGCGACTTCCGGCCGCCAGTCCGGCGTCCTCGAGCCGGAGGTGCTCCGTGTTCAGGGACCGGCCTATGGATACCAGGACGGCATCGGCCTTGACCTCCTGTCCGCTTGAGAGGCTGGTGGTCATCACTCCCCCGGCTGTTTTCACGATTGTTACAACCGATGCCGAGGTGATCAGCGCGATCTTTGCTTTTTTCAGCTCCCGCTCGATGATGCCCGACATGTCCTCATCCTCGGTGGAAAGAGCGCGGGGCAAAAGCTCGACAAGGGTGACCGCGGAGCCGAGAGAGCGGTAGATGAAGGCAAACTCGCAGCCGATGACGCCTGCGCCGATGATCAGGAGGTGTTTGGGGACGCTCTTCAATTGAACAGCGTCGTCGCTCGTCATGACGGTCTCGCCATCGAAGGGAAAGCCGGCGACGCGTGCCGGCCGTGAGCCGGTGGCGATGATGATGCGGTCGGAGCGGATGTCCTGGGTGGCGCCGTCCGTCTGAACGGAGCGGACGACGTCTTCGGAGAGGAGTGAGCCTTTTCCGGAGATCAGGGTGATCCCCCGGCTTTTAAAAAGAGCTCGGATGCCTTTGATCTGGAGCTCGACGACCCTGTCCTTGCGCTCGCGGATCTTGTTCAGATTATACCGGACCTCCCCGGTCAGTTCGATGCCGAACTCCGCGGCGTTGCGCGCATGTTCCAGCGCCTCGGTGGAGGCGATAAGGGTCTTGGTGGGAATGCACCCCCGGTTCAGACAGGTGCCGCCGACCTCGTTCTCCTCCACCACCGTCACCTGCGCCCCCATCTGGGCGGCCCTTATGGCTGCAACATAGCCGCCGGGACCAGCGCCGATGATCGTGAGCCTGGTCGGCATGGTCAGCGCTCCTCTTCCTCTTTGAGAAACTTCTCGTACTCGCCTCTGCTCATCAGGTCGTTCACTTCCGAGGGATCGCTCATCGTGATCACGACGATCCATCCGTTGCCGTAGGGGTCCTCGTTGATGACCTCCGGAGAATCGGCAAGATCGTCGTTCGCTTCGTGCACCGTGCCGGAGACCGGACTGACGACCGGCGACGTGGCCTTCGTTGACTCTATCTCGCAAAGTTCGGAATCAGCGTCCACTTCGGTGTCCGCCTCGGGGAGATCGATATACACGATATCGCCGAGCTGCTGCTGGGCGAAATCGGTTATGCCGACCGTCGCGTGCTTTCCTTCCACGCGCACCCATGCATGTTCGCGATGATACTTGATATCGTCTGGATTCATCTGACACCTCCGGCGGAATAAGGACGAAATTACTTGGTAAATAAAGGGTGAATTGTATTTAGCGTATGTATGCTTTTTTGTCAAGCAAAAAAGGAACGGCGCGAGGCAAACAAAAAAGGGATACGGATATCCGTATCCCTGTGCTGGAAAAAACGCGGCGAATATCTACACTGCGGCCATTTCCTTCTCAACGTGCTTGCCGGCGCCCGATGAAGGCGCCCGCACCATCTCAATGGCCTTCTTGGGGCACCGCGCCTCGCACATGCCGCATCCGATGCACTTGGTCTGATCCACCTTGTGGACAGCGCTTACGTCGCCGGAGATGGCGCTTACCGGACAGACCTTGGCGCAGACGTCGATCCCGGCGCATTTTTCCGCGTGGATGAACGCCTTGGGACGTACCGGGAGGTAATCGTGGATCGCGCTGGTGGGGCACTTCTTGATGCAGAGGCCGCAGGTGATGCACTTGTCGTGGTTGATGCGGGCAAGGTTGTTCTCGAGCTTGATGGCATCGACGGGACAGTTCCTGACGCACATGCCGCAGCCGATACAGCCCACCTGGCACTTTTTCTTGGTGTCCACACCCTTGTCCCTGCTGTGGCAGCTGATGACCACGGCCTTGGACATCAGGCCGAGCTCGATCACCTGTTTCGGACAGGCGGCGACGCATTTTCCGCAGGCCGTGCACTTTTCCTTGTTTATGAGCGGGAGACTGTCGTCGCTCATGGTGATGGCGTCAAAGGGGCAGGCGCGCATGCAGGTGGCGTATCCCAGACAGCCGAAGTCGCAGGACTTGTCCCCTCCCGCGGCAAGCACGGCGGCCGTGCAGTCCATGACGCCGGAGTAGATGAACTTCCGCTGGCTCTTGCCGCGGCCACCCTGGCAGAAGACGCGGGCGATCCTGGGATCCACCGCGCCGGCGGCCTTGCCGGTGATCCGGGCGATCTTTTCCGCTACCGCCGATTTACCCGGCGCGCAGAGGTTCGGGGCGACATCGGGGTTCCCCACGACCGCTTCCGCATAGCCCATGCACCCGGCAAACCCGCAGGCGCCGCAATTGGCGCCCGGCAGGGTCTCGCGCACCTGATCCACCTTCGGATCGACCTTCACGACGAACCGTGAAGCGACCACGGCGAGGGCGATCCCGAAAATGACGCCGAGTACCGCGAGCAGCGCCACTGCAAAAAAGATCGTCTTGAGCTCAACAAACTCCACGGATTCCACCGACCCGCCGACGCCGACCATGGGGATCAGCTTGTTCCCTATGATATTCAGGCCTTGAGAGATGATCTGGACCAGAAGATTGCTCAATTGTTCATACATAATTTATCCCTTTTTTTCGCCACTAAGACACCAAGGCACTAAGAAAAGCCTTTGTAAACTTCGTGTCTTTGTGTCTTCGTGGCTAATTTTGACTTACAGCGTTATCATCCCCGAAAAACCGAGGAACGCCAGGGCGATCAGGCCGGTCAGCACGAACGAAATGGGAAGTCCCTGGAAGGACTTCGGCACATCGGCGAGGTCCAGCTTCTCCCGGATGCTCGCCATGATGATGAGCGCAAGGCTGAAGCCGAGCCCCGAGCCCAGCGCCAGGGCCATGCTCTCGAACAGGCTGTAGTGCTCTTCCGCGTTGATCAGCGGCACGGCAAGAATGATGCAGTTCGTCACGATCAGCGCGAGGTATATCCCGAGCTTGTAGTAGAGCGCCGGCGTCACCTTTTTCATGATCGTATCGGCGGCTTGAACGAACGCGGCGACGACTCCGATGAAGATCACGATCTTGAGAAAGCCCAGCTGGAACGGCACCATGACGTAGGTATAGATGAACCAGCTCAGGGCGGCCCCGATCATCATGACGGCGGTGAAGGTAAAGCTCATGCCGACGGCCGTTTCCATCTTTTTGGTCACGCCGAAGAAGATGCAGAGGCCGAGGTACCGCGAGAACACGAAATTGTTAATGAGGGCGGAAGCGATGAAGATCGTCAGAATTTTTTCGAGCATATATTCCTCCGGATGAATCTAGTGCGGAATTCGGAGTGCGGAATTCGGAGTAAAAACCAGTCGAAATCCGCAAACACCAAACCGCTCTTATTTGCCGTACCTTCGTTGATTAACCGCTTCGCTGCTCACTCCGCACTCCCCACTCCGCACTCCGCACTGCTCTAATGTCCCCCGCCCCCGCCGCCGGTCCCGCCGAAGAACTTGCGGTCGACCCAGTTGAGCCATCCCATCATGAGCCCCATGGCGAAGAAGCCGCCGGTCGGCATGATCATGATGAGCAGCGGTTTCGAGTCGACGAACTTGTAGCCCCAGAGGGACCCCTTGCCCAGCGATTCCCGGAAGATGCCGAGCAGCACGAGCGCCAGGAGGAACCCCATGCCCATGGCCGCGCCGTCCACCAACGCGGGAAGGAGCTTGTTCTTGCTGGCGAACATCTCGGCACGGGACAAGACGATGGCAAAGGCGACGATGAGCATGATGTACAGGCCCATCTGCTTGTAGACGTCCCGATAATAGGCGGCCATCACCAGGTCGGTCACGGTGACCCAGGTGGCGATGATGAACATGTAGGAAGGGATGCGGACCTTGGGGCTGATGAAGTTCCTGAGCAGGGAGACCGTTCCGTTGACCATGGTCATGACGAAGAGGACGGCGACCCCCATGAGGAACCCGTTCTTGACGCCGCTCGTAACCGCCACGGCCGGACAGAGCGACAGCGCCAGCCGGAACACGGGATTTTCGCCGAAGATGCCGTTCTTAATGATTGTTCCGTAGTTGACCTTGTCCGTCGTCATTTTTTCACCTCGTTCGCGGCCGCGCGTGTGATCCCGGACCCGTACTTGTCCACGAGCGTCTGCACCGCGTCCTTGACGCCGTTCGTGACGGCCCGGCTCGAGATCGTGGCGCCCGATATCGCCTGGATGTTCTCCTTGGTCTCGGTCTTCACCAGGACGATCTGGTTCAGGGTTTTCCCGGTGAACTGGCCGAGAAAGCTCTTTTCCTCCACCTGGTCGCCCAGGCCCGGCGTCTCGCCGTGGTGCAGGATCTTGACATCCTTCACCTTCAATCCCGTGTCGATGGAAACGAGCATCTGTATGAAACTGGAATATCCCTTTCCCGCCGTGGAGGCAATGTAGCCGACCGGCTTCTTGTCGGTCGTTGCCGCATAGTATTCAAATGATTTGCTGTGGACCGTCCATTTGCCCGCGACCACGATGGGATCTTTCGCGTCGGGCGCCATCTCCTTCAGCGCTTCTTCCTTCTCTTTCTTTTCGGCGTAAAAACGGACCGGCGACGTGAACTTATACGTCACGCCCATGATAAGGGCGGCCGCGATGAAGATCGCAACCAGGCTCAGGGTGATCTTGACCATGTCTTTCATTTCTTCACCCCCGTGGCTACGACCTTGCCGAAGACCCGGCTCCGCATTCCGCGGTCAAGCAGCGGCGCAAAGCAGTTCATGAGCAGGATGGCGAACATCACTCCCTCGGGATAGCCGCCTTTGAGGCGGATAAGGACCGTGAGCGCTCCGCAGGCGACCCCGAAGAGGACCTGAGCGCTCCGGATGGACGGCCCCGTCACGTAGTCCGTCGCCATGTAGAAGGCGCCGAGGATGAGGCCGCCGGACATCATGTGGAACAGGGCGTCGCCGGTCATGAGCCCGCCCTTGCCGCCGAAGAGCCAGGTCAGGAAAACGACGGTGGCGATGAACGGGATCGGTATGTGCCAGGTGATGTACCGTTTGATCATGAGGAACGCGGCGCCCAGGAGCAGGGCAATGGTGGCCGTCTCGCCCAGCGAACCCGCCCGATTGCCCATCAGGAGGTCCTGGTAGATGTTCGGATACATCTCAAGGAGCTTGGCGACCCCGTCCTCCTTCAGGACCGAAAGCGGCGTGGCCATGGTCTTGGCGTCCATGCTCATGATGTTCGCGACCGGCTGCGTAAAGGTCGTCATGGGCTTCGCAAAACTGACGAGGATAAAGGCCCGGCCGATGAGCGCCGGATTGAAGATATTGTAGCCCAGGCCGCCGAAGAGGTGCTTGGTGATCGCAATGGCGACGACGGAGCCGACCGCCGGGATGTAAAGCGGAATGTTGGCCGGAACGTTCATTGCGATCAGGAGCCCGGTCAGGAAAGCGCTGCCGTCCGATACGGTCACGTCCTTCTTCAGGAGCTTCTGCATGGCCGCTTCGGCAATGACCGCTGACAGGATGCTTACGATGATGACACGGATCGCCGGCAGTCCGAAGAAGTAGACCGACATGAGCGTTGCCGGCAGGAGCGCGGCGTTCACGGTCCACATGATCTTGGAGACGCTCTCTTCGGTGCGCATGTGCGGACCGATGGAGACGAAGAGCTCAGGCGGTGCTTTGGGTTGTTCCTTGGGAGCTGGTGTTGATGCTGGATCCATCGTATTCACTCCTCTTGATAAATCACAAATTTCAAATGACAAAAATCAAATAATATCCAATTTTGATGAAGTCGTAAATAGACGTCTCCCCGGTGAAAACCGGGGTCCAGTAAACATCGAACTCATTGAAAAGACTGGATACCGGCTTTCGCCGGTATGACGAAATAGGGCGTATCCCGACTTTTTACGAGACCATCAATTTTCAATCATCAAATGCCAAACGAAGGAATTCCGGCATTGGTGCTTGGAATTTATTTGAGATTTGGTGCTTGTTATTTGGCGCTTGCCTTGATCAGTTCTTCTTCTTCGCCAGTTCCCGTTTGGCCCGCTTCACCCACTGCACCATGGGCCGGTTTGCGGGACAGACGAAGGTGCAGGAGCCGCATTCGAAGCAGTCCATCAGATTATATTCCCTGGCATCCTCATAATGCCCCTTCTCGATGAACAGCCCGAGGAGCGACGGCTGAAGCATCATGGGGCAGGCGTCGATGCACCGGGAGCACCGGATGCACGGCCCGTAGCCTTTGGTGCTCACCTCGGACTTCGGGAGGACAAGGATTCCCGAGGTGCCCTTGATCACCGGGACCTCCAGGGTGTACTGGCTCATGCCCATCATGGGGCCGCCGGAGATCACCTTTGCGGCATCCTCGGTGAGACCGCCTGCCTCCTCGATGAGCTGGGCGAAGGTCGTGCCGATGCGCACGAGGAAGTTCCTGGGGTCCTTCACTCCCCTGCCGGTGACGGTCACGTACCGCTCGATGAGGGGCCTGCCGAACCGGACGGCATCATAGACCGCCGCCGCGGTCCCGACGTTCTGGACCACCACGCCGATATCCATGGGCAGTCCGCCCGCGGGCACGGTGCGGCCGGCAATGGCCTTGATCAGCATCTTCTCGGCGCCCTGGGGGTATTTCACCTGCACGGCCCGGACCTCGACCTCCGGAGAGCCTGCCGCGGCCTGTTTCATAGCCTCCACGGCGCCGGGCTTGTTCGCCTCGATGCCGACATAGCCCTTTCTGACGTTCAGGATCCGCATGAGGATCTTGAGGCCTTCGATGATCTCGGCGGGCTTTTCCAGCATGAGCCGGTGATCAGAAGTAAGGTAGGGTTCGCACTCGGCGCCGTTCAGAATGATGACATCGATGGGCTTTTCCTTGGGAGGAGAGAGCTTCACATGGGTCGGGAAGGTCGCGCCGCCCATGCCGACAATGCCGGCGTCGGAAACCATCTTCTTCAGCTCGTCCGGGGAGAGCATCTGGTAGTCGGGAGTTTCTATCATTCCGGCGACCCACTCGTCCTTGCCGTCGCTCTCGATCACCACGGAGGCCATGTCCATGCCCAGGATATGAGGGAAATTCCCGATGGCCGTGACCTTGCCGGACACGGAGGAATGCACCGGCGCCGACACGAAGCCGCCGCTTTCGCCGATCTTCTCACCCTTCCTGACCTCCTGGCCGATGACGACGAGGGGCTTGGAGGGTGCTCCGATATGCTGGCTCAAGGGGATGATGACTCGTTTGGGGAGCGCTGCTGAAACGGTGGGCTTGTGCGAGGTAAGCTCTTTGTTGCCTGCGGGATGCACACCGCCGCTGAACGTGGCGCTGGCCTTTATGCTGATTGCTTCCATTCGTCCGCACCTCGGTTATGGGGGGAATATAGGTCTGATGCTAAAACGGAAATACTCCATAAAAAAAGACCGCGGATTTTATAGCAGATGTTACGAATAGTGTCAAGGAAATTTTAGGACGTTGCAAATTGCATCACTTTGAAATTGATGGAATGAGGTCAGGTGACAGGAAACATTGCCCCGGCACGATAACACGGTGGATCAGTGTTCCCGTACCGGGGCATCAGAATCGATCGCTGCGGTGGTATCAGGAGGTCTATGCGACCTGCACCACTTCTTTAACCTCGGGAATATGCTGCTTCAGGAACTTTTCGACGCCCATCTTGAGCGTCATGGTGGACATGGGGCAGGAGCCGCATGCGCCCTTGAGCCGGACCTTTACGATCCCCGTATCGTCGAAACCGACGAGTTCGATGTCGCCTCCGTCCCTCTGCAGCGCCGGTCGCACCTGTTTGATCGCCTCTTCCAGCTGTTCTTTTGTCATACCATGGACCTCCTCGGGACTATGTTCTGATGGTTGTGGGTCAGATGCGTCATTATACCCTGTTCCTGTTCCCATTTAAATAGTTTTTTGAGAAACCCGGCTTGTACGCTTCCAGGCTTGACAGCCTGTCGGCGAACGACCTATAATGCGTGCATGATGAACGTCATGGTCATCGGCATCGGCGGTTTTGTGGGAGCAGTGACGCGGTACGGGATCGCGGTCTGGATCGGCCAGCGCTGGGGCAGGAGTTTCCCCCTCGGGACCTTCGTGATCAACGTGAGCGGAAGCTTCCTCATCGGCCTGCTGATGACCCTGATGGCGGAGCGTTTTACCGAGGACCCCCAGTGGCGGCTCCTGCTCGTCGTCGGGTTCCTCGGCGCCTACACCACCTTCTCGACCTTCGAGTACGAGACCGGGGCCCTGCTGAAGGACGGCGAGTGGCTCTTTGCGGGACTCAACGTGGTCCTGAGCGTCATCGTGGGGTTTATCGCCTTGAAACTGGGAGAAGTGATGGCGAAGAGCTTTTAGCCTGCCAGCTTTTTGAAAGGAGCATGCCATGTTGAAAACCGGACCGGCAAAGAAGCTTACTATATATATAGATGAGTCCGACAAGATACACGGGAAACCCGTTTATGAGGTCCTGCTGGACATTTTCTATAAAAGGAAGATAGCCGGCGCCAGTGTCTTCCGGGGCATAGAGGGCTATGGAAGCGACCGGGTGTTCCATACCGCCAAGATTCTGGAGCTTTCAACGACCCTGCCGGTCAAGATCGAAGTGGTGGATAGCGGGGAGAAGATCGACAGCATCCTCCTCGAGATCACCTCTATTGTACATAAAGGGCTCATCGAAGTGAGCGACACGAACATCATCAAGGTTGGAACGAAGGACTGATTGAATCTTGAACCTTGAATGAGTTTATCACTCTTTCCATCCATGCGCCCCGATGAGCGGCACGAACATGCAGGGGATGCTGGTCTGCGTCACCAGACCGGCAGGTGACTTGATCACCTTTTTGAGGACCTGGGTGAACCGCTCTCCCACGGGAATCACCAGCCTGCCGCCTTCCCTGAGCTGCTCGATCAGTGCGGAGGGCACATCGGGCGCTGCCGCGGTAACGATGATGGCATCAAAAGGCGCCATCTCCTTCCACCCGTAGGTCCCGTCGTAGACCTTCATGGCCACATTCCGGCAGCCAAGCCGGTCCAGGATCGCCCGGGCCTTGTCGGCGAGAGTCTTCACCCTTTCTATCGTGAATACCTTCTCACAGAGCTCTGAAAGGACCGCGGCCTGGTAGCCGGAACCGGTCCCGATCTCGAGGACGCGGTCGGTGCTCTTGAGCTCCAGGAGCTCGGTCATGAGCGCAACGATGTAGGGCTGGGAGATGGTCTGGCCTTCTCCGATAGGCATGGCGTGGTCGCCGTAGGCCTGAGCGCGCAAGGCCTCGGGCATGAACTCGTGGCGCGGCACCTTGCCCATCGCGGCGAGTACCCGCGGATCACGTACGCCGCGGGAGACGATCTGCTCGTCCACCATGCGGTCGCGTTCTTTTGTGAAGTCAGGGGGCATGAGATCAGTTGGCAGGTTTACATGCGATCAAGCGGAATGAATAAATAGCTACAATTCACTTTTTTTAGATTCAAGGTCTGTTCGCAAACGATGGCCTTGGGCGGTCCTATCCGAGATATCTCTCGACAGCCCCGACATACCGGGCATAGAGCGAGAGGGCCTTTTTCGCCGCCTCGAGCACCAGCGACTGGTCGAGCACATCGTACTCGTGGACAAGCCTGTTTCTGAGGCCCGCGGAGGGGGCGAGCTCGCCTGCCAGCTCTGCGGGGACCAGCGCGTACTGTCCCGCCAGAATAAAACTATCATAGTAATCGTCCGGCGCCGCCTTTCCGGACCCGACGATCAGGTGGGTATTGATATCGATGGCCGCCTCGATGAGTTCCTGCAGCAGCCGCTCGGTGGCCTTCCGCATATACAGGTCCCGCGCGAACTGTTCCCCGGTCATCGTTCGGACCGCTTCAAGGGCTTTCAGGCTCCCGATGATCACGGCAAGTTTCCGCACGACGATGTCGCGGTCCACGGGCGTCATGGGCGCACCTGCCCGGCGAGATAGTTCCGGACCGCCAACCGCTGCGCATCACGCAGCTTTTTCGTGTCGACATACCTTCTAAATGCAATGGAGTAGAAAGAGGAAAATATTCCCGGAGAGCGTTCGTACAGCGCCTTCCCGTCTTGCATGGCAGAGAACTTGAGCAAGGGGCTCGCGGTCCGAAGATCGACAACGTCTATCGCGTCGCTGCGCAACAGCTGAGAAACGCGGTTCGTCACCTGCACAATGTCGAACGGCACATCATACAGGAACGCCAGATCGATATCGCTTCTGCGGTTCCTCCGCCCCTTCGCGAGAGAGCCGAAAAGGACAATAAGCTGCAAGCCGGAGTCGTGATAGAGCGGCTCCAGCCGGCTGCGGATGTCCTCAATGGAAAGAATCGCGGTTCGTGACTGCATGTATGAAGTTTAGATGAATTGAGCGTTAATTGCAAGAAGGAATAAAGCCCGTGAAAGAGGGAACGCTGACCGTACTCAGAGGTTCAAAGCGAACCGTATGGCATCGCGGATGTCATCGAGCTTTTCTTTTGATAAGGTGGTGATCAATGGCCCGATGTTCGATTGTGATACCGTTTGCAGGTGGTCACAATTCACGGCACAATCATTTTGCATGCCGTCCAGACGGGATAACGGTACTTCGCTCGGGAGGTCGCGGACCGTTGAGGTTACCGGCGCGACCGTCGCTTCACCCAGGTATTCCAGGATCGAAGTTCTCGTCAAAATGACCACGGGATGTTTTTTGCCGGGATGCTTGAACCGGTACCATCTCACCTCTCCCCGCTTCATAGATCGCCCCACTCCTGTTCTGTCTCCCAAACGCTGAATTCTGTTTTGGCAGCGGGCCGGTGCACGTATCCCTTTTTATGCCGACTTTCGAGCATTTTGATGTTCACCTGAGCGATGGCATCCTTTAATGCCTTGCGTGCAAAAGCGGAGCGGGTGGTCTTCAATTTTTTAACTACCTGGTCAACGGTCTCAACCAGTTCGTCATCCAGGGTCATTTGAATCGTTCTCATGAGGTCCTCTCTTTAATGTGTATTATTATAGCTATAATACTCCACATTCCATTCCGCGTCAAGAACTGGTCGCAGGGAAGTCGATAAAGCTATCAAGCTCGCGGACCGGCAAGCGTTCAAAAACACTTTATATATTCAAGATCTTCTTCGTGTTCTTCGTTAGCTTCGTGGTGAGAAAAGTTCTTCTGATCTTTATTCATGATGGGTCACAGGCCCATAGGTGAGTTTCTCGGCTGACTTGAGCGCATCAAAGGCGGCGTAGTCTGTGAGGTCCAGGTGCAGCGGAGTGATGGAGACCATGCCCCGGTCTATGGCGTCGAAGTCCGTGCCGGGCTGGTGCTCCCACTCCGGCTCCCCTCCTCCGATCCAGTAGTATTTCTTGCCGCGCGGGTCGATCCGCTCCACGGTCATCTGGTGATAGATGCGCTTGCCGAGACGGGTGACGGCCGTTCCCTTGAACTCCGATACCGGCAGGTTAGGCACGTTCACGTTCAGGAGCGTCCCTTTGGACAGGCCCTGTTCCAGGACCATGCGGGCGACCTGCAGGGCGGCCTCCGATGCGTCGGCAAAGCGGAAATTCTCGCGGGCGGCAAGGGAAATGGAGAAGGACGGGATGCCGAGGATCAGCGCCTCGATGGCGCCGGCCACCGTGCCTGAGTAGGTCACGTCATCGCCCATGTTCGGGCCCTTGTTGATCCCCGAGACAACGAGCTTCGGCGTTTCCTTCAGGAGGCCCTTGACCGCGATATTCACGCAGTCCGTGGGCGTCCCGTTCACGCTGTAGACCCCGTCCTTCACCTCTTCGATCAGCAGGGGACGGTGGAGCGTCATGGAATGGCCGGCGGCGCTCCTCTCCCGGTCCGGCGCCACGATAATGACTTTGTCAAGGGCCTTCAAGCGCCTGGCAAGCAGCTGGATTCCGGGCGAATAGACGCCGTCGTCGTTGGTCACGAGGATCATGGGAAGTTCCTTTGGTTAATCAGCTTACTCGATCGCAGGCTGGCACGCTTTTTTACGTCTCTGTTGAACCTTGAACCTTAACCTTTGAATAATCCTTCCTCACCACGAAGCATACGACCAAAAGTAGGCGCTTCTAAGCGAGCTCACGAAGAACTGCTTTAATCGGTGCTTTTAAGTGGTTCTTGATTCCCAAATGTTAAATATTGAATCGCGTATCCAATCCTTGAACCTTAAACGTTGAACCTTGAATTAGTTATTTTTTATGACTTCCCGCTGTGTCAGCAGTTGAACAACCGCGTCAACACATTGTTCGACGGTCATCGTGTCCGTGGCGAGGACCAGGTCCGGATGCACGGGTTCCTCGTACGGTGAGGAAATGCCGGTGAACTCCTTGATCTCTCCCGCCCTTGCCTTCTTGTAATGCCCCTTCACATCCCTCTGCTCGCAGACCTCAAGGGGGCACTTGCAATAGATCTCGAGAAAGTCCCCTTCCTGAACGAGGTTGCGCACCCGGTGGCGCTCACCGCGGAACGGGGATATGAACGCCGTCAACGCGATCACCCCCGCCTCGATGAATAGTTTGGCCATTTCGCCGACCCTGCGGATATTCTCATCCCGGTCCTCTCGCGAGAAACCAAGGTCCGCGCACAGCCCGTGACGCACATTGTCGCCGTCGAACACGAAGGTGCGGCAACCCAGTGTATGCAACTGCTCCTCGGTTGCGTGGGCGACGGTAGATTTGCCAGAGTTGGAAAGACCGGTAAACCAGAGAATGACGCTCTTGTGGCCGTTCATCTCCTCACGGCGTTTCCGGGTGACTGTGGCATGATGCCAGACGACGTTATTGTTCATTATTGACATGCCTCCACAAATTATGCAGGCCTATTGGCTTTTCTGAATCTTGAACATTGAATTTACATTCTGTTCTGGGGGCACTTTGGGGAGGCACTTTGGGAACATCTTATAGTCCCCAAGTATTGCCTGGTGCAGAACGCCGGTTACCCTCTGTGTCGAGGTGGGCGCGGCGAGGCATGGCAACGTTATAGTGGTCAAAAGAATTTACTATTCACGTAAGGTATTTATCGCTTCCTGAATTAAATCAGGATGGATTCTGAAATCCGCAGACCGCATCCGCTCAAGGAGGGAAAGCGCTTCTGACGATGAACGATCAAATAGGAACCAATCGCCTCGGTTATCCCGTGATCATCTTTGGACGTGATCTCCTGTCGTACATATTCGGGAATCGAGACACGTTCATACAACGCCCGCAGAAGCGGAAGCTTCCCAAGCTTTGCCAAGTGGATGAGCACATCGGCGTCGCTAACTACAGGCGTAGGAGATGTCTTCATTCAGTTCTTCCCGTCCGTAGTTTAAATAGCTTTTTCTTCTTAAAAGCACATCGATCATTTCCTGAGTGCCGACATTCAGCATATCCGCCGCCTGTCGCAGCGTAAGCCGACCCTCACGGTACAGTTCGACCGCAAGCAGCTCCTGTACGGAATTATCATAGGGTTCCTTGATGTACTCAGTCATTTTGTCCGGTATATTGACGGATATTCCCATATTGATCACCTCCTTTTTTGCTCCAATCCCGTTTATCCGATAATTTTATAATACTGAAATACGCGGCTTTTAGCAAGATGCTTTTTGTGGAGGTATAATCGATGGAGTCTTCGATTCTTCAAGGAATCTATCGTTATTCTAATCGTTCGCTAACCCCACAGCAAACTACGGGGAATGCGGTCGCTCCTGGATTCATTTCCTCGCGGCGTTTCCGGGTGACTGTGGCATGGTGCCAGACGACGTTGTTGTTCATTATTGACATGCCTCCACGAAAAATGCAGGCCTATTGGCTTTTCTGAATCTTGAACATTGAATTTACATTCTGTTCTGGGGGCACTTTGGGGAGGCACTTTGGGGGTAAGCCTTCAGTTACGGGGTTGCAAAAAAGTTCTTGCGTTCCACCTCTCGAT
>CAYILT010000048.1:0-16584 GCA_964364055.1 uncultured Nitrospiraceae bacterium | reverse complement strand
TCTTGACAAAAATATTCTATCCATTTTGCGTAGAATTTGATTCCTTAGTAACTAAAGATTGCGTGCGAGGCGCAGCGCAGTTTTGATGTCGGCGGCCTGAGTGCGTTTATCGCCCCCTGCCAGCAAGATTACTACGGTGCGTCCGCGCAAAGTGAAATACACCCGATAACCGGGGCCGTAATCGATCCGCAATTCCGAAACGCCCTCACCAACCGGTTTTACATCTCCTGGGTTCCCTGCGGCCAGGCGTTCGACACGAGCCAGAACGCGAGCGCGTGCATGGATATCGCGCAGCCCATCAAGCCACTGGACGTAAGTATCGGTTTTGCGAATTTCATGCACCAAACACATTGTAGCCATCTGGCTACACATTGTCAATGCTTTTCATGGGGAAGCGACAAGGATAAGATTTTCGCAGTGTGTAAAAGGAAGCTATAGATTGGCAGGCTGAGAAAATGGCTCGTGGGCGTCGATATCGTGCGCAAGCTGAATGACTGGTTCACCAGTCATATAGCTACGGTCGATAAAAAGATGGGCGAGTTACTGTCGGAGAAGATGCCGCATAGGGGAACGCGGCGGGGAAGAACTCCCGCCCAACCTCGCGTCAGCCTGCTAACCCGTTCCTATCCTGTATATCTTCAACCGGTCCAACCAGACCTCGAACCGTTCCCGTCCCTGTCCATGAGGAAACGACTCATGGATGCCGATGACGAGCGCCCCGCCGGGGAGAAGCCTTGCCGCGATCCGCTCAAGCATTTCTTCCTGCAGGAGATCGTCAAAATAGGTGAACACGCTGTTCCTGCACAGGACGAGGTGAAATCGGCCCTCGGGGGCCGACGTCCTGATGTCCTGCCGGAGGAACGTTACGTTCTCCTTGATGTCATCGCTGATACAGTATTTCCCGCCTGATGCCTTGAATGCCCTGGCCACCCACTCCACCGGAAGTTCCTTGAGGCTGCCGGCAGAGTAACAACCTCCCCGGCTTCGTTCGATCATCGTTTCGTCCGCATCGGTCGCGATGATCCTGATCGTGATGCCGGGGAACCTCGTCCGGAAGACCGTTTCCCAGAGGATGGCCAGCGTGTACGGCTCTTCGCCCGAAGCGCACCCGATGCTCCAGCACTGCAATTCCCTGTTTCCCTGTTCGGTCGCCAGCGATGCAAGATGCGGCAGGACCTGCTGTTCCAGGAATTGAAAGACGCGTTTGTCGCGGAAGAACCGGGAAATGGTGACGCGGCAGAGGGAGTCGAGGACCTGCCACTCGTCCGGTCGCTGTTCAAGATAGGAGCAATAGGCCGTGGCATCGGGAAGTTCCAGTTCCCGCATGCGCGAGGAGATGCGTTTGCAGACCTGCCTGCGCACCTTCCGGAACCCCGTCCACCGCAGCCGGAGCCGCGGCAGCGCCCATTGGAGGAACCGGATGCAGTCCTGGTCGGTCATGATAACGATGATGCGTTTTACACGGGCGGGCTCACTTCACTCGCTGCTATGAGCTGCCGATTTGTCGAAACAAATAACGCGCGGGTGAGGGGCGGCACGCCCCTCTCGACCCGCTGGTTGGCGGGTGTGCCCCGCATTAGTTCGATGACCGTCTCTATAAGTTTAAAAATTACCTACTGCTTCTTTGGTGTCTTCATTTTCAGTGGTTCGTTCAAATTCTTCTTGCTCTTTTCCCATCGATTTCAAACTAACATAGCCAACAGCAGCGTATTGGAATCCTGTCGTCTCCGCCCATTGACCAATCAATGCCTCTTTTGAAAAGCCAGTATAAATTTCTAGGTCATTTTGATTCCACGTGCAGAGATATGATGTACTACCAGTCTTGAGATCAATAAACGTGGGTTCAAAGCATTTTTTTGGAGTTCCATATTTAGCTTTAAAAACATCCGTTAAAACCCGTCCCGAAACTTGAACAATGGTATTAAAATGACCGGCATCTAATTGCATTGTCTCAAAATAAAAGGCATAGAATTTATAATTGTGATTAAACAAAAAAACAACGGCAACAGTCAACGAACCTAATTTAAAATCGTGAATGCGAATGGCGCGTGTGAGCTTATCGTCGTAATAACCTTCTTTACGCGAATCGAACGGAAGATAGTTTTTGTCAATCAAATACTGCCTAACTTCGCCATGAGATGAACCAAAGGGCAATGTTTGGAATCCGAGAAAAATATCGGGTGGAGATTGCTTACTGGAATGCTTGGCATCTTTGGCTTCGACAAAGGGTGACGCAAGCAACAAAATTATGAGCGTAAATATCGTTTTTCTCATGATCAACCGCCTTTCGTTAATTTATATCCTCTCTATCTATTTCTTTTGATTTTGACGCGGCGAAGTCTTTCGGCAACAGCGATAAGATGTTTACCAAGAGCTTCACAGTCGTCAGCGGTGAGATCTACGCCCTGACTGTTTTCAGGTAAAGACTTGTTTTTAGGGTTATCTGCTTTCATCTCAACATTCAAACGCGCCAAATTCGCAAGCTCTTCAAGAGTAACGTTGTACGAGTAACCTTGATTAGTTACTTCTGCCAGAAGATTGAACGATACCATTGCCATGTGGATTCTCCTTTGCTTTTTTTTGAATGCTCAGCGGCTTTGTCCGACTGGAGCTGCTGGTTGGCGTAGAGCGGTATTTTTGCCGGAGCCAACGCGCGCCTGACGCGCCGCCTTTGGCGCGTCGCTGTCGAGGCGCAGGTTGGAATCAGCCTGCCGATCATTTTATCTGAGTTCTTATTTCATCATTGGCGATCATCAAAAGCAGTTTGTCTATTTCCCGTGGTGTTAGTTCTGTCCCAAGATTCTTCTGGACATGATCTCGAAGCCAGACACACCGTCTGACAAAGTCTCTGTACTCTGGGTCGTATTCATCTGCTTTCAATTCTGGTATTTCGTTGAGTCGTGGAACGACTTTAGTGATTGATTGCCGAGCTCTGCTATCGTAAATGAAAAAGGCATTGGGCTTGTGGAAGTGCAAGTATTTAGCAGCCAATGATCGTTTTTCGAGATCGGTAATCGACTGAAACACGTCCATTAGTTTCTTGTGTATTGCGACCGTTTTCGCACAGCCCGATTTATCTATATTTTGTATTGAATCAAGCCACAAGTCTATCGGTTGACTCCGCATTGTCGGAGCCACAACAGTCTCATAGAAATCGTCCCCAATGTGTTTTGCATTCTTGCGGCGTTCAATTGCGGCCGCATATGAGCGCCCAATGAGCCAAATTTTCGCGATAATCTCATCATGTTCGGTGTGTCCTGGATAAGACCTACACATATCATAGAGAATGCGATTTCCGAGGTCCCACACCCAAGGTTCACGGATTGCTTCAACATCTTCTTTTGTGATATGTCTCATTTTTTATATTTTCAACGGCTCGGCAGCGGGGCGCGATTTTCGCGACCCTCTCGAGCAGAATGCTGAAAACTTCGTCGGGTTCCGCAGACGCTCTACTCGACCAACGGACTGTCCCCGATTAGGATGTTTTATAGCAGTCTATAGGTGCGTGCTTATTTACCATGGTTGCGAACTCGGAGCGGAAGGCATTTAAAAGATTATTGACGTTTACTCCGATCATTAAAATAAGGTCTAGCGACTCGAGTCCCCAGGTCCCCATTTCCAATCCCATTGGATTGGTACCAAAATTAGTCACCAGCGTGCGTTCGTCCATACGCGCATAAGCTCCGAAACCGCCCTTCAAATTGGGATGGGCGTACTCACAAAGGTGATCATATTCCGAGCGCGCGCCTTGAAATTCTTTATCCATGAAGTCAATCGCGTCTAGTACGTGAATTGGTTTGTCCCACCCGGTCACGTCCTTTCTTCCGAAAACAGCTGCTATTAAAAGTTTGTGAATAAATTCCGGGTCGGGTTTTGAAGTGTGGTTAATTATTTTTTTGTATACATAGTATTGAACCCCAACTGTTTCAAAAACAGAACGCGTCAAAGTGCAGGCAGGCACTAATCTCCCTTGGTTAAACATTTCATGAGCAGCATCTGCTAAATCGACAATCCGTCTCAGATTGATTTGTTTCCATTCCTCAAATATTCCAAGCAAACGAGATCTCATGGTTTTTTCAAAGGAATCGAGATGATTAATGAACTCTCCCCGTAACAGATCAATCTGTTCACGAATATTCTTTAGCAATTGTTCATCAGTGATTTTGTTGTCCATTTTGGGAACCTAACGAGTCTGTAGAATAAGTACCTTTTCAAACCCCAACGCACCAGGCTTCGTCCAGTGCGATTAAACTTCTGTGAAGTCGCTCGGTGATAACCAGGTGAGGGAAAGCCCGTCATTCGGGCTCAGAAGCATCGGTGTCATCATTCTTATTATCATCAGTGAAATTTCATTGCCACCCTGATAGGGCAAAAATGAGCCTTTCAGGGGGTTTTTCTACAGCCTCAACCAGTGTTTATATGAACGGAACTGTATCATTGAACATTTATAAAGTCAATGAGTTATGAAAAACATTCCTGACTATTCCATAAATACGGATTATAAGAATTGAAAAAGAATAATGCTTATATCTGGATTAGATTATTTATATGCAAGTTGCTATCTCATGAAAGTTATCTGGCCGGTGGCATGGTGTAGATGTACAGTTTGCAACTTTATATTGAAAGGACGGCAACTACAACAACTTCAGTAAGTAGTCTATATAGCCGATTACTTTGTGTCAATGAGAAATTCTTCGCGTTTTTCACCCCAGAGCCTCAATTAGCTCCCGCACCGTCACGAACAGGTCTCCTTCGATCGGGTGGACGCGCGGGGCGGGGTGCATCTGGTTCAACTTCATGAGCGGCGCTTCCGGATCTTTATTGAAGCACAGGACCTCGGCGCGGGCGCCGAGATAATCGATGTGCTGCGGCGCGCCGGAGATGCCGAGGCAGATGATGATCTTCGGGTTCACGGCCACACCGGTCTGGCCGATCTGTGCCTCCAACGGCAGGAGCTTCAGGTCCTGCGTGACCTTGCGCGTAGCGCCGAACATAGGCGCGAGTCCCATTCCTTCAAGCTTCTTTTTGAGTTCCCTCGCCAATTCCATCCCCGCTGTATCCCTGATGCCGTAACCGATGTCGATGATCACGTCGGCGGTGGACAGCGTCGGCTCCGCGGGCGGCGTGAGCGGGGTTGTCCAGTCGGGCTTCACTTCAACGTCCACAGCCACAGCGGTGAAGCCCTCGCGAACATGCTGAACAGAAAGCTCAGCATCGCCGCTCATGGTCAGGAATGCGCTCCCGTCAGCTATGCGCTCTTCTCTCACCAGCTTTCCCGCGTAGACAGCGATCGAGACATCGAGATAGCCGTCGGCGTTCCGCTTGAGATGGGTGACGCCCGATGCGATCTGGCCCGGGTCCTTCCCTGCATATCTACCAGCTGCCGTTCCGAAGGCGTCGTTCCATGCCGCTCCGCCGACGATCATGGGGGATCCCGTTTCCTTCATGATGAGCCGGAGGACCTGAAGTCTGCCTGGCGAGGAGAGCGCGCCGCCCTTCGTGTCGAGGCAGAATGCCTTGTCAATACCGTTCGCCCGGGCGAGACCGAGCAGGGACGACCATTGGTCCCTGGGCGCTGCGACGAGGACGCAGGCGTTCTTGCCGAAGAGGTCCGCGGCGATGCGGCAGGCCCGGAGCGCGGCAAGATTTTCCTTTCCGCCGGAGTGGTCCAGGACCGACCAGACAACAGGTCCGCCTGCCGGCCGTCCACTGCCGATGGTCCCGGTATAGGCTTCCGTTTTCGCCGCGCTCGCCGCTGCCGCATAGTTCTTAAGGAAGACGGCTGCATCCCTGACCGTAGTGATGACCTTCATCGCGGTCGACGCGGCTGCAGGCCGGGAGAAGCGCGGGGCGGGCGCAGGTGTGCCTGCTGATGGTTTCATCACCATGACGCTCCGGGAGAACGCGCTCACCAGATCGTTGATGCTGTGCTCATGGGCCGCCGACACGTGGGTGATGCCGATGACCGACGGCATGGAAGCGCCATCGACTCCCGAGCCATCGGCCTTTGTCGCTATGCGCGGAACGGCCAGATAGGGTCTCGTCATGGCCCCCGCGATAAATGGCGCGATATGATGATCGCCGTCAAGCGAGCTTGCTCCCATGACAATAAGATCGTATCTCCCGTTCAGTTCCAGTTCTTTCACGACCCCGGCCAGAAGGGTCCCGTTCACCGCATTCGTTTCCAGTCTGATCAGACGATCGGCTGTTGGCGCGATCGAGCTCAGGAGCTGTTCCCGCTCGTTCCCGCCCGGCAGGAGCACGTCAACGATTACGTTCGGACCGCTCGCGGCCTTGAGGCTAAGCGCCTGATCCAGCCCTGACCGGTCGAGAGGGTCCGCTTCCCAGACGAGCTCGCTGAGCGTTCCCTCGGTCAGTCGGGGAACGGGCGAGAGATCGGCCGTCGGCCTGACGATCGAGAGGATGCGGAGAGGAGCTGTTATGGCACCAGCGCGCTCATGATGAGCCACGATCTTTTCCCCGGCCCGGTCCAACGCCGCGTCCGCCGCCCGCACTTCAGGGACGTCGAGATCGCGGGATATCCAGTTCCATGCTTTGCTGAAAGAACGGTCGAGATGCTCCAGGTGTGCGATCGCGCGTTGCGTAGCGCGCTGTCCGGCAACAAGAAGGGGTTCGACATAGGACGGGCCCAGGAGCTCCCTGCGCGCCCCGAGCCATTCAAGGCGGTAGAAAACGCATTCGAGCCGCAGGACCTCGCCGGCCATCTCGGCAAGGGGAAAGAGCGCCGGCTGGAGCATGGCGTCCGACCACGCGGCGTCGCCAAGCTGCTCCCGAACGGCCATGACGTGCACCCGGAGCCTGTTCTTCCAGCGTCCGAGCGTCATCGCTGCATTATCATCCGGCCGTTCGGGGAGGCGCTCCGGCAGTACGGGCCAGTCCGCTGCCTGGCCGATCAGGTCCTTCAGGATGAGGAACCTCTGTACTTCATTGGTCCCTTCATAGATGTTCAGGATGCGGGCGTCGCGCCGGGCCTTCTCGAGCAGGAACCGCTCGGTCTGTCCCGAGGGCCCATAGGCCCTCTCGATGAGCGAGATGATCTCGTGGACGTCCTCGGAGCAGACGTACTTGGCGATGGCAGACTCCATCCGCACGGACTCATGGGGGCGGTCGAAGAGGCCGATCAGGTAATAGGCAAGGGACTCGCTGCCGAACTGGATCGCGGCTGCCTCGCCGAGCAGGCGGTCCCGCTGCTCGGTCAGCGGGACGGCGTGTGACGCCTCTGCCATGAGCTTTCGGGCGAGCGCGCCGGCGACGACCGCCAGGCCGCAGCGGCCCACGTTCAGCGTTTCCAGGGCGTTCACCTGGCCGTGGCCTTCGTAGCCGATCACGGCCTCGCGCGGCACGCGCACGCTGTCGAGGGATATCTCGTTCGTCGGCGAACCGCGCTGGCCGGTCTTCTGCTCGTCGGCGCCGACCTTCAGCCCTTCGGCGTGGCGGTCCACCATGAAGCCCGTGACGCCTTCCGGCGTCTGGGCGTAGAGACAGAACTGCGAGGCCAGGCTCCCGTTCGTGATCCACATCTTGGCGCCCGTAAGGCTGTAGTACTCGTACCTCGGGCCGGCGCCGGTCGGCCGGACCTGGCCGATGTCGTGGAACTCGCAGACCGTGCCCCGGTATTCGTAGGCGCGTACGCCTTCGTCGGTGGCGTAGTCGTAGCGGTCGTACCGGATGGGGGCAAGCGTGTCGTCGGGCGTCCGGTAGACCATGCCGTCCCCGGAGAACGCGACCCGGTCGGCGTCGATCAGGTAGCGCTTGCTCGTGTCGAGCTCTCCCACGCGCGAGAAGACGAAGCGGCCGTCGGGCAGGGGCGCGAGCATGGCGGTCTTGAGCACGGCCAGGGTCTTGACGCCGCCGGAGTCGGAGCCGGCGGTCGGCTCGGTCAGGGCAAAGGCGCTGACGCCGCCGTGGCCGAGGTTCCGCAGGAAGAGCCGGTGGGCCTTCTCCCGCCGGGGAAGTTCTTCCAGAGCTGCGCGCACCTCGGGCATGATGCGCTCGAAGAGCGATGCGGCGTGGACGAGGCCCGTCGTGAACGCGCCGAAGTCGCCGCGCTTTCCCGCGATGCCGGCGCCATAGAAGGCGCGCAGGAAATTTGCCGAGAGATACTTGACGACGCGCGTGCGGCGGATGCGGCCGTCCACGAGCTTCATGACGGCCGTGTACTCCTTCCGGATCCATCCCGGACTCGGGTTGGTGAACGACGCGACCAGCCGCTTCATGCGGCCGCCGATCTCGCCGAGCCGCTTCGGGTCAAGGGCGAGGGGCGTGAGCTCCTCTCGTACCCGGGGGAGCTCATCCTCCAGCCCCAGCAGCACCGGCGTGGTGCCGATGCTCGTGTTCGCCATGATCAGCAGGCAGACAGCGGCGTCGCCGAAGCTCCCGGCGGCCGAGTTCAGGACGTAGTATCCGGCCTTGCGCCATGCTAATCCATCCTCCGATGCCGGTATGGTGGTCGCAAGCCACTTGTTCCGCTTCACCGCCGCGAGGAACTCCGCCGGCAGATTGTGGAGCTGCTCTACATAACGCTCGAAATGCATTCCCTCGAAGCGTTTGCCGCTCCCGTTCGCTTTGAACCAGTCCACGAGTTCGCTCCAGAGCTGTCTGAGTTTTGGATCATGGAGCTGCATCTCCGGCACGTAGCGCGGCGACCGGTCGAAGACGGAAACAAGGAAGGCGCCGGAGCGGTGAGGCCTGCCTTTCCGCGCGCAGAAGCTCTCGTAGTCCTGGTCCAGTGCGACCGCGGCGACGTCCGGGGCAACGGGGAAGAGCGCGGCAGGAGATACGCCGCCGCTGCCCGCGGTCAGCGCGGCCTTCATGACCGCTTTCTCCGCAAGTCCGAGCAGGACCTCGGCCGAGGCGGCTTCCTGCTCCATGCTCGTTCCCTCTTCGAGCCGCTGTTCGATCACCGCGAGCAGGGCGCGGATGCCGAGCAGAAGAGCGGCCGCATCGCCGGCGTACAGGGCGTCAGACCCTACGTGGATGTTCTCATAGGCCGTTCGTACTTCGTTCCATTGTTCCACGAGCGTGCCAAGAGGCGCGCCGCTGATCCCGGAGAGGTTTCCGAGCTCTTGGGAAAGGGCTTCGCCGAGGTCTTTGCCGGAAAGACCCGCATGCAGCGCTTCGGCCGCCCGGTACCCCGGGGAAAGGAAGCGGAAGAGGGAACTGTCGCGGTAGAACCGTGACAGGAGGTCATCCTCGGAGAAGGCGAACCCGCCGAAGACCTGGCCGGCGTCGTAGGCCATGCAGCCGTTCTCCGGACCGAAGGCGAGGGAGGCGAGAGATGAACAGAAAAGATCGAACTCCCGTGAGGCGTTAGGCGTTAGGCGTGATACGTGATCATACAACGTTTCCAGCAATAGCCTCCATGCTTCGACGCGGGAGACGAGCGCCTTGACCGCTCCGAGCTTGGCGATGCCGTCACGACCCTCGGTGTCGAGCATCTGGCCGGGGAACTGGACCCTGCTTGCGGCATGCTCCTTCGCGCGTCGGCAAAGGTAGTCTCCTGCGCCGAGGGCGATGGCGAGATAGGAAGCGTGATCAATCTCCCCGCTCTCCCGGACCGGGAAAACGTCCTTTTCCTTCACCAGGCAGTCGAGCGCGACCGAGGAGAGGGCGGCGGCCCGGAACCCGATGGCCGGCGTGGCGGTGATGACGACCCCCGGCGCGGTGAACGGGACCACGATGCCCTTGCCGCCGGCGATCAAGAGAAGAGCAGTGCTTGCTGCGGTGGGCACGAAGTGCAGCGTGCCGGTAAGCCTGAGACCTTCGCTGCTTTCCGCGACACGAAGGTTCTCGCCGCTGAAGGCACAGACACCATGCATGGCTGGTCGTTCCGCGTGGTCAAGGACCCGCATCGCCTGCATCTGGCGGGCGGCGATCAGGCCAAGCGCCGGGCTGACGGACGAGAGCGCACGGATAACGGAGAGGGCGGAATGGCGGTGTTCCCTGATGAATTGTCCAAGCTTCTCCGCCCATTCTTGTGGCATGGGCTCCTCTTCCCACTGTTTTACGATGCGGTCCGGGAAGAGCCGGGACAGATCATCGTACGATATGCTTGTTCCTTCCACGCGCGTGGGGGGCGCTTCTTCGAATCGCGGGGGAAGAAGGTCCTCGGTCCAGGAGCGCAGCAGGTCTTCGAGCCGCGAGACCGCATAGCGCGCATGAAACAACCGGTCTTCAGCGAGTCTGAGCCCGATATGGGCTTTCTCTTCGGCTATCTCGCGGGCCGTGTCGGGGCGCTCGTCGGCAAGCAGCAGATCTTCCAGCTTTGTCATCTTCTCGATCAACCGTGTACCCAGTGCGCGCGGCCAGGAATCTCTGCCCGCGTCGGGCGAGGCCGGAAGGCGATCGAGGGCGTCCCTGAAAGCCGCCGCCGCGTTCATGACGGAGCCCACGGCGCCGGCGATATTCCCGCTCACGTACCACAGCTTCCGGTCGACCACGCGGGCATGTTTTTCCGGGGCTCGTACACCGGCGCTCTGCTTCAGTGCTCCCCGAAGACCGGCCAGTGCGCCGCTCTCGGGCCGGTAGATGAGCCCGTGGTCCGTGAACCTGCCCCACATTGCGCGGGCCGGTTCGGCGCGCCAGCAGGACTCGCACTTGATGCAGTTCTCCCAGTTCACGGTCACCTTGCCGCGGCCCATGAGAGGCGCGTCGTATCCGTAGACCTTTGCCGGACAGACCCACCAGAGGCCGGCCCGGGACATGTCCGGCTGGCCGGCGATCGAGACCGGCCAGAGGGCCCTGATGTGCGATGCGCCGCCCACGTGGTAGGTGTTCGTGGCGAGCTTCGCTTCGAGGCTCATCGAAGGTTTCACCGCGTCGAGGTCCCGCGCTTTTCGCTGGGCATCGTTGTAGGCCATGACCGGCTCCGCCAGGAGCTTGTCAACAGGAACCTTCAATAAATAGAAGCGGAAGGCGTCCCCGACCGCGGTACCGAGGGCAATGAAAAAGAGAAGGCACCCGAAGGCGGGAAGGACAATGATATCGGACAATCTGAAGGAGCGGAGCACGGTCCGCACCGCTTTCAAGAACCGGTCCTGCGCCGGTTCGTCGGTGTTGGCGTACAGGGTCGCCAGGGCCCGCGCCAAGGCAGGCGAAAGCCGACCGAGCAGTCCTCCGACCGGCCAGGGCAGGGTCGGCGCATCGATCTTTTTCCCGCCGATGTTCAGGACCAGGGCGAGCCGTTTGTCATGTAGCGGTGCTGCTTTCAGCTGGTTCCCGATCCACGCCGCAAAGGTCGCAGGGTTAAGCAGGGTCATGATCAGCGGTTTCCAGAGCCTGAGAGCGCTTATTGCGGACAAATTGTCGGTGATGAATTCCCTAAGCGCCCGGAATGAGAGCAGGTGGCTTCTGAGGAAGCGGCCGGTCTCGACGAGACTGCCGCTCGAGAGGAAATGCGCGGTACCGCAGAGCATGTCCGCGGTCCTGCCGAAGAGGACACGCGACCTTCCGAAGTATCCCGGCCAAGCCGACAGGTACTGCGCGTTCCTGCCGTACACGCTTTCTTTCAGTGGTGCAAGGTAGGCCCGGGTGAGGTTCTTCGCGTCCAGACCATGTCCATCCTTCAGGAGTCCCTTGACCGCGCGGGCGAAGTACAGCCCGGTGGCAGCGGCCGGTCCGGTGAAGTTCGGGAAGGGAATGTCGATGCCGAGCCCCGCTGATGCGCCGCCCACGGCCAGTCCGTCCTCGACGAGGATGGGCCGTTCCCGCCAGCCGCCGCTCCGGATGATCTTGGTCCCGTAGGCGGAGAGCGTTGCGTCCTTCGCCAGGTCGCTGATCGCGGGCAGGCCCTTCAGCCATTCAAAGAGCCGGTCGTGGTCTCCGCGAAAGTTCTTTTTCAGATTATCCAGGGGCAGGACATATCCCAGCGAGAGGCTGTCCCGGTTCGTATACAGGAAGCCGCCTACGTTCAGCTTCGCGGACCTGCCGGCAATGGCCGCGTTCCTGACCAGGATCTCGAACGCGGCGCCCTCGCCCTGGTCCAGCCCGAACCGCTTCTCGATCACGTCGCTTGGGAGCGAGAGTACCGCCTTGACGCCCTGGAGATAATGGGGCTCGGGAACGCGCTCCAGTCTCTCGGACCGTACCAGGTGGGACGCATCGCCCTCGGCGATGAACACGACGTCGGCATACAGCGGCCCGCGGCTGGTCTGGACGCCGACGACCCTGCCGGACTTGCGGATCAGCGAGGTAACGGTGGTCTTGGCGATGAGCGCGGTGCCCTTTGACCGGGCGAGTTCGGCGAAGTACGGATCGTAGATGGGCCTGAGGACGGTGTAGCAGTCCCGGAAGACCCCGGCGTCGGTAAGCGTCAGGCCGATCTCGTCCAATCCGTTATGCACCAGCGTCCCGCGCCGCACGACGCGCCGCTCGAAGGGCGCGGATTCGACGGCCTTGTGGCCGAAACAGTCATCAGCGGCGAGGCTCTCGGTGAAGTACACGCAGCCCGACCAGTTCTCGGCCCCAGCGTACACGCCGGCCTCGAGCAGCGCGACGGAAATGCCGCTCCCGGCAAGCGCTCCGGCCGCCGCGACCCCGGCAGGCCCCGCGCCGATGATGACGACATCGTACCGATAGGTATTCATGGTCACACGCTCCTGTTTAACGAGTGAGGGAAATGAACGATCATAGAGGAGAACATGAGGATACAAACGCCTGAGAACATCATACGGAATTATACCAGAAACGGAAGGTGAGAGATACAGGGTCGCGCAGGTCCGCGGCAAAAGGCAAGATCATCGTATGCGAGCTTTCTCTCCGGCCAAGGAGGGACCTTGACGTGGGTGAGTCGGTACGTCGGGTAGAGCGTCGCGAAACCCGACATCATTTTTCACTCTCTGCCAACTTTATGCCCGAATTCAACCTCAGTGTCAGTACCCCAATCGTTATGATAAAGCCCCTGTTTCACATAGCGATGAAAGGTTGAATGGGCCATAATTTAGGCGACTTTGTCAAACCATGCTTTAGCCCGTTTAGAGCCGCCGCAGCACATCACTGTGGTGGCCTATACGTCATGCCAGCGCAAACAGCCACGGCTCTAACGGGCTTTACCGGATTGTAATGAATGTACTCAACATGTCTGATAAAATCGCCATCATCTCTGATCTGATGTTCCCAGAAGCGCCGTTGCCAGATTGCTTGCTCACCTTTATCAAGATGGGCTGCCGTTTGCCGCCCTTTGAATTCATCCCCGCATTGCCTGCTGAAATGACTCTTAATCCGACGCCAGCACATGCAAGTTACTCTTCCTCTTGCGCATATGCGCCTTCAATCTCTTCAAGCACAGTGGACAAATCAATCAGGCTGTCGGATTCAATAAGTTTCCCGTTTGGAAGATGTTTATGGTGAGGAAATGTAGTTAATGTCCTTGCGTGGGGATCGGGTGAGTTGTCGTACCGGAAGATGACATCTCCTGCAAGCCGATAGTTATAGCCATACCGGTATTTTTCGACAAGCGGTCCTTTGTTTTCGATGAACTCCTTGAAGTCAAGGGCGGTTCCGTTCCTGAATTCTATCATGCCGGAGAGATATGCGATGTCGAGGGTTTTTCTATCGATGGTGAGGGTGTAAGACGAAACAAAGAATGAGAGGAGATGACGGTTTCCAAGGCGCCGATATACTTATCGATACTCAAAGCTGATCTCCTCAAGCGATTTCAGCCTGATTTGTACGCGCCGCAGGGTTTCAATCTCCCCCTCCCATTCCATGAGGATCATGTCGTCAACCGTGCCGTAGAGTTTCTGACGGTCAAGCGTGCCGTGTTTCGCCTCGAAAGCCCGAATCTTATGTTCGATCTTCTCAACGGTTTTCCTGAGCAGATGAATTTCCGTATCTATGGCGAATTTTATCTTTTCACGCGCCCAAGTGTCGTCGGTTTCAATAATGAGTTTTGTCATGGTGTTCACCTCCTGATAAACAGATTCTACCTGAAAGCGTTTTTGAAATCAATCGCTGATAACGCGCATTTCAGAAGACACGGAATGCGTTGGGCTTCAGCTCATATAGCTCAAACCTGGACAGGAGCCCAACAGTATAGACCCTAACCCGGACAAGCCGGAATTGTAAAATGCAAATTGCAAATTGCAAATTTACCCAAATTAGGTACGCAAAGATAGTCGATTTGTCCCGTATTGACAGGCGTTTTGTGATCTTGACAAAAATATTCTATCCATTTTGCGTAGAATTTGATTCCTTAGTAACTATGAAGTTCCAAACCAACCGACGAGTTCATTTGTGACCGGCAATATGCTCTTCCTTACGGCGCAACGGCTTTGTTTTAAGCCCGTATTTCGACTTAAATGCAGCAGCCTTCTCTCGTATAAACAGCAGCTTGTCGTGCACACTCATGACCGCTGTCTCCTCATGCATTTTTTCCCTGATCTCGTGGATTTCCTCCATCGCTTTTGGCTCTTTAGCTCTCATTGTCAATTACCTCCTCAGGCGTGCAGAGCTCGATTTCCTTATAACCATATATCCTATTGATGCCGTTTTCCTATTGATGCCGTTTATTTCCATTCTGGTTTTCAATTTCACGATATGCTTCATATTCCAGCTTACGACAACATCCATATCATGCGCGACAGCATATGCGATATGAAGGACATCGTTTTCATATTTGCCAGGGACGATATTTGCCGATAGATATTTGTCCGACAACTCCTCAACACTTTCATCCATCTCCAGTTCAATGGGCTGATAGTCGTCCATGAGCTTTTTCAGAACAGTCCTTTTCCCCTCTTGCGCTCTGTCAATTTCTGCGACAACCAACTCTGATATGTAAACTTCATATTTGCCGCTCCTGATCTCTTCAAAGAGCTTGAGAGTTTCCGCTCTCTTTTCAGGCGCATCATCCGCAAAATAGAAGTTCCAAACCGATGTTTCGAGATAGAGTCTCAATCTCTTCATGAGATGATTATATCAAATAGCCAAGACAATGAAAACAGAAAAGACAGGCCGGAAAGGCCTGCCCGAAGAAAGCGGCTGCAAGAGACCGTCGGGTTTCATTGCATTCTACCCGACCTACCGACTCAGACCTGGACAGGAGTCTAACAGTATAGACCTGATGAAGTTCTCTATGAAGTTTGTCAATTTTGAAACACATTTCAACAGGCAAGCATATCAGACCCGGCACTGTGGAATCATTAATCGCAACGCAACGGGTGCATCAACGTTATATATGGGTAAAAGAGCCTCGTCAACAAATTATGCGTTGTGCCGCCGCCTCATTTCAACTTGACACCATCCCTTGCATGAATTACACTATTCTCATAAGAAAGGTGGATATCATGCAAAAAACCATCGAAGCCGTATATGAGAATGGCGTATTAAAACCATTCGCCGCCCTTGATCTCAAAGAGCACGAAAAAGTGAAAATCGTCTTTGAAAAGATCGGCAGCGCGGCCCGGACGTCAAGCGGTATACTCAAAGGGCTTGACAATAAGACGATCGAAGAAATCGCCCTTGCTCCGGAATTTCTGCCGGAGGAAGCGTAATCGTGCGCCTCTCGGACCTTCCTGAAGGAACGCGGGTTTTCATAGACGCCAACATCTTCATTTATCACTTCTCCGCCGCTTCCCGCTTTAACTCATCGTGCACTAATTTCCTTGAACGCGTGGAATTCGGCGCGGTTCACGGAGTCACTTCCGCGGCCATCGTGCAGGAAACGGTCCACCGCATCATGGTGGAGGAAGCTTTTCTCGCCCTTCCGGATACACAACCGAAGAACCTCATAAAATATCTCAAAGACCATCCCGACACGGTAAAAGGTCTTGAGATCAATCGCGGGATCCCCGCCAGGATCGCCCAACTTAATATCGAGGTCATCCCGACCACCATGGCCCTGATCGACCAAAGCCAGGCTATTAAAACCGAATACGGCTTCCTTTCAAACGACGCCCTGATTCTCCAGATCATGCGAGACAGGGGCCTCCTACATCTCGCCTCGAACGATTCGGATTTTGAAAGAGCAACGAACATCACCCTGTACAAGCCTGATATTTAGATCCTTCCTTACGCCGCCCCTGTCTTCATCTTCCGCAATCCGTGCGAGATCCAATAGAGTTATGCACCGTAGGAACTAACGTCCCTAAAGTTCCACTGTTTGCCGTTAAAAGAGCGCTGTACGATGCGCGTATTTCCTTTAGTACTTCCGCTTCCGCTCTTTTCGTACTTGCTTTTTCAGTCGTTCCGATCGCGGCTTTTGAGCCGAGGCGCTGTTCCTTAAATTGTTTCCGCTTGCCTTGTACGCGGCTTTCCGAAGCTTGCTCCATCCGGGCTTTCCGAATACGCGCACGAGGACTTTCAGGCCGTGCCGGTGCATTGCGCGAAAATAGGCGTAGCGGGGTTTTCGCCCGAGTGACTTCTCGGCGTCCAGATAGTCCTCGATCAGGTGTTCCGCGGTAAGGCCGCTCCGACTGTTTTTCGGCAGGGCTTCCTTACCGACCGCTTTGATCAGCCTTCTCCATCCGGGTTTGCCGAATGCGCGATAAAGCACCTTGGGAGTATGGCAGTGATGAAGAAAGTCTCCGATGACGGGCCGTCTGCCCAGCTTCCGCTGAAGATGAA